>CAIJGS010000137.1 GCA_903820285.1 uncultured Verrucomicrobia subdivision 3 bacterium | reverse complement strand
TGCGGGATTACGAAACCACCGAGTCCAGTGCCGAGGCTTGGATCTATATCGCCATGATCCGAATCCAACTCCGCCGACTGGCTTGATTCCTCAGTTTTCATGACTTTTCAGACGCACTCTTAGAGACAAAACACATATCCCGTTTAGTACCGAATGAGGTGGTTTCTGGACTGCGTCTTTCCAGGCACCTTCCAGGAACAATGACTGTGCAAGACCAAGAACACGCTCATGTTCAGATAGTGCATAACGAGAATTTCAATTGCTTGGGCTATCTGGTTTGCAGGGATTTTGGGGACACGTCTGAGGAGGACGGGCTATATCACATTTATACTACTGATATTGCTGAGGCTGCACGGCTAGCCGGACTTAGCTACGCTGAATTGAAGAATTCATTTCAAATGCCAGACCCAACTGTGCGGAGATGAGAAATCAATGGGAGGGGTCGCAACAATCTCGCTGACCTTATTTGGCCTGGTTGCAGGTCGACTTAGCGTTTCTTCCCTTTCCAAGTGGATGAAGCGGGACGGATGCGTCATTGCCGGCCGAAAGGAAAACCCCGGTGCGACACTGCGCGAAGTCCTGGGTTGCGCCCCTTACTGGCTTTGGGCGCGGCGGTGAATTGAGTTGCCAACCTGCCCCGGCGGTGGCAATTAGGGCGGCATGTTAACGAAAACACCTTGCCAGCACTGCGGGACAAACATTGAGTTTGATGTCGAGAACGCAAACGAGTTTGTCCCTTGCCCGTCGTGTGGCCAGCAGACGCGGCTTTTGATACCCAAACACAAGAAGCCCGCGCCGTCGATTCCGACCAGCCTGCGGCCTTGCGGTGATTGCAGCAAGGTTGTTAGTGTTCATGCGGTGTTCTGCCCGGCCTGCGGTGGCTTCAACCGGATTCCCTTCCGGCTAGTCTGGCAGGCGGTCTGCCTCGTTTTACTGGTTTCCTTCATATTGGAAACGATACAGGCTTTGATTCATTTCATTGTGGGGATAGTGTCGAAATGAACTGGCTTACGAGCCGGGCCGCAGCTTCAAAAAATCACATCATCGTGACATCTTCAGCATCCCAAAACATAGTGGAAATGCTAGGCAAAGTTGGCAGCTAGTGTTAGCAGGTAGCGTTTTTTTGAAGCTTCAATACTCGCCAAACCATTGATTTTATTGGCTAAAGTGGGGAATGGAGCGGGTGATGGGAATCGAACCCACGTATGCAGCTTGGAAGGCTGCCGTTCTACCATTGAACTACACCCGCGAGGTGTTCCCAAATCATATCGGCTGGCCTTGCCTTGTCAATCTGCGGTCGCTAAAATCGTCCCGATGAATTCGCTGCTTCTGACCGGCGGTCGCGTCGTTGATCCCGCCAATAATTTTGATTCCATTGCCGATGTCCTGATTGTGGACGGCAAAATCGCCGCGGTGGGGCCCAAGCTGGCCGCGCCGGCGGGGGTGGTGTCGCTGGATTGCACGGGCAAAGTGGTGTCGCCAGGGCTGATTGATTTGCATGTGCATTTGCGCGAGCCGGGCCAGACGGCCAAAGAGAATGTGGCATCGGGTACGGCGGCCGCAGCGCGCGGGGGTTTCACTTCCGTGGTATGCATGCCGAACACGTCGCCGTCGATTGATTCCGCAGGGACGGTGGCGCTGATCCGGGAACGCGCGGAGCGCGAGGGATCGGTGAATGTGTTTGTCACTGGTGCGATTACGAAGAGCATTGCGGGTGAGGAACTGGCGCCGATTGGCGGGCTCAAGAAGGCGGGCGTGGTGGCGATCACCGATGACGGCCATTGCATCCAGAACAATGATTTGATGCGCCGGGCATGCGAGTACGCGAAGATGTTTGACCTGCCGGTGATGGATCATTGCCAGGATTATTCGCTGGTGACGGACGGGGTGATGCACGAGGGCTATTGGAACGTGGTGCTGGGGTTGCGCGGCTGGCCGTCGGCGGGCGAAGAGATGATCGTGGCGCGGAACATTTTACTGGCGGAGCTGACGGGGGCGAAGATTCATTGCCAGCATCTGAGCGCGGCGGGGAGCGTAAAACTACTGCGTGAGGCAAAGAAGCGCGGGGTGACGATTTCGGGCGAGGCATGTCCGCACCATTTTACGCTGACAGATGCGGCGGTGGCGGGGAGCGAAAAATTCTGGAGCAAGGATGGCCAGTCACTCGCGGCCACACAGGGCGCGGCGCTGCCGCAGTGGCCGGCGTATGATACAAATTTCAAAATGAACCCGCCGCTTCGGTCAGCGGCGGATCGGGAGGCGATTCTCGAAGGCTTGGCGGACGGCACGATTGAGGTTTTGTGCAGTGATCACGCCCCGCATTGTGATTACGAGAAGGAAGTGGAGTTTGATTATGCGCCGTTTGGCATCACGGGCCTCGAAGTGGAGCTGGCGTGGTCGCTCATGCAACTGGTACATACCAAGCGGATTTCCCTGCCGGACATGATTGCCAAGTACACGGTAAATCCCGCGCGGCTGCTGAATCTGCCGAAGGGCACGTTGAGCGTGGGTGTGGATGGGGATGTGACGGTGTTTGATCCCGAGTTGGAATGGGTGCCGGCGGTGAGTGAATCGGCGAGCAAGTCGAAGAACAATCCGTTTTTTGGGTGGAAGCTAAAGGGGCGCGCGGTGGCGACGGTGGTGGGTGGGAAGGTGGCCTGGCGGTTGTAAAGCGGCATGGGCGAAGGTAGAAGGTTGAGGATGGAAAAAACATCCAACGCCGAACGCCCAACATCCAATGCCCCGAGAATCCCAACGGGATTCCGGCCCGAAGCCCAGGGTTGCGAGGAACGAGCTACCCTGGGTATGCGCAACAAATTTCTCCAACCGCAACGCGGTTGCGGCCCCGATCGGCATGTCTTGCCTCTCTGACCGGAAACCAATCCAACCGCATTCCTGCCTCTCACCAACTCGTCCGGCATTTACGATTTAACTACTTTTTCCAGCACTTGGGCAAGGTTAGCGGCGGCAATCTGGGTGGTCTTGGCCAGTTTCAGGAGGGGGCTGATCACCGAGGGATGCCGGATGATGGCGGTGATGAGCTTGGCGTAGTCGAGGTTTTGGTCGGCCTTGGCGAGGAGGTTGAAATCCAAGGGCAGATTTTCCGAGGAAGTATCAGAAATGACGCGGACGGTGGCGCAGGGGATTTTTCGTTTCCAGCAGATGGCCTGGATCACTTCGGATTCCATTTCCACGGCATCGGCGGCGGTGAGGTCGAACAATGACTTCTTTTCGGCGGCGGTGGTGGCGATTTTGCCGGAGCAAAAAAAGCGCGCGGGGCGGGCCTCGGCGGCGAAGAGTTTGCCGCGCAGGCGGTCGTCATCGGTTTCAAAGATGACACTGCCGCTCGTCAGGTAGGGGTTCAGGCCGCCGGCAAAGCCGCAGGTGAGGACAAAGTCGGGGCGGTAGCGGTTCAATTCGGCGGTGACGGTGCGTTCGGCGTTGTCGCGGCCGACGCCGGAGACAACGATGGCAATGTACTCGCGCCCTTCCGCGAGGCGGCGGAAAGGGGCGGCTTCTTCCTTAACCGCAAAACAAACCAGGATTTTGACTTCTGACATCAGGCGAATAGTTCTAGCGAAAAATTTCGGGTTGGCAAATCATTTGATGCCGGCCAGACGATCTTTCCAGATGCGATAAAGTTCCACCGTGGCGCGGACATCGCGGACGCAGTATTCGGCGATGTCGCGGTATCTGCCCTCGGCCATGAGGGTTGGAACATCATTGCCGGTGATGCCGTGGCTCTTGGGCGATTCGATGCCGAAAGCTTTGCAGTAGAAATCGAGATTAAACCGGCGGGCGGCGCCGTCCCGGCCGCTCACGCCGTAAAAGGTGAGCTGTTCGGCGAGGTCGCAATGGGGTTCCGTGGAATAGCGGTAGCCCAGCCAGTTCTTCTTGGAGATGGGGACATTTAACTGCGCGGAACGGAGATAGACGAACGGAATATCAAAGCCGCGACCGTTGAAAGTGACCACACTGTCGTAGTGCTTGGCGACGTCCCAGAAGGCGGTGAGCAATTCGATTTCGTCGGCGCAGGGGACGAATTCCACGGGGCCGCCTTCGCTGGCGTCATCCTCATAGTCTTCAGCGACGAAGAGGGACTGGCCACGGAGGGTTTCGGCATTGAGCATGGCAATGCAGACGACCTGGGAGGTGAAGGGCCACAGGCTCATGAACTGGGTGAGTTCGTGGCGCTTGGCCTCGCGGGCGACGGGGTCCTCGAGTTTGTTGGCGTCGCGGAATAGGTATTCCTGCTGGGACTCGTCGAAGAGATCGACGGGGAGCCCGGACGTTTCAATATCAAATACAAGCGTGGCCATGAAATCTGCCTTGTTTTAAAGGAAACGGGGGCATTGGGCAATCAAATCATGGGGGCAAACGGCAAATCCGACCGGGGTGAATTTTGTCTGGCCAAAAACGGGTTTTTAGGAGGATGCTGTGAAAGTATGCAGAACTAACCCCGGTCTAATATGTGATCCGTTGTCTCGTGAAGGATAAAGATTCGTGAAGTCGGAAAATTAGCAGTGGCGATGAGAACTCCGAGTTCAGCCATTACCAATAGTTTAGATTGACTGTTTGTTTTTTGTAGTAAGAGTGCGTCTGAAAAGTCATGAAAACTGAGGAATCAAGCCAGTCGGCGGAGTTGGATTCGGATCATGGCGATATAGATCCAAGCCTCGGCACTGGACTCGGTGGTTTCGTAATCCCGCACCAGTCGCCGCTGGCGCA
>CAIJGS010000136.1 GCA_903820285.1 uncultured Verrucomicrobia subdivision 3 bacterium | reverse complement strand
GGGGTAGGTCGGAAACGGCATGGGAAAATTTCCCCAATCCGGGAAAAGGCCAATGTTTTATCGTTAAAGACGCATTCTTGTGAGGGTCAAAAACGAAGATTTTTTCCAGCGTGACGCTGGACCCAATTTTTTTAACCACGGATGGGCACGGATTAACACGGATGGGGGGGGATATCTGCGCTTTCACGGGCTGGGATTTTGAGCTATATTCGTGAGCATGAATGAGATGCCAGAGGCGCCGACGGATCCGCGGATTTATATGGCGGCGGAACGCACCTTCCTGGCCTGGATCAGAACCGGCATTGCGTTCATGGGGTTTGGATTTGTGGTTGCCCGCTTCGGCCTGTTTTTGCGTGAAATGGCGCACGGCAATAATATGGTCGTTCCCCAGCATGACAGCGGACTTTCCCTCCCCGTTGGGATTGCCCTGATCGTGGCGGGCATCATGGTAAACATCTTTGCCGCCATCCGGCATCGTCATTACACCAAAGCGCTGGACCGAGGCGAATGCAAGCAGGCTTATGGAACCGCCTTCCCCCTGGTAATCGCCGGATTTCTGGCGGTCACTGGTCTCGCCGTTTCCATTTATCTGGCGTTCTTTCTGTGACCAGGGCATTTCCTGAAAGCCAAGAAGTTGCCTGAATTCGCAGGCGAGGGCTGCTTTGCCATTAGTGCCCATCCGAAAGGGAATAAACGCGGAGACACGGAGGAGGTGGAATGCGTTGAGGATGAGGAAATAGAGCAATACTATTGACTGACCCTTTTACTTTTATGGCATTTTTTCTGTGACCAGGGCATTTCCCGAAAGCCAAGAAGTTGGCTGAATTCGCCGGCTAGGGCTTCAGCGCCATTAGTGCCCATCCGAAAGGGAATAAACGCGGAGACACGGAGGAGGGGAATGCGTTGAGGATGAGGAAATAGAGCAATACTATTGACTGACCCCTTTACCCTTTATGAATCGGGCGAATCATGATTTTATCAGACTTAGATACAATGATGTCTTTAAGAGTTCAAGTAGGGCAAACGGCAAAAAAACAATTTAAAATAAAAGCCGAATTTTATTAACGAGGAGAACATTACAAGGATTACGAGGAATACAGAGGATTACGAGGAATACAGGGGAATACTAAAAATTCGTAAGTCATTGATTATAAATATTAGAGATGAGATGATCGGCGACAAATATAACTGAAAAATGTTTATGTATATCAGAATCAGACAACCCATCACGGACACTTTTGTGCTTTCCATATTCGATTAGAGTCGCAAAAACAATTGCAATTTAAGGTGATTTGCCAGATAGTTATAGCGCAATGGCAAATCTAAAGAAAAAGACGAAGGCAGATATGCGCCGCGAAATCCAGCGTAATTTATTATTCATGGATACGCCGGTCAGTGAACTATGGGTGGCATCAAATCAGGGGTGGTGCTTGACGCCGCGCACTATGCCGCTGGTGCTTCACTCTATCCGTGCGCTTTCTAAGGGGTCATCTGCTGCTGAAACCTATTTTGCATTATGGTGCAATTGTATTTCTGAATCTATTGTGGAAATGACTAGCAGGCATAATTTGATTTCAGCCGCAGGCTATTCTGGACATACCAGTGAGCGGACATGGAAGGAGCGGATGAAAAAGCTCGATGAACTTGGATTTATTAAAATCGCCTCAGGCAGGCATGGTGACATCAGTTGCGTTTTAATTCCCAATCCGCACCTAATACTTAAACGGCATAAGGCAGAGAATACGCCAGGTTTTGATGAAAAAATTTACAACTGCATTTTGGAGCTCATGGCAGAATATGGCATGCGGGACTTTGAAGAAAAAACTGCCCCTGTGCTTCCAGAGCCGGTCCAAGACGGAGGAACTGTAAAGACGATTGAGCCATCTCCATCCAAGCTGGCTCTAAAAAGCACTCAGAAGTTTCGGTTTCCAGTACGAAGCAAATAAAAAATTTCCCCGCAAGTAATGTTTGCGGGGGGAGGCTGGGTAGCTCAAATGGATAGAGCGGCTCATACGAAGGGCACATGATGCAGGTTCAAGTCCTGCCCCAGCCATTTAATTTCGCCAGCAGCGGAAATATAACTGATTTTAGAGGTTCGTAAAACCAAATTTGGACACCTGAAACAACCCAACTACAATGGCAAACTTTTTCCGCCTCAGAAACGAAAGATAAGGGAAAAGAATGCGACGTTGATTTGCAGCTTTTGCAGGCTGCTTTTGTAACCGGCACACCAAAAACTGAGCCTCGACTTGTCCAAGCGTGGGAAAACGCGTGATGCAAATTCGAGTCAGCTGCCTCGGCCTTGTCTTTCCAGAACACATTAACTTTCTGCGGTTCACGCGAGTCCCAATTGGCCATTCGCATTTGAAAATTGAAAATGACTTTGGCGGCGGGTCGTTTAATTTAGTTGTGCTTTGAATGTTCCTGACGCTTTGTTGAATCTTCCGGCGGCGGATCCGCAGCAGTGGCTGCTGGATCCGGCCATCACTTTTCTCAATCACGGTTCTTTTGGGGCGTGCCCGCGGCCGGTGCTGGCGGCGCAGGCGGATTGGCGGGCGCAGTTGGAGCAGCGACCGGTGGATTTTCTGGTGCGGGAGATTGAGCCGCGGCTGGATGCGGTGCGCGCCGAGCTGGCGGCGTTTATCGGGGCCGAGGCGGCGGACTTGGTGTTCGTGAACAATGCCACGACGGGGGTGAACACGGTGCTGCGGTCGCTGGCGGTGGCGCCGGGGGATGAGCTGATCGTGACGGATCAGGAATATAATGCGTGTCGCAATGCGCTCAATTATGTGGCGGAGCGTGCGGGCGCGCGGGTGGTGGTGGTGGCGATGCCGTTTCCTTTTCAGACGGAGGCGGACTTGTTCGCGCCGATCCTGGCCGCTGTTACTCCGCGCACGCGGCTGGTGCTGATTGACCATGTGACGAGTCAGACGGGTTGCGTGCTGCCGCTGGCCGGGCTGGTGGCCGAATTGAACCGGCGCGGGGTGGATACGCTGATTGATGGGGCGCATGCGCCGGGGCAGGTGCCGCTGAATCTGAATGCGCTCGGGGCCACGTATTACACGGGCAATTGTCATAAATGGCTGTGCACGCCGAAGGGGGTGGCGCTGCTGCATGTGCGGAAAGACCGGCAGGCGCCGATCCGGCCGCTGACGATTAGTCACGGGGCGAACTCGCGGCGGCAGGATCGCTCGCGGTTCTGGCTGGAATTTGATTGGGCGGGGACGTGGGATCCGGCGGCGGTGTTGAGTCTGTCGGCGGCGTTCCGGTTCATGGAATCACAATTGCCGGGAGGCTGGCCGGCGGTGATGGCGCGGAACCGGGCGCTGGCGCTGGCGGCGCGCAAACAGTTATGTGCCGCGCTGGCGGTGGCGGTGCCGTGTCCGGACACGTTTATCGGGTCGATGGCCACGGTGCCGTTGCCGGCGGCTCCGGCTGGCATGGTGCCGGAGTTGCCGTTTAATGAATGGGCGTTGCAAACGGTGCTGCGAAAGGCGCATCGGATTGAGGTGCCGCTGGTGACCTGGCCGGACGCGTCGCGTCGCTGGGTGCGGGTTTCGGCGCAGCTTTATAATTCGTTGCCGCAGTATGAGCGGCTGGCGGCGGCATTAAAGGCGGGGCTGGCGGAAGGGTGGTAATGGGGGGATCTCAAATTTGAAATTTGAAATTTGAAATCGGTCCTCGCGGATGGTCACCGGGACCGGGAGAAAGGGGAACATCCAACAGCCAACATCGAACGTCCAACATCCAGAAATTTGGTTTAACGCTCGCCCTCACCCCGGCGCGGACTCGCTCGCGCCCGCTCGCTCGGCCCTGCGGACCTCCGGCTCCGCCGAATTCCTTGAACCGTTTCCCAAACGGTTCAAGTCTCCCCCGAGGAGAGGGGGAACCGGTTCCAGCTTTCCAGTTGGGTCCCACGCGCTGATTGTTCATGGCCCGGGAAAGGATTTTGAAAGCTGCGCCCAACAGTCCTGGCGGATGGGCACCGGGATAAGAGGGAAACCAAAACAGCCAACATCCAACATCCAACATCCAATGGCCCGAGGGGCGTTTTTACAAAGCGCCGTCGTCGCTGCGCATTGGCGGTGAAGTTCAAATTAGGCCGGTTCTTATGGAGCGCGGGTTTCAGCACGCTTCAATGTACGAGGAAGCGAGGTGTTTGCTTGGGCCAGACCGCCTGTGGCTTGGACGCTGAAGCGGCGTGAACGCCGCGCTCCGCTGGCGCCCGGCGTGGACAATCGGCAGGCAAGAGGATCACAGTGAAGTTTTAAACTGCAAGTGGTATCAAATATCAAATCGCACGGGGAAACATCCAATAGGCCTGGCGGACGGCCACCATGGTCAAAAACTGATCAAAGGGGAACGGCCAACAGCCAACATCGAACGTCCAACATCCAATGGCACGGAGTAAAGGCGGTTAGGGCGAGGTGAGGCGGTAGAAGGCGCTGCCTTTGCCGGGGAGGAGGTTTATCTGGTTGGTGGTGGTGGCGACGGGTAGCCAGTTGGTGCCGAGGCTGGTGGGGATGGCGTTGGACTGGGTCTGCAAATGGCAGACGACGTTGCTGGGCCAGGTTAATTGCAGGTTGGTCCCGGTCTTTTTGAGGGTGATTTTCAGCGGGTCGGTGGGGACGTAGAGGCGCACGTAGTCCACGACCATTTCGCCGGGGAAGGTGGTGCCGGCGTTGATGGTGTTGGTGCCGGGGTTGCCGAGGTAACTGCCGCCCACGGCCACGTTCATGAGGATGAAGAAGGGCTGATTGAACGGGAAGGGATAGCTGTTCGTGGTAGAGGTGCCCCAACCGGTCTGCGTCTCGTAGAGATGGCCGTCCACATAATAGAGGAAGGCGTTGGTGGTCCAGTCGAGGGTGTAGGTGTGGAAATTGGTGACGGAGGTGCCGTCGATGAAGGTGTAATGGGCGGTCTCATCGCTGCCGGAATGCAGGCTGCCCTGGTCGTCCAGAGGATTGCTGCCGTTGTTTTCCACGACGTCGATTTCACCGCAGTTGGGCCAGCCGATGGTGGCGATGTTGGTGCCCATCAGCCAGAGGGCGGGCCAGAAGCCGACGCCGGTCGGGAGCTGGGCGCGCCATTCGAGGCGGCCGTATTTGAAGGAGAAGAGGCCTTCGGATTTCATCCGGGCGGAGGTGTAGCTGGAGCCGCTGTACCCTTCCTTTTTGGCAGCGATATGGAGGTAGCCGCCGCTGGCGTAGGCGTTGTTGGTGCGGCTGGTGTAATATTCCAGCTCGTTGTTGCCCCAGCCGCCGGCGCCGGTCTCATAGGTCCAGAGGCTGCTGTTGATGGTGTTGCTGCTGAATTCATCGCTCCACACGATGTTCATATTCCCGTAAGGCCCGCCGGCCACTTGGGTGAGATTCAGGTCGTCCACAAATACCGAGCCGCCGGAATAATTGGCGTCGCCGTAAAAAACAATCTGATAGCGCAGAAAAATGGTGCCGGGCGGCGCGACGAGTTTCGACACGGTGTTGGTTACCTGAAAGGTGGTGGGGTCGTACTGGTTGGTGACGCGCAGATCGGTCCACACACTTTTGGGAAACGTGTGGGTGGCGAGGGCGTTGGTGTTGATGAGGGCGGATCGATAGAGCGCGAGGACATTGGCATTGGCATCGCGGAAGGTGACTTCCAGCCAGGCAATATTCTGGCCGGCCACGGCGTCGTTGGTGGCGGTAAAGAACCAGCCATCGGCATTGTAAGCGGCCCCGGGACCGGCGATGTAGTCCTGGTAGATGCCGTCGTAATTCACGGCGCCGGTGAAGGCCTGATAGACCTTCAAGTAGTTGGTGCCGCTGTGAGCCTGCGCGGTATTGGTGAGGTTATAGGTGTTGGCCCCGTAGGTCTGCCAGCCGCCAAAGGAGGTGCCGAGTTCAAGTCCGGGATTGAGCAGCAGGCTGGTGGCATGGCTCGTCAGGCCGGCGAGCCCGAGCAGGCCGGTCAGCAGCAGCCGGATTCCGATGCGATGGCCAGCAGGCAGTGTGAATGTGCTCATGCTGGTGGGAGGTTGCAGTGCTTCAGTACGTCAGCCCATAACCGGCGGGAAAGAGCGGCTGGCCGGTGAGATGCTGCATCGAGTACTGGCCGGCATCTTTGGGCCAGACGCGGGTGAGCTTGCCGGACGGCTTGACATCGCCGAACAGGACATCGGCGAGCCCCTGGCCTTCCGTGCCGGGCAGCCAGGCGGCGACGAAGGCATCGCTGTTTTTGAGCGCGGCGCCGAGAATCAGCGGCCGGCCGGAATAGAGCAGGGTTACGACGGGCGCGCCGGCGGCATGCGCCTTTTTCAGCAGCGCCTGGTCTTCGGGTGACAAGCGTACGTCGGTGCGGTCGCCTTTGAATTCGGCGTAGGGCAGTTCGCCCACGACCACGATGACGGCGTCGGGAGTGCCGAGATTATCGGCATTGGTGGAGAAGGTGATTTGCGTATCGGCTCCGACCGTCTTGCGGAGGGCGGCGAGGAGGGTGGTGCCGCCGGGGGTGGCATCGCCCACTTTGCCCTGCCAGTCAATGGTCCAGCCGCCGCATTGGATGCCGATGTCATCGGCGGCCTGACCGACGACGGCCAGGTGCTTGATGTTTTTGGCGAGGGGCAGGGTGTGGTTGGAATTCTTGAGCAGGACGAGCGATTGCTCGACGCATTCGCGGGCGACCTGGCGATGTTCGGGGGAGCCGATGGCGGCGGTCAGGGCGGGGTCGGTGTAGGGATTTTCAAACAGGCCCAGCTGGAATTTGATGCGCAGGATGCGGCGTACGGCGTCGTCAATGCGCGACTGGGGCACGGTACCGGCGGCGACCAGGCTCTTGAGGTCGTTGATGAATTCGACGTAATTGTTTTTGTCGCCCGGGCCGTAGGGAATCATGATCATGTCCAGACCGGCGTTGATGGAGGTGGCGACGTCCTGCTTGAAGTCGGGGGAGAGCTGGTCAATGGCGGCCCAGTCGGAGACGAGAAAGCCCTGGAAGCCGAACTCGGTTTTCAGGACATCGGTCAGGAGGGTTTTGTTGCCGTGCATTTTCACGCCATTCCAACTGCTGTAGGAAACCATGATGGAACCGGCACCGGCCTTGATGGCGGCCTGATAGGGGGGAAGATAGAGTTTGCGGAAGGTGGCTTCGTCGCAAACGGTGTTGCCCTGGTCCTTGCCGTTGAGCGTGCCGCCGTCGCCGGCAAAATGTTTGGCACAGGCGAGGACGGAGCTGGCATTCAAGGTGTCGCCCTGCATACCGCGCACGGCGGCGGCACCCAAGGTGGAAACCAATTCGGGGTCGGGACCAAAACTTTCGTAGGAGCGGCCCCAGCGGATATCCTGGGAAACGGCGATGCAAGGAGCAAAGGCCCAGCGAATGCCGGTGCCGGCGACTTCGAGCGCGGTGATGTGTTCGGCCGCTTCAACCAGTTTGGGGTTGCCGGTGGCGCCGAGGCCGACGTGGTGCGGAAAAATCACCGCGCCGAGGATATTATTATTACCGTGAACGGCATCAATGCCGTAAATGAGGGGGATTTTTAACCGGGTCTGCAACGCTTGGGCTTCCAACTCGGTTACCGCCTTGAGCCAGGTTTCGGGCCGGTTGTCGGCAGGATCGGAATTGCCGCCGCTCAGGACGGACCCGAGGAAGTATTTTTGAACATCGGCTTTGTCTTTGAGGGCGGAGATATCCGCTTGCACCATCTGGCCGATTTTTTCATCCAAGGTCATCTGACCCAGCAAAGCGTCCACCCGGGAATCGTTTTGCGAGAAATCCTGCGCTGCCGCCAGACCGGTGCTGGCGAGAACAGTCAGGAGGGAAAAGAATGACGCATTGGGAAATTTGTAAAAAATTTGTTGACACTTCATATCGTTTGTAATAAAAAGATGGTGTACCCAGAAACAATTTGCTCAAAAAGAGCATTCGTGTCAATAAATATATTACATAGAATAGCGCACATGTATTACAAAAATGATTTATTCGCTTCTGCACCTGTCCGTCTGAATTGAGCAGTTCCTGAAATCCAAAGCTAATAAAAACAAACCGGCTCTTATCAAAAGCCCGAGTTCACTGGCTGCAGGCAAATCCTTTAACCGGGCTGTTGGCAACGGTGACATCTGATACGACCAAATTAAACCCAACCAAAAACTGATCCAATGAAAAAACACACTGCAAATAAATCCTGCCCGACGTGGCTGGCCAAATGGGGGCGATCCGCGACCGGCGGATGCGCTTTAGGCGCGCTGCTGACCGGGGCGGTTTCGATTGAGGCACAGCCGACCAGCGTGGCGCCGACGCCGACGGCACCATTTGGGCATGTCATCTCGCTTTATGACAGTTCAGCGGTTTACACGAATATTACCGGGATCAATTTCTATGAAATCTGGTGGAGTGGCCAGTGGAGCAGTTTTGGCGACTATACGATTGCCGGCACCGCGAGCGTGGTGAAAGGTTATCAGAATTTGCTGTTTACGGGGGTTGGTTTTGAGGGCAATCCGCAGAACATCTCGGGCTGCACGAATCTGCACGTGGATGTGTTCACTCCCAATGGCGACAGCTTTGATGTGCGCATGGTGGATACCTCGGGGCACAGCGCGGATATTACTTATACGGCGGCCAGCGGGGTCATCACCAACAGTGGCTGGATCGGGCTCGACCTGCCGCTGAGCCAGTTCAAGACGATCACGCCGAGTCTGGATCTGACGAGCATCCAGCAGCTGGGCTGGATCATCAATGGTGCGGGCGAGGATGCGCCGGCTGATTATTACGTGGACAACGTTTATTTTGCGGCGGCCACCAATCTGGTGATCGTGGCGCCGCCGGCCAATCCCGCGCCGACAAACAATGCGCCGACGCCGACGCAGTCGGCCACGAACGTGCTGGCCCTGTATAACAGCAGCGGCGTGTATACGGATGCCGCGAACATCAATTTTTATCCCTGGGGTGCCGCCCGCACGGCCGGTGACTTTACGAACCGGCTGGGACGGGTTTTGAAATCCTATGTGGGTTTGAGTTACTACGGGGTGGAATTGGATCCGGACTACAACGGCGGCGCGGATGTGGATGCCAGCGCGTTCAACACGCTGCATGTGGACGTGTGGACCACGGCCAACCAACTGGCGATCAAACTGGTCAGCACGGATAACGGGGCGGCTCCCGAAGTGATCATTCCGGCGAGCAGCGGGACGATTACGAGCAACCATTGGGTGGGCCTGGATATTCCGCTGGCGGCTTTCACGGCTTTGGTTCCGACTTTGGATTTGACCCATCTCAGCCAGTTACTCTGGATCGATAACGGGGATATTGCCGGTGCCGGAACGCAGAACGGGATCTTCTATATTGATAACGTTTATTTCTATAACCAGGTCTCCACGACGGTGTATGTGGATCCGTCGCAGACCTGGGTGGGCTACATGAATGTCTCGGATCTGCCGAGCAAAGGCGGGGCCTACGAATTTGGCAGTGCCTGGGGTACGGCGGCGCTGCCGGCGGTCTTCAACGGTCCGGTAGTGACGTTGTCCCCCAACGTCAACACGTACGACGGGATCAGCGATTCCTACTGGGTCAATCCGGATGGCTCAGGCAATAAAACCTGTGACGCGAGTTTCTACGTGCAAAATGACGGGCTGGCCGGCCAGTTGGTGACGTTCACCGGTTATTGCGACACCAACACGCTGGTGGCTCCCTATACCTCCAAGGTATTCATCAAGGACCTGGCGTCGGATTATTCCAGCTCCACCTTCACCAACCTGGCGTTGACCAGTGGCACCAGTTTTAGCATCAGCTTTCTCACCAACCCCGGCGACCATATTCAATATGGTTTTGAAACGGTCGGCCCGGATGCGAATCCGGCCACGGTGGCCAGTTTGGGGAACGTGCTGATTTCCAGCAACGTGGTGGTGACGCCGCCGCCGCCGAATTATCCGACCAACAACGCCCCGGTGCCGACGCGTCCGTCGGGCAGCGTGCTGGCGCTGTACAACAGCAGCGGCACGTATACTGATGCCAGCTCCATCAACTTTTATCCCTGGGGTGCGGCCTCCGGCGTAGGCGACTACTCGATTGCGGGTGGCGGCGTGGTGAAATCCTATCTGGGTTTGCAGTACTACGGAGTGGAGATGAACCCGGACTACAGTGGCGGGGCGGATGTGGACGCGAGCGCGTACTCGACGTTGCATGTGGATGTCTGGACCACGGCGAATCAGCTGGCGATCAAACTGGTCAGCACCATGAATGGCGCGGCGCCGGAATTGATCTATGCCGCGAGCAGCGGGGTGATCACGAGCAATCACTGGGTGAGCCTGGATATTCCGCTGACGGCGTTTACCAGTCTGGTTCCCACGCTGGATCTGACCCATCTGGACCAGCTGCTGTGGATTGACAATGGCGACATTGCCGGCCCTGGCGTGCAGGGCGGTAGTTTCTACATCGACAACGTGTACTTCTACAGCAATGCCTCGGCAACGTCACCCAAGATCAGCGCAGCTCTGTCGGCCGGCAACCGCAATCTGACGTTTGCCACCCAGACGGGTTTCACCTATACGGTGCAATACAAGAACAACCTGAGTGACGCCAGCTGGACGACCTTGAGTTCGGTGAGCGGCACCGGTTCGCCGGCCACGGTCTCGGATACGGCCACCGGCGTGGCCCATCGTTTCTACCGGGTTTCGATTCAATGATCCGGTGGGATTGAATTAAGCACATTACATTCATTTGGGCCCATACCGCGTGGGTGTGGGCCCAATTTTAAAAAACAGAAAATGAAAAATTCTCAACGTACATCGGACCGTGGTTTTACCCTGATTGAATTGCTGGTGGTGATCGCCATTATCGCCATTCTGGCGGCGATGCTGCTGCCGGCGCTCGCCAAGGCGAAAGACAAGGCGAAGGCGATGGCCTGCACCAACAACAACAAGCAGATTGGCCTGGCCATGATCATGTATGTGGGGGACAACAACGATACGTTGACACCGCTTAACGACCGGAACTTTTCGTCGCACTCGACGAACTGGTGGTTTCGGATTCTGGGCAACGGCGGTTACATCACTTCCAACTCAACTTCCAACAATATCTGGCGCTGTCCGGCGGTGCAGGACCCGGACATTTTGGCCGGAACGGTTACCTACTATGACTCTCCGTGTGAAGGTTATGGTCCATTGGAAGACACCAGCAACCCGGCGAATGGGGTGATCCGCTATTACCTGGATTTGAGCGGCAATGTCCAGGGGGCGCGCAAAATGAGTTCCATCCGGCGCACGAGTGAAATCTGGCTGAACGGTGATGTGGGCGATCCCAAAACCGGCGGCACGGCCAACAAGCTGCCGACGAGCGGATATTATACGGATATCACCGTCATCAAACCGGTGGCCGGGAGCGGTTGGACGACCGTGCCATCCTACAAGCAGGCGGCCTGCCGTCATAGCAGCCGCGCCGTGTTCTCCTTTTGCGACGGGCATGTGGAGTCATGGAAGTGGTCCGATCTGGACAACGATAAGAGTGACGTATTTGCCGTCAGTTCCTTTTGAGGGAGGCGGCAGCGCAATCCGGACAATCTCTGCTTTCAAATTACATGCCTAAAATATGGTCATGCCCGCAAAGGGTCGCGGCGTTGGTAATAGCCGCCGGTTTTTTTGCCGGGATTGCGGCGAGCCGGGCGGATGACGTTGGGCCCGGGAACGGGGTGAAGTTTCCGTTCGTCATTTATGCCGAGCAGGGTGGGGCGGAGAATCATTTCATCCCCGCGGGCTGGATTGGCAACACCAAGAATTTGAAGCTGGATGAAGGTTGGACCCAGCGTCCGCATGCGGGCAAAACCTGTGTTCACGTGGAATACGCCGCCCCGGGGCAATGGGCCGGCATTGTCTGGCAGGATCCGGCAAATGACTGGGGCGAAGTGCCGGGCGGGTGGAATTTGACGGGGGCGAAGAAGCTGACTTTCTGGGCGCGCGGGGAAAAAGGCGGGGAAACGGTCCATTTCAAATTCGGGGTGCTGGGGCCGGACAAGAAGTATCCGGACAGTGCGAGCGGCGAAACCAGCGACCTGAAGCTGACGACGGATTGGAAGGAATACGAAATCGATCTGGCCGGCAAGGATCTGACCCACGTCAAAACCGGTTTTGTGCTGACGCTGGGCGGCCAGGGCGGGCCGGTGGGGTTTGATTTGGATGACATGCAGTTTGAATAAGGCAGACGGCTGAAATTTGCATGTCGGGGCGGAGGATTGGTCAATGCAGGGGCGAATTTTTGGATAATCATTTATGAATAATATTTTTGGTCGAGGCGCGGGAATTGTGTTCGGCCTGGCGGTCCTGGCGACGCCCATTTTGGCGGAAGACCTGCCGGCTGTTCCGGCGATGGCGGGGGGCGGGGCTGACTGGAAGCTGGTGTGGAGTGACGAATTTAACCAGCCGGACGGCAGTCGTCCGGATCCCGCCAATTGGGGTCTGGAAACGGGCGGGAACGGGTGGGGCAATAACGAATTGGAATACTATACGGACCGGACGAATAACGCGCGGATCGAGGACGGCAAACTGGTGATCGAAGCCCGGACGGAGAATTACGGGGGCAAGAACATTACCTCGGCCCGGATGCTGACGAAGGGCAAATGGTCGTGGACTTATGGCCGCTTTGAGGCCCGGATCAAGATACCGCGGGGGCAGGGGATCTGGCCGGCGTTTTGGATGATGGGGAACAGCATTGGCTCTGCGGGGTGGCCCACCTGCGGGGAGATCGACATCATGGAGAACATCGGCAAGGAACCGGGCAAAGTGCACGGGACGATCCACGGACCCGGTTACAGCGGCGACGCCGGCATTGGCGGGCCGTTTGCCCTGCCGGAGGGCGCGAAATTTGCCGATGATTTTCATGTTTACTCTGTTGACTGTGAGAGCAATGTCATTACCTGGCTGGTGGACAACCAGCCGTATTTCCGGGTGACGCCCGCGAGTCTGCCCAAGGGCCGGGAGTGGGTGTATAATCATCCCAAGTTTCTGCTGCTGAACCTGGCGGTGGGCGGCGGCTGGCCGGGGTATCCGGATAAAACCACCACGTTGCCGCAGCAGATGGTGGTGGATTATGTGCGGGTCTACACCCGGGCGGTGCCGGCGGAGGTGCCAGCGCCGTTGCAGGCGCGGGCGGCGAATTGATTCAGCGGTAGCGTGTCGAGCGGCCGAAATGCTGTCCGATTTCAAATGATGGAAACAGGGCGGCGCGGTGCCTTGGTTGCCGCCCGTCATTGCGAGACTTCCAGGCCGGCCGGATGAAAATCTGCCCGGCCGTTTTTTGTGACAAGCCGCTTTGAATTGCCACTGAATCATGTTATTTCATGATCCGCATGTCCACGCCGCCCATCCACCGCCGCCCCTGGCAATCTGCCGGTCTGGGGCTGGTGTGGCTGTGGCTCAGTCTGGTCTGGGTGCCGGGATTGCGGGCAGATGATCCGGGCACCCTCCAGCCGTATCAAACGGCAACGGTAATCCGCGGCCTGACGGTGGAGCAGGCCACCCAGCATCATCCGGTCAAATTGCGGGGGGTGATCACGTTTGTGGATGAAAGTCTCTATCTGCGGTTCATCCAGGATGAGACGGCGGGAATTTATTTCTATCCCCTGGACACCACCAACAACAATCCGGTGCTGGCTGCCGGGCAGGCGGTGGAAATTGAAGGCAATACGGATCCGGGTGAATTTGCCCCGGTGGTGCGTCCCCGGGCGGTCAGGGTTTTGGGTCCGGGCGTTATTCCCCCGGCGCGGCCGGTCACTTACGAACAGCTCGTGAGCGGCGAGGAGGACAGCCAGTTTGTGGAAATTCACGGGGTGGTCTGTTCGGTGACGTTTGACCAGGAGTCAAAGTATACTTCCATTGAAATCGCCACGGGTGGCGGTCGTTTGACGGCCCTGGTGGCGCAATTGCCGGTGACGAACAGCGATCTGCTGGTGGACAGCATGGTGATGATTCGCGGGGTGTGTTCCAGCCGGTTCAATTCGCAGCGGCAGCTGTTTGACATCCGGTTGCTGCTGCCGTATGCGAGCGATTTGGTGGTGGAATCGCCCGCGCAAAGCGATCCGTTTGCCATCGCACCGCACCCGATATCGCAATTATTCCAGTTTGCGCCGCACAGTCCCCAGGGGCACCGGGTGAAGGTGGATGGCACGGTGATTTACCGGCGGGATCAGGCGATGTACATCGAGGATGAGACCGAGGGTCTTTTTGTGGAAACGCGGCAGGACAGCCCGGCCCTGCCGGGCGACCGGGTGGAAGTGCTGGGTTTTCCGGCCCGGGGCGACTATACGCCGAAACTCAAGGACGCGATTTTTCGGAAGACCGGGACGAACAACGGGCCGCTACCCGTGCCGGTGACGGTGGATGAGGCGTTGAAAGGCACGTTTGACTGCCGGCTGGTCCGCCTCGAGGCCACGGTGGTGGATCGGGCCCGTTACGCTCCGGATGAATTCCTGGTGCTGCAATCCGGGGGCTTCATTTTTCACGCCTATCTGGAGCGGAAAATCAGCGGCGTGGATTTTGCCGATCTGCAAAACGGCAGCCAGGTGGCCATCACCGGCGTCTGCCGCATAGAATTGGGCGGGGAATGGCGGGCCGGGCCCGACTGGCATGCCAAGTCTTTCAACCTGCTGCTGCGTTCGCCAGCGGACATTGCGGTGCTGGCGCGACCGCCGTGGTGGAATTTTCAGCGGATGCTCTGGGCGGCCGGCCTGCTCGCGGCGGTCATGCTCACGGCCCTGGCCTGGGCGGCTGTGCTCCGCCGCCGGGTGCATAAACAGACCGCCATCATTCGCCGCCAGTTGCAAACCGAGGCCACGCTGAAACAGCGTTACGAGAACCTGTTTGAGAACGCCAATGACATGGTGTTCACGGTGGATCTCGCCGGCCACCTGACTTCCATCAACCAGACCGGCGAACAGTTATTGCAACGGCCGCGCGACCAGATCATCGGCCGGCTCCTGGCCGATTTCATGGCGGTAGAATCGCGCGCAGTGGCCGGCCAATGGCTGGAGCAGGTGATGGAGGATGCGGACGGGCCGGCCACCGAATGGGATTTTCTCAATGCGGCCGGCCAGCGCCTCAAGCTCGAAATCAGTTCGCGGCTGATCGGGCGTGACAAGGCGGCGGTGGAAATCGAGGGCATCGCGCGCGACATCACCGAACGCCGCCGGCTGGAGCGCGAGCTGCTGGAGATCAGCAACCGTGAGCAGCGGCGCATTGGCCATGACTTGCACGACGGCGTCTGCCAGCAGCTCGCCGCCATCGCGTACCTGGTGGATATTCTGGGCGACCATCTGCAGGCGAAGAGCCAGCCGGAACATGCGGAGGCCGAGCGCATCGGCATCCTGATCAACGAGGCCAACACCCAGGCCCGCAATGTGGCCCGCGGATTGTTCCCGGCGCGGCTGGATGAGAGCGGGTTGCAACTGGCGCTGGAGGAGTTTGCGGCCAGCGCGGCCAGCCGTTTTCGCATCCGGTGCAGCTTTGTTTGCGCGGTTCCGCCCGCGAAACTGGACGGCGGCATGGATCTGCATCTTTATTACATTGTGCAAGAAGCCTTGTTGAACGCGGTCAATCATGGTAAATCCACGGAGGTGATCATCACCCTGGCGGCGGAAGCCGACCGCTGGAAGCTGACGGTGCAGGACAATGGCACGGGCTTCCAGACCGCCGTGAAAGGCCGGAGCGGCCTCGGCGTCCGCATCATGAAATACCGCGCCAAGGTGATTGGCGCCACCCTGAATTTGCACAGCGAATTGCAGCGGGGCACGCGCATTGAATGTGTGTTCAATCCGTCGTTCCGCGAAAATCAAAAATGACTGACATGGTAGAAACCGTCCAGACCGCCGACCCTGACGCCGCCGTCAAAAAGAGCCGCATTTACATTGTGGATGACCACGCCATGTTCCGCGAAGGCCTGCGCCAGCTGATCGAACACGAGAGCGACCTCACGGTGTGTGGCGATGCCCCCAATGCCGAGGAAGCGCTGGCGGGCATTCGCGCCACCCAGCCGGATGTGGCGGTGGTGGACATTTCCCTGGCCGGCACCAGCGGCCTGAATTTGATCAAGGATCTCAAAGCCGAGTTCGCGGAACTGCCGGTGCTGGTGGTTTCCATGCACGATGAATCGCTCTATGCCGAACGCGCCCTGCGGTCCGGCGCGATGGGCTACGTGATGAAGCATGAGCCGGCCAAGACGGTGAAAGCCGCCATTCGGCGCGTGCTGGGCGGTGATTTGTACCTCAGCGAAAAAATGTCGGCCGGCATCCTCAACCGCCTCATGCGCGGGGAGCCGCAGCAGCCGAAATCTGCGATCGAAATTTTGAGCGACCGCGAACTGGAAGTGTTCCGGCTGCTGGGGCAGGGGAAGTCCTCCCGCCAGATTGCCGAGGACTTGAACCTGACGGTGGCGACCATTAATTCCTTCCGCAACCGCATCAAGGAAAAGCTGCAATTGAAGAACTCCACGGAACTGCTTCTGCACGCCGCGCAATGGGTGGGCGAAGGCACCGGGAATGTGAGCTGAGCGGGGATTGGGGAACATCCAACATCCAACGCTAAACGCCCAACATCCAGAGTTAAGGCTCACGATTGGTGTGATGGCTGGTGCGGGCGTGCCCAACTGAGAGCTGGGGAATATTTTCCACAGAAGCAAACGAAGGGAACGAAGGGCAAATTCAAGCGATACGGCGATGGTGCAGGTTTTTGATTGACTAAAACAGTATTTATGGTAGTTTCTGAAACGAGAGAAATGAAATAAGCGCTGATATGAATACCCTGACACCCGTGCAACAGAAGTTCATCCTCCATTGGGGGGAGATGGGCACGCGTTGGGGGATTAATCGCACGGTGGCGCAGGTGCATGCCCTCTTGTTTATTTCACCCAAGCCGCTGAATGCGGATGATCTGGTGGAGACGCTGGGGGTGGCGCGGTCCAATGTGAGCACCAGCCTCAAGGAATTGCAGGGCTGGGGCATTGTGAAGATGGTGCATATTCTGGGCGACAAGCGGGATCATTTTGAGTCGTTGAAGGATGTGTGGGAACTGTTCCGCGTGGTGCTGAATGAGCGCAAACGCCGGGAGATTGATCCCACCACCCAGATGCTGAACGAGTGCATTGCCGAAGCGGAAAAGAACAAGACTGTCGATGCCTATACCCAGGAAAAGCTGCGTGAATTGCGTGATTTTTTTGAAACAACCTCGGCCTGGTATGTCCAGATCCGGCAATGGCCGACGAGCACGATCGTCCGGTTTGTGAAACTGGGGGACAAGGTTTTGAAAGTAATCGGCTTTGGCAGCAAAGAGTAAAATTTTTTTGAAAGAGAATTTCTGTGAGTACCGAAATTACAGACAAAGAAAAAGTTAAAGGCTGGGTGCTGTACGATGCCCATTGTCCGTGGTGTTTGCGCCTGGCCGGGTGGTTTGAAAAAGGGTTGACCAGTCGCCATTTTGAACTGGTGCCGCTGCAAGCGCCTTGGGTGCATGCCCGGCTGGGTATGACCGAGGCCGAGCTGCTGACGGAAATACGGCTCTTACAGGCGGATGGAAGAGCGTTCGGCGGCGCGGAGGCGCTGCTGGAAATCAGCCGTCATTACCGGCTGGCGTGGCCGGTGCGCCAACTGGCCCGGGTGCCGGTGGTGCTGCGCGGCTTCCGCGCATTGTATCGGTGGGTGGCGCGGATGCGCCCATGCGCTGATGGAGCCTGTGCCCTGAATCCGCCGGCCAATAACCGGCGTAATCATTGGCTGGCCGATCTCCTGCCGCTGACCTTGTTGATGATGCTGGCGCTGTTGACCAGGGCAATGGTGCCAGCGTGGGTTTTCATGTGGGCGATGGCATTTGGAATGTTCGGCGGCTGCAAGTGGCTGACATATCGCGAAGCCAGGCGGCGTGATCCGGCCATCGGCAGGGCACGCAAGTGGGCTTATTTGCTGGCATGGCCGGGAATGGGGGCGGCAGCGTTTCTGGGCCGTAAAATTATTCCGGCAAAACCAACCAGAACGGAATGGGTTTGGGCGTTTGGAAAAACCATGCTTGGGGCCGGGTTGCTGTGGGGAGCGGTCCGAACGGCATTGCCGGCATATCCATTACTGGCCGGGTGGATTGGCATGATTGGGGCCATTCTGGTTTTACATTTTGGAACGTTCGATCTCATTGCGCTGGGTTGGCGGCAGTCCGGTGTCAATGCCGTGCCCATTATGCAAAATCCTCTGCATGCGAAATCGCTGGCGGAATTTTGGGGCGGGCGCTGGAATGCCGCGTTCAATGAACTGGCGTTTGGCCATGCCTACCGTCCACTGCGCCGGTTGACGACCCCGGCCGTGGCTATGCTGCTGGTGTTTGGTCTGTCCGGCATCATTCATGAACTGGTGATCTCGCTGCCGGCACGAGGTGGCTATGGTCTGCCCACCGCCTATTTTCTGCTTCAAGGTCTGGGACTGATGCTGGAGCGTTCGCGGTTCGGGTGCTGGCTGGGCTTGGGGCAAGGCGGGCGAGGTTGGCTTTTCACCGTGGGGATCACCGCCGGTCCGGCGTTCTGGCTGTTTCATCCGAAGTTCATCAAAAACGTCATCCTGCCAATGCTCCAGGCCATTGGCGCAATCTGAAAAACATATGAATACACATAACCTTACCCTGTTACTGCAACTCGCGGGCGTGATGCATCTCGGCTTGATTGGCGCGGGGGCGCTCATGCCGCGTGCCGTTAGTTTGAAAACCCATATTGCCCCCTTGCCGCCGTTCATCCGTCGTCTGTTCTGGGTCTATTATGCGTTCATCGGCCTCTGTCTCGTCAGCTTTGGTATC
Source organism: uncultured Verrucomicrobia subdivision 3 bacterium (assembly GCA_903820285.1). GTDB lineage: Bacteria > Verrucomicrobiota > Verrucomicrobiia > Limisphaerales > UBA11358 > UBA11358. The sequence continues at coordinate 4,695 of CAIJGS010000136.1, read as the reverse complement.
ATAACCATTGCCTTTGCGGGCACCTTGGCGGCGGGTGGTGGATTGGCGCGCGCGGTCTGTATATTCCTGACGGCATTTTGGATGGTCCGGCTGGTGGCAGCGGCATTTGTGTTCGATGTCCGGCCCTATCTTGTAAATCCGTTTTGGCGTGCGGGGTATTACGCAACGAATGTTGTCTTCGCGTGTCTGCCGGTAATCTATGCCTTGGCGGCCTTGAAAGGAGGAGCGTTATGAACTTCGCCACGCTCCAGGGTCACCATTTCTGGCCGCGTGCCAAATCGATACTGGCCTTTTATTTCGGTAAAAAATGCGCCAAAGCCAACCCGGATCATGGCAAAAAAGCGGGTAGCCATCGGCCAAAAAAAATCGTGTTTCTCGAATTGCCCTGAATCTTTTATGCCCACTCTAACCCCAGCGATGGTCGGCATTATTGAGCGGCGGATATTGGTGAATTATCACGTCGATCCGGATGCGATACGCAATCTGTTGCCGCCCGGCTTCCGACCCAAGCTGGTAAAGGGGCGGGCGATCGCGGGCATTTGCCTCATCCGTTTCCGGGAATTGCGGCCGCGGGGATGGCCGGCGGCGTGGGGGCTGGCCTCGGAGAATGCGGCCCATCGCATTGCGGTGGAATGGGACGAGAACGGTCAGATACGTGAAGGGGTTTATATTCCGCGTCGTGATACGTCGTCGCGTTTGCAGGCGCTTGCCGGTGGACGGATTTTTCCTGGCCGCAGCTATCGGGCGGATTTTACGGTCAACGACCGGCATCCTGATTATCAATTGCAGATGCGTTCACGGGATGGCGAGGTGTCCTTGGAACTGCGCGCACACCGAACCGATCAGTTTCCGCAAAGTTCCAGGTTTGCCTCGCTGGCCGAGGCGTCGGATTTTTTCGCACGGGGTTCGGCGGGCTATTCCGCCACCAATAATCCGGATTGCTGTGATGGGGTGGAATTATGCACCACCGGCTGGCAGGTTGAACCTTTGGAAGTGGAAACGGTGAGATCGAGTTTCTTTGATGAGCCCGGCCGCTTTCCGAAAGGGACTGTTGAATTGGATTGCGCACTGCTGATGCGGAACATCGCTCACGAGTGGCGGGTTTTGCCTCGCCGGAAAGGACGGATATGAAAAAGATTATTTTGGCTGGTGGCTCGGGCTTTCTGGGGCGCAGCCTGGCCGCGCATTTTCAACAAAGCGGGTATGAAATAATCATCCTGACAAGGAATCCGAAAGCGGGGAACGCTGGCATCCGCGAAGTTGCCTGGGATGCGTCTACGCCCGGCGAATGGATGCGGGAATTGGAACAGGCGGTTGCGGTAATCAATCTCGTGGGTCGTTCGGTGAACTGCCGTTACCACGCACAAAATCGCCGGCTAATTTTGGAGTCGCGTCTGGCTTCCACCCGGGTGATTGGTGAGGCCATTGCCCGCTGCCAAGTCCCGCCGCCGGTCTGGCTGAATGCCAGCACAGCGACGATCTATAAACACACTTATGGTCCGGCTTGGGATGAGGCAGGTGAAACGGGCGGTACGCCCGAAGCCAAAGATGGGTTCTCGGTTGAAGTGGCGCTGGCTTGGGAACGGGTCCTCGCGGAGGCCCCAACACCGCGCACGCGCAAAGTCGCATTGCGCGCCGCCATGGTGTTGGGTCGCGATCGCAACAGTGTTTTCCCCGTGCTCAACCGGCTCGCACGTTTCGGCTTGGGCGGCAAAATGGGCGATGGCCGGCAGTTCGTTTCCTGGATTCATGAAACGGATTTTTGCCGCGCCATGGAATGGCTGGTTGCCCACGATGATTTGAGCGGGCCGGTCAATGTATGTGCGCCGAATCCTGTCACCAATGCTGCCATGATGAAAATATTCCGCGAGGCGTGCGGCGTGCCGTTTGGTTTGCCGGCCAACCGCTGGATGCTCGAAGTCGGGGCCTTTCTCCTGCAAACGGAGACCGAATTGCTTATCAAAAGCCGCCGCGTTCAGCCGCGAAAACTGATGGAATCGGGGTTCACCTTTCGTTTTCCCGATCTGCGGGGGGCTTTGGTGCGTTTAATAAACCGGAGGTATGAATGAATGCCTGCATCGCCTGTCCAACCGGGGTCACCCTGACACACAAACCGAATGCCGCCGCGCGGCGGCGGATGCTGGCGAGTCGCGGTGAGCCGCTCTTCATCGCTGGCTGGCGGCGGGCGCTGATGATTCACTTTGAGGTGGAGCCGGAGGCCCTGCAACGTGCCGTACCATTCCCACTGGATTTGCGCAATGGGCGTGCCTATGTGAGTCTCGTGGCTTTTACCATGTGCAGCATGCGGCCGCAGGTGGGCGGAGAGTACTCGGCGTGGCTGTTCCGGCCTATCGCCACGCATGATTTTCTGAATGTGCGGACGTATGTCCGTCAGGCGGGCGAGCCGGGTATTCATTTTCTGGCGGAATGGCTGACGAGCTGGCTGGCGGTGAAATTGGGGCCGCTGACCTTTGGGCTGCCGTACATCACGGGCGCATTGCCTATCGGCATGATTGGGCGGCGGGTGACCTGGCGGGGGAGGTTGCGGATGCGGGTGACGGCACCCGGCTGGTCTATGTCGCGGAACCTCGGGACCAAACCATCTTTAAGCCCTGTGAGGCGGGCACGCTGGATGAATGGCTCATGGAACGTTATACCGCCTTTAATGCCGCCGGCCCCTGCCGGCGGCTTTTTCGTGTCTGGCATCCACCGTGGCCGCAATGTCCGGTAACGGTGACCATGACGGACAGCACCCTGCTGACCCAGCGCTGGCCCTGGTTTCGGGCAGCCCGGCTGCTGGGTGGAAACCATTCGCCGGGCTTTGAGTCGGTCTGGATGGGGCGACCGCATAGGGTGTGATTTGCAAAAGGGTTTAGCGAGTGTTCAACCGGACGGGAGATGACCATTGCGTGCAGGGCGTATGTCTGACACTGCCCCCGGAGTGCTCTTCAGGTTGCTTAAGAGTGCAAACGGAGGCCGTGGATGCGCCTGGCCAGCGGGTGTTGCCATGCTGAAGCGGCGTGAACGCCGCGCTCGTGCGCCTGAGAAGGCGGGAAGATAGAACGGTGGAAGTCCGTTTCTGTGCGGTGAAGAATCGTGCGGTATCGAACCGTAACTGCGTCCCAGCAATGCGACGTGGAGAGCAACGGGGAGAGAACGACCAGTCCGTAACACAGGCTGCCCAGGCAGGCAGCCGCCGTGAACTCGATTCGGTTGGCGTGAGTGGGCGAGTCTGCGAGCGAATGACGAAGCCTGTCACGGCGGGCAAAACCCGCTGGCAACCGGGCGATCCCCGGACCACACGCTGATGGTTGGAGACGGAATGGCTGGAAATCCTCCTGCAATAATCAGGGAGACCCGCCGGTGTTGGTTGGGTGCGTTGGGCAAACAGTCCGCGTGCTTGGCTGGCGGGAGTCAGAGCGTCCGTAGTAGCGGCGAAGCGGGTAACGACCGTGGAGCGAAGGGACGCAGGAAGGTGGAAGGATGGAAGACGGAATACCGGACGACAAACCAGCGAGAGTGCCCGCAAGGGCTAACCAACGGTGGAACCCGCCGAGCGCATATGACTTGGCGGGAACCGAAAGTCTGGCTGCCATCCTTGGGGACGAGGCGAAGAGCCGCTCCCTCTCGACAGAGCACCCACTGACTGGAAAGCCGGATGCGGGAGACCCGCCAGTCCGGTTTGGAGGGAGGGGGGGCGGTTATCCGCTCTCCCTACCCCTATCGGTTGCCTTGAGAACGTTGCTGCAGCTGGGTTTCACCACAGTCCTCTGAGCCGCGCTCCGTCGGATGGGATCCGCCGGGTCGTTAAACTTATGCGAACTTTGGACAGGTCGGAAGAATACTGTCCTGCCCCCTCCCCTGCATCTAGATCATTCGTATGATTGATTTTTTTGAAACTTGCGGGTTCAATAGGGCGTCATACCTTGCACTCAACAACACCATTGCATGCCATCATCCTTTATGAAGCTCCATCATTCGGTTCGCTTGCCGCGTTCACTTGCCACTTTTATTGCTGCCGGTTGTGCCGTGCTGGCAGGGGTATGTCTGGTGCTGCCGGTCCAGGCGGAGTCGGTGCGCGAATATAACGTACGCGATTTTGGGGCGACCGGGGATGGGGTGACGCTGGACAGCCCGGCGATTGACAAGGCGATCACCGCTGCCGTCAAGGCGGGCGGAGGCACGGTGCTGGTGCCGGCGGGGACGTATCTGAGCGGTTCCATTCATTTGCAGAGCAACATTCATCTGGTGATTGATGCCGGGGCCACCATTCTGGGTGCGCCGCAGAATGCCAATGCCTATGATGAAACTGAGCCGTACACGCTGGGTGGCTATCAGGATGGCGGCCATTGCTATTTTCACAACAGCCTCATTTGGGGCGAGAATTTGACCAACGTGTTTATCACGGGCAATGGATTGATCAGCGGCGGCGGTCTGGTGCGTAGCGATGGGATACTGGACCGCATGGTGGGCTTTAACCAACTGACCCCACCGGTGACCAATTCCGCGCCGCCGGTGCGCCTGGGCAACAAGGCGATCTGCCTCAAGCTCTGCCGCAATGTGCTGATCCGCGATGTGACGATTTTTCACGGCGGCCATTTCGCCATTCTCGTAACGGGCTGTGACAATCTGACCGTGGACAATGTGACGATGGATACCGACCGCGACGGCATCGACATTGATTGCTGCCGCAAT
>CAIJGS010000135.1 GCA_903820285.1 uncultured Verrucomicrobia subdivision 3 bacterium | reverse complement strand
TACCTCGAAGCGAAAGCTACAACTTGACGAAAACCCTCAAATCCAGTCTCCTTTGCCCGGAAGGTGCAGCACTTTTCGAGCGCCCCCCGCCGCACTTTTCAACCGCCGTTCACACACAATAACGCCGGATTTCTTGGTGATTTATCAGGATCGGATTGAGCTGATCGAAGCAAAACCAGAGGAGAAAATGGCCGAGCTGGCCCTAAAGTCACCCAATCGCTTTAAACGCACCGATGACGGAAAGTGGGTCAGCCCCCCGGCTGCCGTCGCTACGGCTGAATATGGCATTAACTTCCGTATTTGGACACCCTCGGAGGTCGGCGAAGTGTGGATCAAAAACATCAAGTTTTTAGGCGATTATTTCTCCTCAGATCTCGCTGCCATTCCTGCGGCCAACCGTCAGGCAGTGATGGCAGTGATCACAAACTCACCGACTGGTATCATTTTTCAAGAACTTCGGGCCGCATGTCCGCAGGTATCGGTGGACCAGCTTAATACCCTGATCGCGCATGAGGTTGTTTTCTTCGATTTCAATTCAGTGCCGCTGATCGAGCAGGATCGTGCGCGGATCTTTTCCAGCTGGCAAGCGGCAGAAGTTTACGAAGTCATCGGTGGGGAAAATGTTACGTCCGGCAACCAATTGTCTGGCGGCGATGGTGCGGTGAACGTTTTTTCAAAAAAGGCGCAAGCTCGTTTGGCCCTGGCCGACGAAAAAAACATCAACCACGCCCTGCATGCAGATCGCGCGTTGAAAGATCCTGCGTATGCTGCGGAGCATAAAATCTCAAGTCGGACACTTCGTGATTGGGCTAAAAAACATCGCGAAGGAAAACAAATATTTGGAGACAATTACGGAATTGTCGGTCTGCTGCAAAATTTACATCTGCGCGGCCATCACGGCGCCCGGTTTCCAGAGCAAATGGTCAGCTTGGTTGATGAGGCTATCGAAAATCATTATTGCACACCGTCGCGGCCCAACAAGCGTTATGCCTACGAGCAAATGCGGCTGGCCTTGGCCGATAAATATCCGGTACCAAGCCGGGCGTGGTTTTATCAGCGGCTGGCCGACCGTTCGAAATACAGTGACACCAAAGCCAGGCAGGGCAAGCGTGCCGCTTATGCCAGTGAATATTTTAACCCAGGCAAGCCGAACACCAACCACGGAGCATTCCCTTGGGATGTTTGCCACGCTGACCACACGCTCGGAGACATCGAGTTGATTTGTTCGCGCACGGGGCAAAATCTGGGCCGTCCCTGGCTTTCGGTTCTGATGGACGGGTTCAGCCGTAAAATTCTGGCAATGGTCATAACTTTCGATCCACCTTCGTATCGGACTTTGATGGCACTGATGGAGGATTGCGTCAAGCGTCATCAGCGGCTACCAAACACCATGGTGACGGACAACGGCAAGGAGTTTAAATCGGCATATTTTGAGCAGTTTTGTGGCTTATATGGAATCCAGTTAATGCGCCGTCCGTCGGCGAAGGCTCGTTTTGGGGCAATAATTGAGCGGATGTTCGGTGTCATCAACTCCCAGTTTTTGCACACCGTACCGGGCAATACACAGAATACGCGGAACGTGCGCCAGCTAACAAAATCTGTGGATCCCAAAGGGCTGGCGACATGGACGCTGGAAGATTTGATCTTCAAGCTGGAATACTACGCCCATCAAATTTACAACCACCGCCCGCACGGCACGCTGCTGGTTTCGCCGGAACAAAAATGGGCAGAGGGCATGGAGAATTTCGGCGCGCGCGAGCAGCGCATCGTTAAGAATGACGAGGTTTTTCGCATGATGATTTTGCCTTCAACTAGCAAGGGCTCCGCGAAGATTCATCCGGGCAAGGGCGTCAAGATTCATGGCTTTTATTACTGGGCGGACGTGATGCGCAGTCCGAAATATGAAGGCAAGTCGGTGAAGGTCAAGTATGACCCGCAAGATGCGAGCGTGGCTTGGGTTTATCTGGAACAGTGGATCTGTTGTCGTGCGGGCAATCACCTCCAGTTAGCAGGCCGCACGGAGAAAGAGATTCAGGTGGCCAGCAAGGAATTGCGCCAAGCAAAAAAATTGTTGTCTAATCGCCAGAGTTCATCGGAGCAAAAGTTGGCCGTCTTTTTGGCACAGGCGGAAGAAAACAAAATGGTCGCCTTGCAGCAGGCTAAGGATCGTGAACTCAAAGCCGCGAAAAACTTGAAAATCGCAAAGCTGGTGCCGCCGCTTCCGGTCGCGGTAGCAGAAGCGGAAGTCGTGGCGATTGACGAGGCTGTTTTGCCGCCAGCGGCCACCACTTGCGATTACGGAATTTTCTAATCTATGTCCAACATATTATACAACGAGATTGTGGCGCGCATCGACGAGTTCGGCTGCTCCATGATTGCGCATCCCAAGTTGCTCCACGCATTCACCCAGGTTTTCAGCGAAGT
>CAIJGS010000134.1 GCA_903820285.1 uncultured Verrucomicrobia subdivision 3 bacterium | reverse complement strand
GGCGAAGTCTTTGGAGGATTCGCGCATTTCCTGGCGGGTGAGCCATTCGCGGTAGCCGCCGAGGTTCCAGTCGGAGAGGTTTTGGGGGCTAATCAAATTGCCGCCGTAATGTTCTTCGACAAGGGCGATAACCTCGGGGAGTTTATTGAGCCAGGGCAGGATGATATGGGCGGGTTCGCCGTTGCGGAGGCGTTGGTTGAGTTCTTCGCGGAGGGTTTCGGGGAGCCGGGTGATTTTGCTGGTGCGGTTCATAGGTTTGTTGGTTTTTAGCTGAGTATGGCAGGTCTCTGGAAAAAATAATACGCGCTCACAGCGCACTCGGGTGGCAGGGCCGTGGTTATTGGGGAAAAATGAGGTCGAAAATTGGAAATTGGGCGGAATCAGGAAAACTGATTTAAGGAAACCCGCGTAAACATTGGGTGAAAATGGGGTCGGGCGGAAAAGTCGTGGGAAAATTTCCCCAATCCGGGAAAAAGCCAATGTTTTAACGATAAAGACGCATTACCAGGGTGACGCTGGACCCAATTATTTTTAACCACGGATGGACACGGATGGACACGGATGGGGAAGGGGATTATCGCGGAGACGCTGAGACGGGGGAGGAACGCAAAGAGGGGAGTGGAAGCAGAGGATAGCAGATGGAAGATGGAAGATGGTGGATGGAAGCCGATATGGGGGGCAACGGCCAACGAGGATGAAACTTGAACCGAATAGCACATTACTATTGACTGACCCCTATGGAAGGGGGGAAAGCGAGGATGAAAGATGGGGGAGGGAGGGCTATTGATTTTTGGCCTGATTGCCGCCCGCAACGCCAAGCTTGCTGCCCGCCCGTCACCAAAGCTAATCTGTTGGCCTTGAAAATTGGATTGCTCCAGCTGAATTCGACCATCGGCGCGTTTGCGGCCAACCGCGACAAGCTGCTGGCGGCCTATGCCCGGGCGTGTGCCGGGGGGGCGGAATTTGTGATCGCCCCGGAACTCTTCCTGTGCGGCTACCCGCCGCGCGATCTGTTGCAGCGCGAGGATTTTATTGCCGCCAACATTGTGGCCCTGGAAGAAGTTGCCACCCAGACCAAACAGGTGCCGCTCTGCGTGGGCTTTGTGGAACGCAGCTCTGAGCGTCCCGGTCGTGCGCTGAAGAATTCCGCCGCTGTCCTGCAAAATGGCAAGGTCATCTGGCGCACCACCAAAAGCCTGCTGCCCACCTACGATGTCTTCGACGAAGACCGCTATTTCGAGCCGGCGAAAACGGTGAAGACCTTTGATTTCGACGGCCGGAAACTGGGCATTACCATTTGCGAAGACATCTGGAATGACCAGGATTTCTGGCCGGAACGGCTGTATCGTCGCGACCCCGTCACGGAACTGGTGGCGCAGGGCGCGGAAGTGATTCTGAATCTCTCGGCGTCGCCCTGGCACGATGGCAAGGAGCGAACGCGGCTGGAAATGCTCCGGCGCGTGGCCCGCGATGAAAAAGTGGCGCTCGCGCAGGTGAATGCCATTGGCGCGCAGGATGAATTGATTTTTGACGGTCACAGCGTGGTCATCAACTCCCGGGGCGAAGTTGTGGCGCAGGCCGGCGGTTTCGTTGAGGACATCCTCGTGGTGGAACTGGATCAACCGGTTCCAGCGAAGGAAGCGGATGGCCCCGGCTTTCCGCCGCGCGAGGAATTATTTTTTTCGGCACTATCGCTGGGCGTGCGCGACTACGTCAGCAAATGCGGTTTCAAATCGGTCATTCTCGGCCTGTCCGGCGGGATTGATTCCGCGCTTGTCGCGGCCATTGCGGCGCATGCCCTCGGGGCGGAGAACGTGCTGGGCGTGGCGATGCCGGCCCGCTATTCGAGCAGCGGCAGCCTGACGGATGCGGAAAAACTCGCGCGCAGTCTGGGCATCCGCTACGAGGTGCTGCCGATCGAGCCGGTGTTCAAGGCGGTGGAACAGCAGTTGGCCGGCGTGTTCGCGGGCACCAAACCGAATGAGGCCGAGGAGAACATCCAGTCGCGCCTGCGCGGCGTGACGCTTATGGCGCTCGCCAACAAGTTCGGCGCGCTGGTGCTCACCACCGGCAACAAATCCGAAATGGCCGTCGGGTACTGCACCCTGTACGGCGATATGAACGGTGCGCTCGGTCCCATCGCCGACGTGCTCAAGACGGATGTTTATAAAATCGCGCGCTGGGTGAATCGTGAAAAGGAAATCATCCCGTCCGATTCCATCACCAAGCCGCCGAGCGCAGAATTGCGGCCGGGGCAGAAAGACCAGGATTCACTGCCGCCGTATGAGATTCTGGACGACATCCTGAACCTCTACATTGTGAAAAATTTCAGCAAGCCGGAGATTGTCGCGCTGGGGTTTGACGTGGCAGTGGTGAATGACGTCGTAAACAAGGTGAATTTCAGCGAATACAAACGGCGGCAGGCTGCGCCCGGTTTGAAAGTCACCTCGCGGGCCTTCGGCATGGGCCGGCGGATACCGGTGGCACAAAAATTCCGGACCAAGGTTTGACAAATTCCGCCCATTCCCCTATGTCACTGCTGGTGAACGGTTCTCAGAAGTCTTTGGCGAAAAATGAGTTGCTGACGCGGCCGGTTTTTGAACAACCGGCCGCCGGCCACCGTGACTGGTATCTTTTCGAGGCGGTACGGAGTGTGCCCCGGATTCTGCTGATGCTGGATCGCAATCCCCTGAGCCGGACGTACGGCTGTTTCGACCGCGAATACTGGCATTACCGGACGGCGGATTTTCCCTGCGGGATGAACGAGGAGTTCTGTCTGGTGCTGGCCACGGCCTGGGCGGCGCGGCATCCGCAAAATCCATTTTACCAGAATGCCCGGCTCCGGGAGCTGACCATTGCGGCCCTGCATTTTGCCCGCCGCTCGGCGCACCCGGACGGTTCGTGCGATGATTATTTTCCCTTTGAAAAGGCCCGGGGCGCGGTATCGTTTTCGTTGTATGCGATGACGGAGAGCTATCAGGTGCTGGGCCTGGACGAGGCGGAATTAAAGGCCTTTTTCACGCAGCGGGCGGACTGGATGCTGAAACATCAGGAATCCGGCCAACTGACGAACCATCAGGCGCTGGGGGCGCTGGCGCTGTATAATGTCTTTGCCGTCACGGGGGAAAAACGGTTTCAGGCGGGTTCGAACGCGTTGCGCGACCTGACCCTGGCCTGGCAGCACGCGGAAGGCTGGTTCCAGGAATATGAGGGCGCGGATCCGGGGTATCAAACCTGCACCATTTCGTTTCTGGCCAAACTCCGGAAAAAAACCGGCGATGCCACGCTGACGGCCCCGCTGATCCGGGCGGCCGAATTTGCGGTTGAATTTTTGCATCCGGACGGTTCCTATGCGGGAGAATATGGCAGCCGCAACACCCACCATTTTTATCCGCACGGGCTGGAACTGATTGCCCGTGAAAGCCCCGCAGCCGGGCGGCTGGTGGAATCTTTTTTGCAACGCGGCCTGCCGCGCCGGTCCCGGTATTTTAACGACGACAACCGGATGTGCGCGCACTACGTGTACGACTGGTTTCAGGCCTGGGAGGATTACGCGGAAATGCCCGGCCGGGGCGAGCCGCTGCCGCCGGTGACGCCGCACACCAGTTGGTTTCCCCAAGCAGGTTTGCTGGCCCGGCATACGGAAACGCATGCGGTGGTGGCGGCCGCGCACAAGGGCGGGGTGATCCGGATCATCGGCGAAGGCGGGCCGGTCTATGCAGATACCGGGGTGATGGTGCAGCTCGAAGACGGTCGCGTGCTGGTGGCGCATCTTTACAACCGTGCCAACCAGGTGACCTGGGACGCAGCGCAAGGCGTGCTCACGATCGCGGGATCGCTGTGTCGCCGGCGGTCGCCGCTGATGACGCCGGTGAAACAGATGATTTTCCGGGTGCTGGCACTGACGCTTGGGCGGTGCAATCCCAACTGGCTACGGCTGGTGGTGCAAAAATTATTCATCACCGGCAAACCCGTGACGGCGGCGACCTTCAAGCGGGTCATTCGCTGGGGGGCTGATTCCGTGGCGATTACGGACGAGATGCAACTGAACGGAGTGGGCCGGCCGGTGGCGGTGCTGGCGGTGCCGGAGAGCACCTCCATTTACATTGCGAGTTCCAACCCCTATCAGGCGGCGAATCTGCTGCCGGTCCGGCGGCTGGACGCCCTGCTAAAGGCGTTGCAAAATACCGGGCAGGGCAGTGAAACAATCACGGTGCCGTTAACGTCCGTATAACGATGAAGCGCATTTTGTCCCTGGCCGTCAGTCTCGCCCTCCTTGGCTTCATCTACACCAAGATCCATGTGGCCCGGATGGTGCCGGTTTTTGCGCAGTGCGATGTATTCTGGCTCGTGACGAGTCTGGCCATGGTGGTGCCGCTGACCCTGGCGACGGCGTGGCGGCTGGATCAGCTGATGCCGGCGGGCACCCGCCTGGGCGTGGGCGAGTCCAACCGGCTGATTCTGGCGGCGAGCGTGCTGAACCTGGTGCTGCCTTCCAAGATGGGCGATGTGGCCAAGGCCTGGTTCATGAAGGATCGCGGCCACATGGGCACCAGCCAGGCACTGGCGCTGGTGGTGTTTGAAAAGGCGTGCGACATGCTTTCGCTGCTGCTGTGGTGCGCCTTTGGTTTGCTGTTATATCCGCAAAAGGACGCCCTGTTCTGGCTGATGACGGTGGCGGTGGCGGGCGGGCTGGCGGTGGGCCTGGCCATGCTGGGCTGGCCGGCTTTTTCCGAATACGCGTTCGGGTGCGCCGGGCGGGTGGCCCCGCCCAAAATCGCGGCGAAACTGGCAAGGTTGCATACGGCCTGGCAGGAGATGCAGGCGTGTTTCTGGGGGCGGCCGCAACGGCTCGCGCTGGTGGCGGCCACATCCGTCGGCATCTGGCTGCTGCACCTGCTGCAAATCTGGATGTTTGTGCTGGCCTTGCGCGGGCAGGTGCCTTTTATGGCCAATCTGGCGCTGGCGCCGCTGGCGATTCTGGCGGGCTTGCTGCCGCTGACACTGGCGGGCATTGGCACGCGGGATGCCGCGTTGATTTTGTTTTATCAGCCCTACCTCGCGGCCCCGGCAGCGGCGGCCCTGGGGCTGCTGTGCACGCTGCGTTATGTGCTGCCGGCCCTGGCGGGTGCGGCGGTGGTGACCCGGTATCTGCCCGGGTTGCGCCGGGCGCGCACGGAAGGCGGGGGCAAATGAAACATTGCAGTTGGCAGCAAATACCGGCAATTTGATTTTGTCAAATATACCGGATGAAGTTGATTATTCAGATCCCCTGCCTGAACGAGGAAGCCACCCTTCCGGCGGTCATCCGCGACCTGCCCCGCACCGTTCCCGGCATTGATGTGGTTGAATATCTGGTGATTGACGATGGCAGTACCGACCGCACGGCCGAAGTTGCCCGCGCGCTGGGAGTCGAACATATTTTAAGCCTGGGCACCCGGCGCGGGCTGGCGCGGGCCTATTCCATGGGCCTTGAATATGCCCTCAACCAGGGGGCGGATATCATCGTCAATACGGACGGGGACAATCAATATCAGGGGGCGGATGTGCCCAAACTGGTCCAGCCGATTCTGGCGGGCCGGGCGGATATGGTGGTGGGCTGCCGGCCCATTCTGGATCATCCGGAGTTCAGCCTGGCCAAAAAAGGTCTGCAAATGCTGGGCAGCTGGGTGCTGCGCAACCTGTCCAAGACCCAGGTGCGCGATGCGGCCTCCGGTTTCCGCGCCGTTTCGCGCCATACCGCCATGCAGCTGTTTATTCATTCCAGTTTTTCCTACTGCATGGAAACGCTGATCCAGGCCGGCGAGGCGCGGCTGCGGGTGGTTTCGGTGGATATTGGCGTCAACCAAAGCACGCGGCAGTCGCGGCTCTTTGACTCCATTCCGGAATACCTCTGGAAATCGGGCTCGACCATTTTGCTGATGTACGCGCTGTTCCGGCCGAGCAGCCTGTTTTGCGCGATGGGCGGGGTGCTGCTCTCCGTCGCCACGGCGCTGGCCTTGCGCTTTGCGTATCTGATTTATTTTACCGAGGCGTTGAGCGAGGGGCGCACGCATATTCCTTCGCTGATTGCCGCCGCCATCCTGTTCATTTCCGGCGCCGGCATGCTGTGCATGGCCGTGCTCGCCGAGCTGTTGCGCAAAAACCGGCGGCTGCTCGAGAACATCCAGTGGGAATTGCGCCGGCATGACTTGAAGATGCGCGAAGTGGCCGATAATCAGACCCGCCGGTTTAAATCCGCGAATCCCGAATAGGTCGCGGGGTTGGGACTGCACCTCCAGCTCACGGAGCCCGGCAAGCCACCCCGCCGCAGGAGATTTCCCCGCCGGACGCAGCCGGGTTGGTTTGCCATTTGCCCGCACCTTTGGTAAAAGATTTCATGAAGTTTTCGATCATCACGCCCAGTTTTCGCAATTCCAACTGGCTGAAACTGTGCATTGCCTCAGTGGCGGATCAGCAAGGGGTTTCGCTGGAACATATTGTGCAGGACTCCTGCTCTGATGACGGCACCCAGGACTGGCTGCCGCAGGATCAGCGCGTGCAGGCGTTCATCGAAAAAGACAAGGGAATGTACGATGCCGTCAACCGCGGGTATCGCCGGGCCACCGGGGATATTCTGGCGTATTTGAATTGCGATGAACAGTATCTCCCGGGCGGCCTGCTGGCGGTGCAAAAGTATTTTGAGCAGCATCCCGAAGTGGACGTGCTGCTGGCCGGGTCAATCGTGACTGACGGGGAGGGGAAGTATGTTTGCCACCGGCACTCGATGACCCCGGCGAAATTCGGGGTCTGGTTTCGTTTTCCGCTCCTCACCAGCGCGATTTTTCTGCGGCGCAGCGTCATTCATGATCGCGGACTGTTTTTTGATACGAAGTGGCGCGACCTGGGCGATTTCCACTGGATCCGCTCCCTGATGCTGGCCGGGGTGCGCTTTGGCGTGTCCAACGAGTTCACCTCCGTCTTTGCGGATACCGGGGAAAACATGAATCTCAAGCCCAACGCCATCCGCGAAAAGGCGGAGACGGAAACGATGATCCCCGGCTGGGTGCGGGCGACCCGGCTGGTCTGGATTGGCCAGCACCGGTTGCGCCGCCTGCTGGCGGGCCATTTCAAACTCGCCGCCACCAGCTACTCCATCTATACCTTGAAACAGCCCGCCCGGCGCATCACCTTCGACGTGGCCAAACCCACCGCCGTGTGGTGGAACCGGTTGTAAGCCGGAGCGGAATTGGCGCCCGCCGGCGCTACGGAAGTTGGATGAGCCACCAGTCCTGTGGCCCATCCGAAACGCGGATATCCAGCGGAATGATATGCACCACCGTGCCCCCCAGGCTGCGCACCCAGTCGGCCGCCGGCTGGTGAAACCAGGCTTCCAGTTTCTGGGGATGGATCAAAACATAATGGATGCCTTTTTGTTTCAGATCCGCCGCCGTGTCGGGCGGGCAGACATGCTCAATCTTCCGGCTGCCAAACGGCCGCCACAGGGCGGCTTCCGGGTCATCGTAGGTGAATAGCCCCAGCGTTTTTGCGTCCGGCGGGAGCAGGGCCAGCACCGGGGCGAAGGCATCATGGCGTTGGGAATAAATTTCGTAGGTTCGTTGCGCCAACTGGACGAGCGGGCTCCGCGCTGCGCCGGATGGCAGGGCTGCCAGCAGCGATTGGGCCGGAAACAGCGGGCGCGCCGGCAGCACGGCCAGCAGGCCCAGCGCCATAATGAAAACCGCGCCGGCGAGCAGACGCCACCAGCCCTGGCGCACCAGCCGCGCCTGAGCCGGGCCGGCCAGCAGGGCAGGGAGCAGCAGTCCGTAATATGGTGTCAGCACCCGGGCGATGGTGAAAATGGTGGACTGCTCCAGCAAGGCCAGCACTGAAATCCAAGGAGCCCAGCGCAGCAGGGTCAGCCCGGTGGCCGCCGGGGAGTCAAACTGCCAGTGGAACAGTTTCCAGCCGTTTTGCCGCGTCGCCGCCACCACGCTGGCAAGCAGCAGCAGCGTTACCCCAAAACCCAGCCCGGCGTTTTCTTCCGTCTGCATGCTGTCCAGTTTGAAACCGGCCGCGCCCGGTTCGACATAGGCCAGGCGGAGGCGCTGATTTAATGCCGGTGGCAGGGCGTTCTGCACCGCCTGATCCCAGTTTTTATACCAGGGAAATACCGGCGGCACCAGGTTCTGGATCGCCACCATGATGACGTTGCTGACCAGGCGCAACGGCGGGTCATTGACCACGCTGGAGCCCTCGGATTTCAAGCCCGTCCAGTCGTGGGCGAAATGGGTATTTAGCGCCGCCATGGGCAGGAATGAGGCAAAAACCGCCAGGACGGCCACTGCCGCCAGCCGCACCGGCCACCGGAAAACCAGGCGCCAGCAGGACAGCATGGCGATGCCCCAGGGCAGCAACAGCGGCAGGTTGCTGGTTTTGGCCGCGGTCATCATGGCCGCCGCCAGGATGGCGGTGAAAAAGTCACGGGCGGACCCGGATGATTTTGCGCGCAGGGCAAAATCAAAGGCCGCCAGCGCCAGCGGCACGCCAAACACGTCGTTACCCAGTCCGCCGGCCTGCACCAGAAAACAATACCCCGTGGGCATGATCCACATCCAGTGCCAGGCTGTACGCCGCCGCACGCCCAGCCGGGTGAAGACGCTGTAAATAAGCCCCGGCATCAGCAGATAGGAAATGATGTTGGTGAGGAAGAGCAGCCGGTCGGTTTTGGTCAGCGCAATCAGCGGGGTCAATACCCATTCCACACCGCAGGCCCGGCCGTTCAGGCGGGGAAAAATAGTGTGAATCCAATGCCACTGGCCGGCCGCCAGCCAGTGCAGCATACGGGGCAGGCGGTAGGCCATGGCGTCATAATTGCTGGGCGCATACAGCACGCCGCTGAACAGGATGAGCCCGGTCAAAATCAGATAGGCCAGCGGAAAGGGCCGCCGGAAACGCCGGCGCAGGACCGGTCCGCGGAGGTGGTCAAACAGGTGGACCCCGGAGGTTTTCCGCCAAACCGCCAGCAACCCAAGTCCCACCAGCAAGGCCGCCGCATAGCCCCAAGCATTCAGCGCATGCAAACCCGACAGCACCCAGCCGGTGCCATTCAGATAAGCACAAATCCAGACCCAAAGCAGGGCGATGTTCGACATGATACTTTATTCCCTCAAGTTATTCCCGCAACGTGACCCAACGATTGCCTTTCCTGACTGCCCGCCACTTCCGCCGGCGGGGATACCGCAAGTCCCCACCCTCGCCGCCGAACGGCCATGTTAATATTTACCGGCCTGCCAGTTCAAAAGCCCCATGGTTTTTTGCGGCTGATTTTACCGGCAAAACCCAAGGCTAAACCGGACTGCGGCCGGCTTCAACCCGCATTGTCTGCGAGCTTGATCAAATAAACATGCGGCGGCACGTTTTGGGCGGCGTTGCGGATATAGTCCGCCACCAAAACCCCGTGGTTTTGTTTGAGCCAGCCGGCCAAATCCTGTTTGTTGGCATCGAGATAAAAACTCTCCATGACGATATAATGCACCCCGGCGGCCGACCAATCGGCGGGTTGGTCGGTGGGCAGAACCCGCATTACGGTTCGTTGGCCCCACGGCAGCCACAGGCAAGGTTCCTGGGCCTCCATGAAGACGGCATAGCCAATCATGGTCTGGTCGGCCGGCAGTTGCGCGGCCAAAAACGTCAGAAATTTATCGCGCTCCAGCCCGCCACTGAACGCGCTGGCAATCCGCGGCGGCAGGGTCGAATTCGGGAAGGTCCGGGCGAGATAATGGCTCAGAGTCAGCACTGGAAAGAGCGGGCGGTCCCGGATCAGGGACACCATGACGAGGGTCAGCAGCATCAGGCTCAGGCTGGTGATCTGCCACCAGCGCTGGCGAACCACCCGGGCGATGCCGGGCTGACAGAGGAGCAGCGGAAACAACAGGATATAATACGGGGAAAGATGGCGGGCGCTTTGGACGGTTCCCACCTTGGCCATGAAAACCAGCAGCAGGAACCACGGCACCAGGCGCAGGAACCGGCCGGGCGGCCGGGTTTCGCCAGGGGTTCCGCCGGGTTGCCGCCGGAGCCGCCAGGCCGCCAGCAGGGTAAGCAGGGTCAGCACGCAAATGCCCGCGCCAATCCCCGCGTTGGTTTCATTCACGCTGTGGCAGTCGTGGCCCAGGGTGCCAAAATGGGAAAAGGACCGGAAATGCTGGCCGAACGGCGTCCGCACAAAGCGTTCCATCAGGTCGTTCCATTGGTCCGCCTGGGGGAAGATTGGCGGCATGAGGTTCTGGACGCTCAGGCAAAAGGTGTTGCCGATGATGCCCCAGAACGGGGAGTGCAGCTCGGTGGCGTGGATGGGCGAGTTTTTGGTCACGCCGGTCCAGTTGTCGGCGTGACGCATATTGGCCACCGCGATGGGAATGAATGAAACCGCCATGCTCAGACCGACGGCCAGGAGGGTGAGCAGGGGACGGCGGAGCAGCAGGCGCGACGCCGGGGCGATGATGACCACCCACAGGAGCAGGAGCGGGACGTTGGTCAGTTTGATGCCAGTGACAAAAGCGAGGGCGATCAGCCCCAGCAGGGCCAGCGACGGGTTTCCCTCGCGCCGGGCTTGCAGGGTCAGCACCACCCCCGCCAGCGCATACACCCCGGCGAAGCTGTCATTGACCGTTGAACTGGCCTGGAAGGCAAAGCACCAGCCGCTTGCCAGCAGCCACATCCACCACCACGCCACCCGGGGGCGCACCCCGAGGGATTTTAGAAAGGAAAAGGTCAGCCCCGGCAGCAGCAGCAGGGAAATCCAGTTGATCAAAAACAAGGTCCGGTCGGTGTGGGTGAACAGGATCAGCGGGGCGGACAGCCATTCGAAATTGCAGTTGGTGATGTTGATCAACGGATCCATGGTGCGGATCCAATGCCATTGCCCCTGAGCCAGCCAGTGCAGGACGCGGGGGATGCGGTAGCTGTCCGAATCGCCATTATCGTCCCGGTAAAGTACGCCGGCCAGCAGCGTCATCCCGGCCAGCAACAGAAAGAGCAGCGGGGCCGGCCGCCGGAATCGCCGGACCAGCCGGGAAAGCCGGGAAAACCGATGGGGCAAGGTGGCACCATTAAAGCCGCCATTTTTGAATACCAGAAAGCTTCCCAACAATCCTCCGATCGTGAGGGAGACAAGATATCCTGTGGGATTTAAGGCGTGAAAAGCAGATAGAATCCAGCCGGTTGCCACGAGCCAACTTGAAAAGAGAATCCACGCTTTTGCACAACGACACATCCGCGAAAAGCCTAGCGTTAAGCGCTCCCATTGCAAGTTTTTACCGGTGGATTTCGGATGGCCCGGATTGCATTTCGTGCATCATAAGACCGGGCGGTCGGTGGTCAGCGTGGTTTGGTAAAAAATAGTTGACCGGTTGTATAAGTTGCTATATCTTGTCATCACCTTGGCAATATAAGGTTTAAGTCGGTTTCACAGAAATTGTGGTTTTTATATCATAAAACATTATGGGCCGGACAAGTGACGCCAAAGCAAAGCTGCTGTCAGTGGCTTTCGACCTGATCTACGAGCAAAGCTATGGCTCGGTCGGGATCGAACAGATCTGCACGCGCGCCGGCGTCAACAAGGGCAGCTTTTATTATTTTTTCAAAACCAAGGCCGACCTGGTGGTTGCCGCCTATGAGGAGCATTGGCGGCTCAAGGTGCCGGATTACGAGCGCATCTTTTCCCGCGAACAGCCCCCGCTCCAGCGGTTGCAGCTCTGGTGCGAATATATGCGCGACGTTCAGCTCCAGCGATCTGTCCAATACGGTCATGTCTGCGGCTGCCCCTTTGCCAGTGTCGGCGGGGAACTCGCCACGCAGGACAACAAGATCCGCGCCAAGACCAAGGAGTTGTTCAACCACCACATCCGGTATCTGACCGGAGCCATCGAGGATGCCATGGCTGCTGGCGAGGCTGGCCCGGGCAAGGCCGAGACCAAGGCCCGCATGGTGCACGCGTTTGTGATCGGCCTGCTGCTGCGCGCCAAAATTTTTAACGATTTGAAAGTTCTGCGACTGGCGGATGAAGGCGTATTCGCCTTGATCGGGGCCAGCGCGGCCATTGGTACCAAGGGACGGAAAGGGAACACCGCGCGGTAATTCTTACCGCGCATATTTAAGCCGGGCACCCGTCTGCCCGCATGCCCAAATTTTATGTGGATCGTCCAACTCGCTTTGCGCCGGCCGTACACGTTCGTGGTGGCCGCCTTGCTGCTCGTGCTCCTGACGCCGCTCATCCTGCTGCGGACGCCGACGGACATTTTTCCGGCCATCAACATCCCCGTCGTCAGCATTGTCTGGCAATATGCCGGGCTCGATGCCGCGCAGTTTGAACAGCGCATCACCTACGCGCACGAACGCATCCTCGGCGTGACCGTTAATAATATCGAGCACATCGAATCCACCTCCTACAACGGCATCGCCGTGGTGAAGGTTTTCTTGCAGCCCGGCTCCTCGGTGGATTCCGCGCTTGCGCAGATTACCGCTTCCGCCCAGACGGTGCTGCGCCTCATGCCGCCCGGCATTCAGCCGCCGCTCGTCATCCAGTACAACGCCTCGACCGTACCGGTCTCGCAATACAGTTTCAGCTCCACCAAACTGTCCGAGCAGGAACTGTTCGACGTCACCGCCAACCAGGTTCGCGTGGGGCTTTCCACGGTGCACGGGGCGATGATTCCGTTTCCCTACGGCGGCAAAACCCGCGTCGTCTCGGTGGATCTGAACCTCGCCGCGCTCAAGGCCAAAAACCTGATCGCGCAGGACGTTGTGAATGCGGTCAGCGCGCAGAACCTTATTCTGCCCAGCGGCACGACCAAAATTGGCGGCACCGAATACGGCGTGGTGGTGGATTCCAACCCGCGCCTCATTGACGAAATGAACCATCTACCCATCAAGGTGGTGAATGGCGCGACCATTTATCTGAACGACGTCGCCCAGGTGCACGATGGCTACTCGCCACAGCAAAACGCTGTGCGCGAAGACGGCGTGCGCGGCGCGTTGCTCACCATCATGAAGACCGGCTCCGCCTCCACGCTCGACGTGGTGGCCAACATCAAAAAGGTTTTGCCGCACGTGATGAGCACCGTCACGTCCGACCTCCACGTGAAGGAATTCGCCGACCAGTCGCTTTTCGTGCGCGCCGCCATCAGCGGGGTCTTGCGGGAAGGCGTCATTGCCGCCGCGCTCACCGCTCTCATGATCCTGCTGTTCCTCGGCTCCTGGCGCAGCACGCTCATCATTGCCCTGTCCATTCCGCTTTCGGTGCTGTGCTCCATCGCCACGCTGAGCGCGCTCGGCGAAACCATCAACCTCATGACCCTTGGCGGGCTCGCGCTGGCGGTCGGCATTCTGGTGGATGACGCCACCGTGGCGATTGAGAACATCCATCACCACATGGCCGCCGGCAAAAAGCTGGAGGACGCCATTCTCACCGGTTCACAGGAAATCGCCCTGCCGGCCTTTGTGTCCACGCTGTGTATCTGCATCGTGTTTGTGCCGATGTTCTTTCTCGCCGGTGTGGCCCGCTACCTGTTCGTGCCGCTGGCGGAATCCGTGGTGTTCGCCATGCTGGCCAGCTATGTCATTTCGCGTACGCTCGTGCCCACGCTGGTGATGTGGTTCTACCGCAATGTGCAGCTCCAAGGCGAACACCTGGACGAATCCCGCACGCCGCGCCTGCTCCGGCCGTTCGTGACCTTTCAGCGCAGCTTCGAGAATGGCTTCGACCGTTTTCGCAACGGCTATCGCGCCCTGCTGGCGAGCTGCTTTGACCATCGCAAATCGTTCGCGCTCTTTTTTATGGTGTTTTGCGCCGCCTCCTGGCTGCTCACCCAGACGCTGGGCCGCGACTTCTTCCCGGCCGTGGACGGCGGGCAGTTTCTGCTCCACATCCGCGCCCGCACCGGCACGCGCATTGAGGAAACCGAACGCCTCGCCGACCGCGTGAACCAGGAAATTCACCGCGAAATTCCCGCGACCGAACTCGCGGGCATTCTCGACAATATCGGCATTCCCAACTCATCCATCAACCTGAGTTACAATACCAGCGGCGTGATTGGACCGGGCGATGCCGACATCCTCGTCCAGTTAAAACCCGGCCACGCGCCCACGGCGGAATATATTCATCGCCTGCGTGAGCGGCTGAACCGCGAGTTCCCCGGCGTGATGATCTATTTCCTCCCGGCGGACATCGTCAGCCAGACGCTCAACTTCGGCCTGCCTGCGCCGTTTGATATCCAGGTGGTCGGCCGCAATCAGGCCGCCGGCCGCGCCATCGCCGTGCAGCTTGCCGATCAGATTAAAAAAATTCCCGGCGCCGTGGACGTACGCGTGAACCAGCCGGACAACTGGCCGCAATTTCACATTGATGTGGACCGATCCAAAGCCGCCGCCCTCGGTCTCACCGAACAGAACGTGGCCAATTCCGTGCTGCTCAGCCTCAGCGGCAGCAGCCAGGTGCAGCCGTCCTACTGGCTTAATCCCGCCGTGGGCGTGCAATATCTGATCAACGTCCGCGCGCCGGAATACGCCATGGATTCCTTGCAGCAGCTCAACTCGATCCCCATCAGCGCGGCGGAGGGCAATGGCAGCAGCGCGCAAATCCTCGCCAACCTTGCGAAGGTCACCCGCGTGAATGTCGCGCCCGTCGTGTCGCACTACGACGTCATGCCTGTGTTCGATGTCTTCGGCGGTGTGGAACGTCGCGACCTCGGCGGCGTGATGGGTGAGGTCCAGCCACTCATTGATAAGGCCCGGAAAAATCTGCCGCGCGGCACCACGATCACGGTGCGCGGTCAAGCCCAGACCATGAACTCGAGCTATCTTGGCCTGGCTATCGGTCTCGTCGGTGCCATCACGCTGATCTATTTCCTGCTCGTGGTGAATTTCCAGAGCTGGCTGGACCCGTTCATCATCATTACCGCCCTGCCTGGCGCGCTCGCCGGCGTGGTGTGGGGCCTGTTCCTTTCGCAAACCTCCCTCAGCGTGCCCGCCCTCATGGGGGCCATCATGAGCATGGGCGTGGCCACCGCCAACTCCGTGTTGGTGGTCAGCTTCGCCCGGGAGAACCTGGCCAAGGGTCTCGACCCCATCACCGCCGCGCTCGAAGCCGGCGTGGGCCGCATTCGGCCCGTCTTGATGACCGCGCTGGCGATGGTCATCGGCATGTTGCCCATGAGCCTCGGCCTCGGCGAAGGCGGCGAGCAGAACGCCCCGCTCGGTCGCGCCGTGATCGGCGGGCTCGTGTTCGCCACGCTGGCCACGCTGTTCTTTGTGCCCGTCGTCTTCAGCTTGATGCACCGGAAACACCGGGTGCAACCGGCTGTCACCACCCATTAATGTCCCTTGTGTAATGCCATGAAAACTCCTCCTTCCTCTGCGGCGCCGCCGCCCGTGCGTTTGAGCCGGATCGCTTTCATTGTGATCGTGCTCGTCATCATCGGCCTTGTGGCCGGCATTATTCCGCGCTGGCGGGCCCACGCCGCGCTGCTGGCCGAATCCCATGCGGATGCCATTCTCAGCGTGGACGTGATCGCCCCCGTGCCTTCCAAGCCGGATCTCGGCACGCCCATCCCCGCCGAGGTGCAGCCGTTCATCTCCGCCTTGCTGCACGCCCGCGCCAGCGGCTACCTCAAGTCCTGGTATGCGGACATCGGCCAGGCCGTGACCAATGGCCAGTTGCTCGCCGAGATTGATACGCCCGAATTGGACCAGCAGCTCGCCCAGGCCCGCGCCGAACTGGATCAGGCCAACGCCTCCCTCACGCTTTCCAAGACTACGTCCGACCGCTGGACCGAACTGCTCAAGACCGCCAGCGTGAGCGAACAGGAAGCCGCCGAGAAAACCGCCGACTACGCGCTCAAGCAGGCCGATGTGGAGGCCGCCGCCGCCAACGTCGAACGGCTCGCCAAGCTGAAGGAATTCGACCGCGTCACCGCCCCCTTTGCCGGCTATGTGACCGTGCGCAATACCGACATTGGCCAGCTCATCGCCGCCGACAGCGGACCCGAACTGTTCCGCCTCGCGCAGACCGATCCGTTGCGTGTCTATGTCCGCGTGCCGCAGCCGCTCGTCCACGCCATCAAGCCCGGCCAGTCGGCCAGCCTCATCTTTCAGGAGCAACCTGGCAAAACCTATGAGGCCCGCGTCGTCCGCACCGCCGGGGCCGTGGACCAGGCCACCCGCACCTTGCAGGTGGAATTACAGGTCGCCAATCCGCGCAATGAAATCCTCGCCGGCAGCTATGCGCAGGTGCGCTTCAGCGATGCCGTTGATTCCACCGTGCTGACCATTGCCGACAACGCTCTCCTGTTTCGCGCCCAGGGCATGCAGCTCGCCTTGGTGGGACCGGACAACAAAGTCCAGTTGCACGCCGTCAAACTCGGCCGCGACTTCGGCAACACCGTGGAAGTGCTCTCCGGCCTCGCCGCCGGTGACCGCGTGATCAACAATCCGCCGGACTCCATCGCCGAAGGCATGCTGGTGGAAATTAATCCGCCCGCCGAAACCCCGGCCGCCAAATGAAACCGTTCATCGCATTCACCGCGTTCGCCCTCGCGGGCAGCCTCGCCGGCTGCGCCGTCGGACCCGACTACCATCGGCCCGCGCCACTTCCGGCCGCTCCGGCGACCGCCACCTTTAGCGACGGCAGCACCAACGCCGTCGCCTGGAAACTCGCCGAACCCGCCGCCCAGCTCCCGCGTGGCGACTGGTGGCAACTGTTCGCGAATCCGGAGCTCAACCGGCTCGAAGCGCTGGCCGTGACCAACAATCAGGACCTCGCCGCCGCCGCCGCGCGGTTTGAGCAGGCCCGCGATCTCGCCGCCGCTGCCCGTTCCGGCTTTTATCCGTCACTCACCGCCGGCGGCACGCCCAATGGCGATGTCACCCGCCAGCGCACCAGTGTGAATGAACCCGTGTCCGGCAATCCCGCCGGCCACGCGCATTCCTACGACACCTTCACCGCGCCGCTCTATCTCGGCTGGGAACTCGATCTCTGGGGCCGCGTGCGTAACGTCGCCCACGGCGCGCAAGCCCGGTTCGTGGCCGCCGCCGATGACCTCGAATCCGCCCGCCTCGCGGTCGCCGCCGAGGTGGCTGATGATTATTTCGCGTGGACCGCCCTGAACACGGAATACCTGGTCATCACCAACACCATCGACACCTATCGCCGCTCGCTGGAGCTTACGCAAAACCGTCGCCGCGGGGGCGTGGTCTCCGATCTCGATGTCGCCCAGGCCGGCACCCAATTGCACAGCGCCGAGGCCCAACTCCCCGCGGTGGAACTCGCCCGCGCACAAACATTGCACGCACTCGCGCTCCTCTGTGGACAGTCCCCGGTGGACTTCACCGTGACCGGCAACGGTGCCGATCTGGCCACCGTCCCCGCCGTGCCGTCGATCGTTCCTGCCGCTTTGCTGGAACATCGGCCGGACATCGCCGCTGCCGAACGCCGCATGGCCGCCGCGAATGCGGACATCGGCGTCGCCAAAGCCGCCTTCTTTCCCACCGTCAAGCTCGATGGTCTCGCCGGCTTTCAATCCGTCGGCTTCGACTCCTGGTTCAACTGGCCCAGCCGGTTCTGGTCCGTCGGCCCGTCCGTGACCGTGCCCATCTTCACCGGCGGCCTGAACCGCGCCCATCTCGCGGCGGCCAAGGCGGCCTACGATGAAACGCTCGCCAACTACCGCTCGACCGTTCTCGGTGCCTTCGTGCAGGTGGAAGATTCTCTCGCCGCCCAGCGCCTGCTTGCCGAACAATGGTCGGCCGAAAACGCCGCGCTCCTCACCGCGCGCCAGACCCTCGCCATTGCCAACAACCGTTACCGCGCCGGCCTCGTCACCTTCCTCGACGTCGCCACCGCCCAGACCGACTCGCTTAATCACGAGCGCACCGTCGCCCAACTCTCCGGCCAGCGCCTCGTCGCCAGCGTGAACCTCATCAAAGCCCTCGGCTCCGGCTGGGAACCGGTTGCGCCTGAGCTGAAACGAAAATAGCGGATGGAGGGTGGAGGATGGTTTGGAGTCCCGTGTTCAGGCGGTCCGGCCCCCGTGAGCCTAAGCCCGACCGGCTAAAGCCGGAACTCCAAACCACCCACGATATTCTCGTCCCTTACGCCCCATTGAAGCTTCTCTGGAGCTTGG
>CAIJGS010000133.1 GCA_903820285.1 uncultured Verrucomicrobia subdivision 3 bacterium | reverse complement strand
GGACGCGACCGGGCCGAAGCACATCCAGAAAAATTTGACGCGCGCCAAGATGGAGCAGCTCACGGACAAATTGTTCGAGCGCACCATCGGGCCGGTGAAGGCGTGCTTGAAGGACGCGGGCATTGACGCCGCGAAGATTGACGAACTCGTGCTCGTCGGCGGCATGACGCGCATGCCGCGCGTGGTTGAAACCGCGCACACGCTGGTCAACAAACCGCCGCATCAGGGCGTGAATCCCGACGAAGTCGTCGCCATCGGCGCGGGCATCCAGGGCGGCGTGCTCAAGGGCGAAGTGAAGGACGTGCTCCTGCTGGATGTCACCCCGCTCTCGCTGGGCATCGAAACCCTCGGCGGCGTGTTCACGCGCCTGATCGAGCGCAATACGACCATTCCGTCCCGCAAGTCGGAAATTTTCTCCACCGCCAGCGACAACCAGCCCGGCGTGGAAATCCATGTGCTCCAGGGCGAACGCCAGTTCTCCAAGGACAACAAGACCATCGGCAAATTCAATCTCTCGGAAATCCCGCCCGCCCCGCGCGGCGTGCCGCAGATTGAAGTGACCTTCGACATCGATGCCAACGGCATCCTGCATGTCGGCGCCAAGGACCTCGGCACCGGCAAGGAACAGAAGATCACCATCACCGCCAGCAGCGGCCTCTCCAAGGACGAAGTGGAAAAGATGCGCAAAGACGCCGAACTCCACGCCGACGAAGACAAGGCCAAGAAGGAAGAGATCGAGACCCGCAACGAGGCGGACAATACCGTCTATCGCGTGGAAAAGATGCTCAAAGACGCCGGCGACAAGGTGCCCGCCGCCGAGAAGGCCAAGGTGGAAGCCGCCATCACCGAAGTGAAGGAAGCCCTCAAGGGCAGCGATGCCGCCGCCATCAAGACCGCGAGTGAAAAACTCCAGGCCGCCAGCGCCGAAATCTACGCCGCCGCCGCGGCCGCCGCCCAAGGCAAGGGCGCTCCCGGCGCCGCCCCCGGCGCGCAGCCCCAAGGCGAAGCGCCCCAGTCCGAAGAAAAGAAAAAAGACGACGGCGTGATTGACGCGGAAGTGGTGGACGAAAAGAAGAAGTAACAAGTAAAGTTTGATGACAACAGGCACCCCCACGTTTGGTATGAATGACGTATTTGCAGCTGGTTCGGCTGCAATCGCGTTGGGGGCGCTTGTTGTCGCTTATCTTGCACGTAAAGATTCAAAGCAGTCTGCACTTGCAGCCCAACGTGCGGCTGATTTGATGGAGCGCCAACTTGAATTATCTATTCAAAATCAAAATCTCCAGATCAAAAAAACTACAGCCGAAAGCCTGCCGCATTTGGCATGGATTAGCTCTGGTCCTCAAGGTGATGGACAATACTTTGAATTCCAAAACCACGGCAGTCTGATGACGAACGTAAGGGTTGCAACTGATAATGGGTTAGAAGCGGCAATCGAACCTAAAGATGTTATTTCGCAGGGCCAAAAGGCTAGATTAAAAATTAACATACCAAAATCACAACAGGTTCCAAATTTCCTAGTTGTATCAATCGAGTTTGCCGACAAGTTAAATGACCAGAGGAAAATACATTTCAAACTACTGCGTCACTCTGTAGGTAAATATTTTATCCATCCACCAGAGCTGGCATAACAAACACTTTTTCCCCCCGCGAGTGCGGATCGGGAGCTAATTGGTAGAAAACAAACAAAAGAAAAACACATAGTATGGCACTGAACATTAAACCCCTCGGCGACCGGATCCTCGTGGAACCCGTCGAAGAGAAAGAAGTCAAAAAGGGCGGCATCATCATTCCTGACACCGCCAAAGAAAAGCCGCAAGAAGGCATCGTCGTCGCGCTCGGAACGGGCAAGACCGATGACTCCGGCAAGAAAATCGCCTTCGAAGTGAAGAAGGGCGACCGCGTGCTCGTCTCCAAATACGGCGGCACCGAAATCAAAGTGGACGGCAAGGAATACAAGATCTTCAACTCCGATGATCTGGTCGCCATCCTCGAATAATTAACCCACCCCATTTAACACTCCTAACTGAAATAATATTATGGCAGCTAAACAAATTCTGTTTGATGAAGCCGCCCGCCAGGCCATCCTGCGCGGCGTTTCCAAGCTCTCCAAGGCCG
Source organism: uncultured Verrucomicrobia subdivision 3 bacterium (assembly GCA_903820285.1). Classification (GTDB taxonomy): domain Bacteria; phylum Verrucomicrobiota; class Verrucomicrobiia; order Limisphaerales; family UBA11358; genus UBA11358. The sequence goes on along the minus strand of CAIJGS010000133.1, from coordinate 33,547 downwards.
TCGTCGCCACTCTCGGACCGAAAGGCCGCAATGTGGTCATTGACAAGAAATTCGGTTCCCCCACGGTCACCAAGGACGGTGTCACCGTGGCCAAGGAAATCGAACTGGAAGACCCGTTTGAAAACATCGGCGCCCAGATGGTGAAGGAAGTCGCGAGCAAGACCAGCGACATCGCCGGCGACGGTACCACCACCGCCACCGTGCTCGCCGAAGCGATCTATCGCGAAGGCCTGAAGTTCGTCACCGCCGGTGCGAACCCGATCGGCATCCAACGCGGCATCAACAAGGCCGTGGAAGCCGCCGTGGAACAGCTCGGCAAGATCGCCAAGAAGGTCAAGGACAAGGAAGAAATCAAGCAGGTCGCCGCGGTCTCCGCGAACTGGGATTTCGACATTGCCGACAAGATCGCCGACGCCATGGACAAAGTGGGCAAGGACGGCACCATCACCGTGGAAGAAGCCAAGTCCATCGAAACCACGCTCGACGTGGTCGAAGGCATGCAGTTCGACAAGGGCTATCTCTCCCCGTACTTCGTGACCAGCGCCGACACCATGGAAGCCAAGCTGGATGACGCGTACATCCTGATTTTCGAAAAGAAGATCAGCAACCTGAAGGACCTGCTCCCGCTGCTCGAAAAAGCCGCGCGCGCCGGCAAGCCCTTCCTGATCATCGCCGAAGAAGTCGAAGGCGAAGCCCTCGCGACCCTCGTCGTGAACAAGCTCCGCGGCACGATCAACGTCTGCGCCGTCAAGGCCCCCGGCTTCGGCGACCGCCGCAAAGCCATGATGGAAGACATTGCCGTCCTCACCGGTGGCAAGTTCATCACCGAAGACCTCGGCATCAAGCTGGAAACCGTTGAGCTGGCCGACCTCGGCCGCGCCAAGACCGTGATCGTGGACAAGGAAAACACCACCATTGTCGAAGGCAATGGCAAGAACACCGAAATCCAGGGCCGCGTGAACCAGATCCGCCGCCAGATCGAGGAAACCACCTCGGACTACGACCGCGAAAAACTGCAGGAACGCCTGGCGAAACTCGCCGGTGGCGTGGCCGTCATCAACGTCGGCGCCGCGACCGAAAGCGAAATGAAGGAAAAGAAGATGCGCGTGGAAGACGCGCTGCACGCGACCCGCGCCGCTGTCGAAGAAGGCATCGTGGCCGGTGGCGGTGTGGCCCTCATCCGCACCATCGCGGCCATTGAAACGGTCAAAGGCTTGAACGAAGACGAAACCATCGGTATCGGCATCGTCAAGCGCGCCGTGGAAGCTCCGCTCCGCGCCCTCGCCGCCAACGCTGGCGAAGAAGGCAGCGTGATCGTGGACAAGGTCAAGAAGAGCAAGGGCAACGAAGGTTACAATGTCGCCACCGGCGAATACGTGGACCTCGTGAAGGCCGGCATCGTTGACCCGAAGAAAGTCACCCGCAGTGCGCTCCAGAACGCGGCGTCCATCGCCGGTCTGTTGCTCACCACCGAGGCGGTCATCACCGACCTGCCCGAGAAAGACAAGCCGGCGCCCATGGGCGGCGGTCACGGCGGCGGCCCCGAAATGGGCGGCTACTGATCAATTCTGGCGAGAGTAATCCCGCCGAAATTCGAGGAACCGAATGGCGCGGCCGGGAGCAATCCCGGTCGCGCTTTTTAATTTTTCCCCCGTAGGAGCCGACGTCAGGAGGCTCGAAAATGAGGCGGGCAGTCACCACCAATCCTGTGCGTGATATCCCACGGGCGCATCCGGCGGCCTGCCACTGTCCCCAAATCCAGAGCCATGGCATCGTCCAAACCGTTCGCAAGAAGGGTTTTCTCCCTCTCCGCCATTGGTAAATGGGGGAGAGGGCCGGGGTGAGGTGGCGCTCATCTATTTAGACTCGGGGCAGCGTCAGGATGCACCCCATCCCACCACTCAGCCGCTTTAGCATTCAGCCTTGATCATTCGCGCTAAAACCCCTTTGTTTTCGCGAAAATCAAGTTATATCCAGATTCATCAAACAGTCAGACAACTTGAATCCACCAACCAAATTGGCCATTGAAAATCGCCAATGGCAAATGCCCCTGCCCGGCTCAAATCTGAAAATCCACCACCGTCGTCTTGTCCGTTTTGCTGAGCACGCGCATGTCTAGACCATCGTAGATCACCAGCGAATTCGGCTGCACACTGTCCATGATGAACACGTTGCCGCCAATCGTGCTGTTCGCGCCAATGATCGTTTCCCCACCCAGGATGGTTGCGCCGGGATAAATCGTCACGCGATCCTCGATGGTGGGGTGCCGCTTCTTGCCGCGCAATTGCTGACCGCCGGCGGTTGAACGCGCGCCCAGCGTTACACCATGGTACATCTTCACGTGCTCGCCAATGATGGCCGTCTCGCCCACCACGGTGCCCGTGCAATGGTCCACAAAAAAATACGCGCCAATCCGCGCGCCCGGATGCAGGTCCATTCCGGACCTTGAATGCGCCCACTCGGACATGATGCGGGGGAGGAGCGGCACATTCTTCCGGTACAGTTCATGGGCCAGCCGCTGCACGGAAATGGCCTCCACGAATGGATACGAAACAATGATCTCCTCGCGGCTCGCGGCGGCGGGATCACCATTGAAGGCGGCCTCCACATCCGTGTGCAAAATCTCCCGCACGGCGGGCAGGCTCTCCAGAAATTCAATGGTGATCTTGTGGGCCTCGCGATGAATGTCCTTTTTGGCCAGCCCCTCCGGCGGATTGTATTCCAGAGCCTTGCGGATTTCATCCTCCAGACTGCCGAGAATGGAATCCACCAGCGCCGCCGTCTCTACCTTGATCTCGGAGGAATGGATCAGCTTTTCGTCGAAAAACCCGGGAAACAGCAGGCGCAGCAGCTCGCAGGTAAGCGTGGTGGTGGCCCGCTTGGAAGGCAGGTTTTTGCCATCCAAGTGGTTGATGCCGCCGACTTTGGCGTAGGACGCGATCAGCTGGTTGGTAAGTTTGGTCACGGTTTCCACGCGGGTAAACTACCACGAAGCCGTGAAGACTCAAACGATTTAGGGCAAAGGCAGGGAAACCATCCAACCGCTGAGTTAACTTGGCCGCACGTTGGCCTGGCAGCGGAAAAAGCGGCGGAGGGCTGCCGCCGCTCCAAAACGCTGGCGCGATTCGTGTGCCGCCGTGTTCATTCGTGGTTCAACCGCATCGTTGGAATTCAACACCGCCTCCCATCCATTCCGTTAATTCTGTCATTCTGTCAAAAAAATCTCCCCCGTCCGTTGCCTTTTCAAAAACCGTGCTATATTACCCCGTTGGAAGTTTACCTGGTAAACTCACCGTCACGGTCAATCTTGCGCCCGGATGTCCCGCCACCCCCTGTGGGGTGCGGCGGCATGACGCTGCTTTGGAACTGGGAGACATGTCTCCCAGTTGATCGCGCGCTTTCCCCATGCGCCGGCATTGGCTGCTTGTCGCACCGTAGTCGGACGCCGGCGGATTGGGCGTTTCCCATTCCCCGACAATCAAGGCTCAATCAAGGCAAAAAACCCAATAATCGTGCATGATCAAGCCTCATCAAGGCAAACGATGAAAATACTCAAACACACTTTGGACCAGCGCCAACGGCGCGGCCCCATACCAGCCCAGGGCAACGCCCTGGGTTCGCCCCCTCACATTACGCCAGTCCGGAAGGGGCGTCCCATCCCGCCAATCAAGGCAAAACCCCAGCAATCAAGGCTCATCAAGGCAAATCGTGCTTCATCAAGGCATCCGCTGAGAAAATTAAACACCATCATGCCATCAGCCCACCGACCCAAAACTGCGGTCTCTCAAATCGGTAGGGTCGGAGGTACTCCTCCACCTCCGATCTTTACCAGCCAAACGGGAATTGCTCCCGCCCCGCCCGGTCCCCCCTTTTGCGACTTTGCGTCCCTGCGCCTTTGCGTTAAAACCCCTGCGATCAAACCTTATCAAGGTAAATCAAACCGTCTGACCGGGTCACTTTAGCCTTTAGCGTTCAACCTTTCGCCTTTGCCTCAAAACCCCTTTAAAAACCGGGAAATCAAGATATATCAAGCATCATCCGATCACGTTTAACGTGTGGGCCGTAGGTGTTCGCGCTCCACCCCCCAATACCGCCCACGCCATATTAAATGCTTTAAAACCCGCCAAAAATCGTGTTTATTCGTGCCCATCAGATGAAACATTTCGCCACCATTACGGTCATCGGCCGCGACAAGACCGGCGTTATTGCCCGGGTCACCGACTTTCTTTTCGAGCAGCACGCCAATATTGAAGCCTTGGAAGAACAGGTCACCCGCGGCCAGTTCAGCATGACCCTTCAGGCCTCCTGGAAAACCGGCAATTGCAATCCCGCCGCCATCTCCACCGGCCTGACCGCCCTCGGCAAAGACCTGGGCATGGAAATCAAGATGCGGCTCACCGACCCCAAACGCCGCCAGCGGTTCGCCATCCTCGTCACCAAAGAGACCCATTGTTTCGATGCCCTCATGGCCGCCAAGCTGAATGCCGACCCCGTGCTCGTCATCGGCAACTACCCCGAATTCGCCGCCCTCGCCAAGAAACACAAGCTGCCCTACGTGCACCTCCCCTGGGTGGACCGCGCCAAATCCGAAGCCGAGGCCCTGAAGGTGCTCGAGGAATATGAAGTGGACTTCATCGTGCTCGCGCGGTTCATGAAGATCCTGTCGCCCAATTTCGTCTGGCGCCACAAAAACAAGATCATCAACATTCATCCCTCCCTGCTGCCCAGTTTTCCCGGACCCCAAGCCTACCGGCAGGCGTATGAAAGCGGCGTGAAGATCGCGGGCGTCACCGCCCATTTCGTCTCCATGCGCCTCGACGAAGGCCCGATCATCGCCCAGGGCGCCTTTGAAATCCGCCCCGGCATGACTCTCAAGGACATCGTCGCCCGCGGCCAGCAAGCCGAGGCCAAGACGCTGGTGAAGGCCGTCAAACTCTACCTTGGCAAACACCTGGACGTGTTCTGGGGCGTGGTCCGGGAAGTTTGATTTTGTGCCCGCCCATTCCGATGTTAAGATAAAACCGTGAGCGATATCACCATCGGACTTTTGAGCGCGCTGCTGGCCACCAACCAGCCGCAGGCCGTCAGCAATCTGGTCCAGCAACAGACCGGCATTGCCGTGGATGTGGCCGCCGACCCCGTCGAGCGCGAACTGCGCGAACTCATGCTCGCCGATGATGCCGCCCTGGACGAAGTCGAGTCGTGGATCAACACCAACAGCATCCCGCACACGAACACCGTCGCCATCGCGGAGCTGAACAAACGCATCGCCGACCGCTTCGGCGTGGTGCGCCAGGGCTACGAACATTTTCTCCGGAACCACCCCGATTCCGCGCGCGGCTATCTCGCTTACGGCACGTTCCTGAACGACACCGGCGACGAGGACGGTGCCCAGACGGAATACGAAAATTCCCGTCAGCTCGACCCGAAAAACCCCGCCGTCTGGAATAATCTGGCCAATTACTACGGCGAGCATAGCCCCATCACCAACGCCTTCGCCTATTACACCGAAGCCATCCGGCTCAAGCCCGATGAACCCGTCTATTACCAGAATTTTGCCACCACGGTTTATCTCTACCGCAAGGATGCCAGGGAGTTTTACAACATTGATGAGCAGCAGGTTTTTGATAAGGCCCTAGGCCTCTATCAGTCGGCCATGAAGCTCTCGCCCGACAACTTCGTGCTCGCCACCGATTACGCCGAAAGCTATTACGGCATCAAACCCCTGCGCACCAACGATGCCCTCCTCGCCTGGACGAATGCCATGAACGTGGCCCATACCGACCTCGAGCGCCAGGGCGTGGAAGTTCACCTCGCCCGCACCAAGATCGCCGCCGGCATGTTTGATGAAGCCCGCGTCCACCTGAGCCGCATCACCAACGCAACCTATGCTGGCCTGAAAAAGAACCTTGTGCGCACCCTCGCCGAAAAAGAGCATCCCACACCGGACCCCGCTCCCGCCGGCACCACCAATGCCGTCCCCAACCCTGCGCACCCGCTCTAGCACCTCGTTAATGAAGTAGGAGCCGACGTCAGGAGGCTCTAATATGTTCCTAAACGTTCTTATATTTTTGAGCCTTCGCTCGTCGGCTCCCCCTACCCAAAAGAGTCCGGTTTTCCCGTTTGCCTTTCGCCCCTCAAAACGACATTTTGTGGGGATGAAATCCTTCCGGTTGTTGTTCGCCTTGCTGGCCGGTGCCGCCACGCAAGTTTCCGCCGCCACCCACGATTTTCCCATGATGCCCGTGCCGTTTACCGCCGTGCATTTCAACGATGTTTTCTGGGCGCCACGCCTCGAGACCAACCGCCTCGCCAGCATTCCGGACGCCTTCAAAAAGTGTGAAGATTCCGGCCGCATGGATAACTTCGCCCGCGCCGCCGCCGTCCTGCGCGGCGAAAAAATCACCAATCTCAAGGCCCCCGGCTATCCCTTTGACGATACCGACCCCTACAAGGTCCTCGAAGGCGCGTCCTTCACGCTCGCCGTGCAGCCGGACTCCAAGCTCGACGCCTATCTCGACAATCTCATCGCCCTCATCGCCTCCGCCCAGGAACCCGACGGCTATCTCTACACCACCCGCACCATCAATCCCGCGCACCCGCACGACTGGTCCGGCACCGAACGCTGGGTGAACGACCCCAAGCTGAGCCACGAACTGTACGATGCCGGCCATCTTTTTGAAGCCGCCACCGCCCACTACCAGGCCACCGGCAAAACCAATTTCCTCACCGTAGCCCGCCGCGAAGCCGATTTGCTTTGCCAGACTTTTGGCCCCGGTACTAATCAGCTTCACCTCGCCCCCGGCCATGAAATCGTCGAAATGGGCCTCGCCAAGCTCTACCGCGTCACCGGCGAGGAACGCTACCTGCAGCTCGCGAAATATTTTATCGATGTCCGTGGCCCCGGCGGCGAAGCCTACAGCCAGGCCAATCTCAAACCCGTGGACCAGACCGTGGCCGAGGGCCACGCCGTCCGCGCCGGCTACCTCTACAGCGGCATGGCCGATGTCGCTGCCCTGACTGGCGACCAGACTTACATTCGAGCCATTGACGCCATTTGGGAAAATTGCGTGGGCAAGAAACTTTACCTCACCGGCGGCATCGGCGCCCGCTCCGCCGGCGAAGCGTTTGGCAACGACTACGAACTCCCCAACGCCACCGCCTATTGCGAAACCTGCGCCGCCGTCGGCAATGTCTATTGGAACCAGCGCCTGTTCCTCCTCCATGGCGATGCCAAGTACATCGACGTTCTCGAACGCACCCTTTACAACGGCCTGCTCTCCGGCGTTTCCCTCACCGGTAACAAATACTTTTATCCCAACCCCCTCGAATCCGACGGCCATTATGAACGCAGCCTCTGGTTTGGCTGCGCCTGCTGCCCCGGCAATATCACCCGCTTGCTCCCCTCCGTGCCCGGCTACGCCTATGCGCAGCTCCACAACACCCTGTTCGTAAACCTCTTCGCCGGTGGCACCGCCGACGTGGTGCTGGAAGGCGACCATAAGGTAAAACTCACCCAGGAAACCCAATACCCCTGGGATGGCGATGTGAAGATCACCCTTGAACCCGTCAAGAAAACCAGCTTCATCCTCGCGATCCGCATCCCTGGTTGGGCGCAGGGTAATGTGGTTCCCAGCGACCTCTATCACTTTGCCGATACCAACAGCGAATCCGTCACCCTCACGCTCAATGGCAAAAACGTGCCCCTCCAGACTGATCATGGCTACGTCAAAATCGTCCGCACCTGGCGTGTGGGCGATGTGCTGCGCCTGCACCTGCCCATGCCGGTCCGCCGCGTGGTGGCCAATGAACTCGTGAAGGCTGACACCGGCCGCGTGGCCCTCGAACGCGGTCCCATCGTGTTCTGCGCCGAAGGCCCGGATAATCCCGGCGGCAAGGTCCGCCACCTGACGCTGGCCGATACCGCCCCGCTCACCGCCAGCTTCGACCCCACCCTGTTGAACGGTGTGGAAACCATCAAAGGCCGCGTCCTGAACGCCGACAAGGTGGAACAGGATTTTACCGCCATCCCCTATTACGCCTGGGCCAACCGCGGCCGCGCCGAAATGGCCGTCTGGCTGCACCGCCAGTGAACCTTGGGCGAGGGTGGAGGATGGCGGGTGGAGGATGGCATCAGACCATGATTCCAAATCTAAAATTTGAAATTTGAGATTATTCCCCACGAAAGCAATCTTGCCATTTGCCCCTGCGTTTTGTTCAATCTGGCGTGCTCAATCAGCAGACTCTTAATCGTCCCGCCACCTTTTCCGGCATCGGGTTGCACAGCGGGAACCGGGTCAACATGACCCTCCTGCCCGCCCCCGGTAATTCCGGGGTGCGGTTCCGTCGCGTGGACCTCGAGGGGAAACCCGAAATCGAGGCCCGCGTGGAGAACGTTTCCGAGACCAACCGCTCCACCACCCTCGCCAAGGGCAACGTCAAAGTCCACACCGTGGAACACGTCCTCGCCGCCCTGGCCGGCTACGGCATTGATAACGCCGTCATCGAGTTGGACGCCAACGAACCGCCCATTGCCGACGGCAGCTCCCGCGAATTTTGCAAGATCATCCAGGCCGCCGGCATCGTCGCCCTGCCCGAGAAGCAGGAGTACATCACCATTACGGAACCGATTGAAATCCACCTCGGCGAAACGAGCATGACGCTGTTCCCCGACGAACATTTCAAGATCACTTGCACCAGCTCCGACCGCAAAGGCCGTTTCACCCAGTTTTATTCCACCGAGGTCACCCCCGCCACGTGGGAAAAGGACCTCGCCCACGCCCGCACCTTCTGTTTCTTCGAGGAGATTGAATTTCTCATCAAGAACGGACTCATCAAGGGCGGCAGCCTGGAAAATGCCGTGGTCATTCGCGACGACGCCGTGCTCACCACCGAGCCGCTGCGCTATCCCGAGGAATTCGTCCGCCACAAGATGCTCGACATCGTCGGCGACCTCTCGCTGCTCGGCCGGCCCCTGCGCGGCCATATCATCGCCGTGCGCCCCGGCCACGCCGGCAACTGCGAGCTCGCCCGCAAGGTGCTCGAACAGATCAACCGCCCCCTGCGCGCCGCCCAGACCTTTGCTCCGCCCCCGCCCAAGGACGCGCCCGCCGCGCCGGTGCCCGCCGCCGGCTCCATGGATATTCAGGACATCCTGAAAATGCTCCCACATCGGCCGCCCTTTTTGCTCGTGGACCGCGTGCTGAAGATCGAAGGCACCAAGATCGTCGCGTTGAAAAACGTGACCATGAACGAGGACTTTTTCCGCGGCCATTTCCCCGGCCATCCCATCATGCCCGGCGTGCTGCAGCTCGAAGCCATCGCGCAGGTCGCCGGCATCGTGCTCATCAAGCAGGGTGAAAACCAGAACCAGCTCGCGTATTTCATGTCCGCCGAAAACGTCAAATGGCGCAAGCCCGTCGTGCCCGGCGATACCCTCATCATCGAAGTGGAACTCACCAAGGTGCGCGGCAAGATCGGCCGCGCCAAAGGCGTCTGCAAAGTCGGCGACGACGTCGTCAGCGAAGCCGAAGTCACCTTCATGATCCGGGATATTTGAGGACTCTATTTCAAAGGCATTAATTGGAATATGAAGGTATGACGCCCGCCCTCATCCCGGCCTTCTCCCCCAGAAGAAGGAGAACAGGTTGCTGCGTCTTTCGCGAATCAAGCCGCTGGATTGGTCGGACCGGTGAACGGGGCATTAATCAGTATGCCAAGGGAAAGCCCTCTCCTGGGGGAGAGGGTTGGGTGAGGGCGGACAACCCACAAACTGGATTCCGCCGGCCATTGTATAGTATCTTTACGCCGTAACATGATTCATCCCACCGCCATCATTCATCCCGGCGCCAAACTCGGCGACGGCTGCCAGATCGGACCCTACTGCGTCATCGGCGAGCACGTCACCCTCGGCGACCAATGCAAACTGCATTCGCACGTGGTCATTGACGGCCACACCAAGCTCGGCGACCGCAACGAAATTTTTCCCTTCGCCGCCCTCGGTCTCAAAACCCAGGACCTGAAATGGAAAGGCGGCATCACCCGCCTTGAGATCGGCAACGACAACGTCTTCCGCGAAGGCGTCACCGTCCACAGCGCCACCAATGAAGGCGAGGCGACCGTGATCGGCTCGAACAACCTGTTCCTCATCCATGTGCACGTCGCGCACGACTGCATTCTCGGCAATCACATTATCATGTCCGGATTCGCCGGTCTGGCCGGACATGTGGTGGTGGAAGATCACGCCATTTTCGGCGGCTATGTGGCCGTGCACCAATTCTGCCGCATCGGCTGCCACTCCATGATGGGCGGCTGCACCAAGGTGGTGCAGGACGTCCCCCCGTACATGATCGTGGATGGCAACCCCGGCGAAACCCGCGCCCTGAACAAGGTTGGTCTCGAACGCCGCGGCTTTTCCGAGGCCTCCCGCGACGGCCTGAAACACGCCTTCAAAATCCTGTTCCGCGAAGACCTCGCCATCTCCAACGCCCTGACAAAAATCGAAGCCGAACTTCCGCCGAACCCCGAGGTCAAACACCTCGTAGACTTCGTCCGCGCCAGTGAGCGGGGGATTAGCAAATAGGCGACGGCTCGCCTGAGCAATGGTATCCGCCCTATGCATCCCGGCGGGATGCCAGCCGGTAGCCGGTGGTTGAGCGATTAGCGACACCACCGGTTCACGCCCCCCGCCAACCTCCCGCTCCCCGGCAGGGGAGCCAGCACACGCCGCCCAATCCCATCACGCACATCAAACCATGCCCGAGGGCTAAAGGCCCGCAAGGTTACAGCCCAGGCAGGAGCGAGTCCCCGAGCGCAGGCCTGGGTATCCGCCTCAAACATATTCCCGCCCTGCATGGGAGGCGCCCCGTCGATATTGCCATTACCCACATCCATTGCCGGTTGGTGAAGACTGCCGATTGCCTCCAAACCGATCACGAGCCCAACGCAAGCTCCAACGGAGCGACACCATACCAGCCCGGGGCAAGAGCGCGAAAGCAACCGCCGCCCCGGGTTCACGCGCCCTCTGATTCTCCCTTCTCCCATCGGATGGGAGAAGGTGGCCCAAAGGCCGGATGAGGGCATTCCCATACCCCAGTTGTTTTTCGTTCGGCCAAGTTGCCCCGATTTTTCAGATACGGCTATTTACCGTTGGGCTATCCAGCTGGAGTTTTTTTGACTAATCTGAGACCCGTGCCATTTGGTATGCTTTTTTATCATCCACCTAGTTGATATAATATTTCCGCCATCGCTGCCACCTTCTAACTCCTAACCATGAAACGCACCCTGCAAACCACTCTGACCACTTTGCTCTTCGCCTTGGCTTTAAATATCGGCACCCCCCCCATCGCCACTGCGGCGGACACCAAAGTGCCCGAGCGCGCCATTGTCACGAAAGCCAAGACCATCGTGCTGCCGGAGTTCAAGGTGGAGGGCGTCACCTTTTTCGAGGCGCTCCGCCAATTGACGCTGGCCGGCCGGCAGCATGACCCGGACAAAAAAGGCGTCAATTTTCTAATCGAACAAGGCATTCCCGCGCCCGGCCCCAAGCTCACGCTCACCCTCAAAAACGTGACCTTGGCAGAGGCTGCGGAGCGTCTGGCCAAAGCCGCCGGCGTCAGCGTGACCGCCCACGACTACGCTTTCGCCTTCCATCCAAAATCAGCCAAACCCTGACTGTGAGACCTGACCACCAGACGAAGGAATCTCCGCTGTTCAGGGCGGCTGGAAGGGGGTAACAGAGTACGATTGATACCCGGGCGTATTTGGGCTAGTTTGCGGGGAGTGGGCCCGATGAAAACACCGGCACCGGATTTTCCGGCGGAGAAACTCGCCTTGGCTCAGCAGGCGTACCGGGAGTTTCATGCCCGTTGTTTCTGGTTCATGCGGCGGGATGCAGAAATCGTCGCGGAAGAAATACCTTACTTCTGCGAACGGCTGCGCGCGGATGGCGGACGGCGCGGCTTCCAGATGGCCGCCGAATTATGCCGCTAGGCGACTTTGAGAAAACCATCCTCCGGTTGCTGGCCGTCAATCACAACCCGGAAAGCTTCAGCATTTAGCCTTGGCTTTTGCCGTTCGGTATGGAAAATGTTGCGACCATGAAAGCAATTCAATTTATCTGTCTCGGTTTGTTCGCCCTGGTGGCCGGTTGCCAGGCGGATGATTCCAAAACCAACACCACCGCAGCCGCCACCAATGCGCCCGCTGCCGTCACGGTTGCCGCCAGCACCAATGCCCCGGCGGCGGAGGTGAAGGAGGTCGGCGTGATCAAGACCAGTCTCGGCACGATGATCGTGGAATTCTATCCCGACCTCGCGCCCAACCACGTCGCCAACTTCAAGAAGCTCGCCAAGAGCGGGTTCTATGACGGCCAGGCCTTCCACCGCGTGATCCCCGGTTTCATGATCCAAGGCGGCGATCCGAACACGAAGGATGATTCCAAGAAGGATAGCTGGGGTCAGGGCGGTCCGGGCTACACGATCAAGGCTGAGTTCAATTCCCGCCATCATGCCCGCGGCATCCTCTCCATGGCCCGTACTCCGGACCCGGACTCCGCCGGCAGCCAGTTCTTCATCTGCCATGCCGATGCTGGCAGCCTGGACGGCCAGTACACGGTCTTTGGCAATTTGCTCAAGGGCTTTGACGTGCTCGACAAAATCGCCACCACCCCGACCGAAGGCTCCGACCGCCCGGTCACGCGCGTGAACATCGAGAGCATCCACATTGTTCCCGCCGACAGCGTGAATTTGAAGTAATCATTTCCATATATCATTAACCAACATTTTATGAGCGAAGTAGCCATTATCAAAACCACCGAGGGTGACCTCACCCTCGAATTCTGGTCCGACGTCGCCCCCAAGACGGTCGAAAACTTCAAGACCCTCGCGAAGAAAGGCTTTTACGACGGCACCTGTTTTCACCGCATCATCAAGGGCTTCATGGTCCAGGGCGGCGATCCGCTGACCAAGGATGCCACCAAGGAACGCGCCTGGGGCACGGGCGGTCCCGGCTACCAGATCAAGGCCGAGTTCAATGACCGTTCCCACCAGCGCGGCGTGATCTCCATGGCCCGCAGCTCGAACCCCGACTCCGCCGGCTCCCAGTTCTTCATTTGCGACGGCAATGCCTCGTTCCTGGACCGCCAGTACACGGCGTTCGGCAAGCTCACGAAGGGTGAGGATGTGCTCGCGAAGATCTCCAGCACCCCGGTGGGTGCGAGCGGTTCCGGCGAAGCCAGCAAGCCGAACAAGCGCATCGGCGTGGTCAGCGTGACCATTGTCGAAGCCTGAGCGACCAACCCGATTATTAACCGAAGCGGCGCAGACCTGGTCTGCGCCGCTTTTTTTATCCGTGTCATCCGCCGGGGTTTTGGTTAAATGACGGGCGTGGAAATCGCCCAACTGACACAAATCCTGGTCGCCCTCGGCTGTCCGGCGGAGAAGTCCCCGGAAATGGCTGCGCAACTCGACAAGCGCGCCCATCAGCTCGCCGCCGAACGGAACCAACCCTACGACGAGGCGCTCCACCATCTGCTCACCCTCATGAAACAGGGCTGGGCCGCCAAGCAGCGGGGCTTTTAAATTTATGGTCAAACCCTGGGTCAAAATCCGCTCCACCGCCATCGGGGATTTCCGCATTTTCAAGTTGCGTCAGGATACCAGCATCAACCCGCGCACCGGTCAGGAGCACGACTTTTACATCGCCGACAGCGTCCATTGGGTGAATGTCCTGGCGCTCACGCCGGACCATCAACTCGTGATGGTGGAGCAATTCCGTCACGGCTCCCAAACGGTGGAGCTGGAGATTCCCGGCGGCATGATGGACCCGGAGGAAACCGATCCCGTGGTCTGCGGCGTGCGGGAACTGCGCGAAGAAACCGGCTATGCCGGCGAAAACGCCCGCCTGCTAGCGACGGTTCATGCCAACCCCGCGATCTTCAGTAATAACTGTTACAGCGTAATCGTGGAAAACTGCCGGCTCCAGCACGGCGTGGAATTTGACCAGGGCGAAGACCTCATCACCCGGCTCGTGCCCGTGGCGGATATTCCCCGGCTGGTGGCGGAGGAAAAGATCAAACACCCGCTCGTGGTCGCCGCCCTGTACCATTTTGAACTCTGGCAGCGCGGCTTGAAAAAGTGAGCGGGCCGCCCGGAAGATTCACGCCCGCCATTTGACCGACTTCGCCTCGGCCCCATCTTTGAAAATCAGCGGGGTGACGGCTTTGGAAATATCGCCACCATCCAGAGTGATACCGCCATTGGCCATGCCCTCCACCGGCAGAAATACCGCCGCCGGTTTCAGCAGACGCGTGGCACTGAGCAAGACATCCTGCACGGCGGTGAACCGCAGCACGGATTCCGCCCCGCGATCACCCGTCACCGCCAGCCCATTTACCGTGGTATCGCTCACCTGATCCAGCACCAGGGCCGGGCGCAGGTCGGGCGTGGCGGTTTCCAAACGCACATTTTGCAGGGTGAGGCCGCGCACATTGCGTGCAAACAGCCCGCAAGCCGGCGGCACGCCCATGGAATAATATTCGCCCGCCACCTTGGGCACGGCGCGCACGGCCCCCTGTTCCGCCGTGCCGCCGCCGGGAAAGGTGATGTGCACATCGTCGAACGTGATGTTCTCCAGCACCCCATCGTCAAAGCCGTTCAACGTGATGCACGAAAAGATTTCGCCGGGATTGTAGGTGCTGACAAATTCCGAGCCGGTCAGCGGCATTGGCTTGGTGACCGTAGCGCGGATACCGTGAAATGAAATGTTACGCACCACGCCGGGTGGCAGCTGGGCATCCGCCTCCGTGTTGGATTCGGAACTGGCGGGCTGATTGGTGGAAACCCCGGTGCCACTGCTGCGCGAATGCTGGCTGCGCGGGCCGTTGCCGATGGAAATGGGGCCGGTGACATCCCGCATCACGAGGTTGGCAAAGGAAATGTTTTCAAAGCGCGCCCCGGGTCCGCAGCGCAGTTTGATGGGGCAGCCGTATACCTCCACCAGCAGGCAATTGGAGATGGCGATGTTTTCCGCCACGCCGCCGCCGAACCGGAACACCGACCAGCGCGTGCTGAACGAACAGTTGGTGATGGTAATGAACTTGCAACTGCCGAAGAGGGCGCAGGCGTCATCTTGGGATTGCACATCGGAGTTGGTGAGATGGACATATTCGCAACTGATGAAATGAAAGCCGTCGTTGTTGTGAATCACCCGGCCGCGGATGCGGATGCCATCCAGCAGCACCTGGCTGCTCTGGATGATGCGCACGGAATGAAAGGCGCTGTCCTTCAGAAAAATGTCGCGCACGCGCAGATTCCGGCATTGGTAAAACAGCAGATGATACGGCCGGTGACTGCCGGTGATGCCGGCGGGCGAAGGCTCGCCCCGGGCGGGACTGCGGAACTGCGCGCCCCGGCCGTCAATGGTGCCCGGACCTTCGACCGTGATATTCTCGCTACCCACGGCGAAGAGCAGGCCGACATTGCCATCCGCCAGCGTAGAATCGCCCGCCAGGGGGATGGCCTCCACCGCATGATAATCCGGGCCGTGAGCGCTGCCCAGCAGAGTGCCCTGCGCGGCGAGGTGCAGGGTGACGTTGCTTTTCAATTCCACGGTGCCGATCACAAACGTGCCCGCCGGCACAAGCACAGTGCCGCCCTGGTCCTGATGGCAGGCATCAATGGCGGCCTGCACGGCGGCGGTATCAAGGGTCTGGCCATCGCCCTTGGCACCGAAATCGCGGATGTTAAACACCCGGGCACCGGCCGCCGGGTCGTGGCCGGGTTGACCAGCCACCGGTTCGGCGGCCCGGGCGGTCGCCGCCGCAAGCAGGCCGGAGCCAAGCGAGGCGGTGGAAATCAGGCCCAGCCAGTTGCGCCGGGTAAAGTTTTGCGAGCTGGAATCATTCATGATGGCCGGGGTCGTAAGGCAACGTTCTGCCTCGTATCAGGGATTGGCGGGATAATAGTGATTCACGGGCTGGGCGACGATGCGGGAGGGGCCGCTTTGGGGCAGACAGGCGGTAAATAACGCCAGCACCTCACCTTTTTCATTCACATAGACGAAGGGCCGCTCGCGCCGGCTGAAGGTCTCGGACGTGCCGTCATCGTAGGGAACAGTCTTGGTGAAAACCGGTTCCTTCGACACCAGCTGATAGGCCACGCCATCCTTGGAATAGTATTGAGCACCGCCCTTGGGCACGCCGGTGGCGTGACCTTTCCAATCGTTCAACAGGATGTTGTAATGATCGTTGGCCCACCAGATCGTCGGGTCTTCCAGTTCGCCGCCGTCAGGCAGCAGATTGGCACCGGCGGCGACGGACGTGTAAGGACCGGCATAGGACGGCGCAGTAAAGGCCACACCCCGGTTCACCTGCGCGGCATCCTTGAGCCGGCAAAAAACATAGAGACTGCCATCGTCCCGAACGAGCGGCGCGGGATTGCTGGCGCGGATCAGCGGTTTGTCGGAACGCGTCCATGGTCCCAGGACGGAATCCGCCTCGGCATAGCCGGTTTCATTGGCGCTGTTGATATAGAAGATGACGTATTTGCCGCCGGCCCGTACGAGCTTGACATTGTGCACGCGGGATTTGTCCCAATGATCGGGCCGTTTTTGCAGGACCACTTCCTGAAACGTGTAGGGTCCGCAAAGGTTGGTGGCGGTGGCGCGGACACATTCGGAATATTTGGTCCAGCCGGCCATGGCATATTGCGCCGGCCAGCGGGAGGCGAACATATGGTAGGTATCGCCAATCCGGACGATGGAGGAACACCAGAGCATATAGCCATCCATGGCGAAGCCGCCGTTTTTGGGGGCGGGCAGGAGGGCGGCTTTGAGGCTTGGGGAATGATCCGCCTCAGTTGAGGCAGCCTGCCCCGCGGATGCCAAGGTCAGCCAGCCAATGGCCAGCAGGGCGATCAGGGTAGTGCGCTGTGGAAAACGAATCCGGGCAGTCGGAATGATTGGAATGTGCGGCATGATGAGTGCGGACATTCTGAAGCAAACCGGCCGACCTGGGCAGTGAACGTTTGTTCAGGTAGGAGTGCCTGACGTTCAAGGAGTGCCGACGAGGAACCCGTCCGTCCAGCGGTCAGGCCTTGCCGCCATCTACCGGTTTCCGCTGCCCTTTTTTGGCGCGGCGGGAATCCACGAACAGCACGGCGGAATAGTAAATGAGGCTGACAATGTTGACTGGCAGCAGCAGGCCCCAGCCGGCCCAATAGTCCTTGTTACCCGCGCGCCAGGACATATAAACCAGTCCCGCCACGCCGATCGACCAGAACAGTTGCAGGCCGAAACCGATCAGCATGAGCCGCTGGGCCGAGCCTTTGAAGCGCATGGCCAGCATGTACAACACTGGAATGAACATCGCCCCAAAATTCAGAAACATGCCGACTAGAACCATAGAATATAAGTGATATTAACCGCCACTCACTTGAACAGGTTGGCCGGGCGAAGTCAACCGCGAAGGCGGCGGGCGGACCGCGGCTGTCTCAGCCGCAGCGCGTGGCCGAGCCCGATGGCGGTTGAATGCAGTAACTTAGACCGATCGTATCTCATATGGCTTGAAAGCACTCAATGTATGCTCGTAGACAGTCGCATCAAAGTGCAAAGGTTTGAGGTCATATAATTGTGGACCTTCGTAACCGTTCTCGAATGCAAAGTCACGCCAAACAATAAAGTCTCCTTCTCGCTCGACGCGAACGGTAACGGCACCACAACCAAAGTCTGCGCATTCCGGACAAATGTAAAGCTGGCAACGGCCATTGGATTGTGATGGCTTCTGGCAGCACAATAACTCGGCAATCGTTAACTGCTGTACCTCGACTGGCCCCCAACCAAGCGGTGCAATAAAATCAGCATCATGCCAACACAGCAGGTCAAGCAATCGTATGCCAGAGACATAAAAATCAGAATAGGTGCGTGCAGTCTTTCCATCGCCACCTGCTCGGTGTGCCTCTCGAAGTGTAAGCGTGTGAATCTCTGGCATAATTCCCAAGTTGCCTAACTTATAAGCGAACCGCGTTCGTGTGGTTTATCACCGTTCATGAATTCAGGTGTAATCGTTTTTATCTGGCCTGTCCAGAGTCATTTAAAAAATAGAGGATCGGTTTAAGGAACCGGCAAAAGACCCATTCCAGCGTTTGGCGAGGTTAACCCTCAATCCCAAACCGCGCCCGCGCGAATACCTTCGGGAGGTGTGGGGTGACTGTGTTTCAGCTCTGCCCACAGACAACACGCTGATCCCGAGGACTGAAAGCCCGCCAGGTTATAGCCCAGGCAGGAGTTAGTCGGCGAGCGGAGGCCTGGGTAAATACCATCAAATCATTCCCCGGCCTGTCGGGCCGGCACGCCAACTCCCTTTTATGGGATACCGGATGTCCAAAGACGGCAACACCACCGACTCGCTGCGTAAACCGAACCATCAGCCTTCACCTCGCTGCTACGGCTTGACAAGTTCACCTACGCTCGAAAGATTTGGGCGAACAAGACGGCGTTTGGCTCCGGTATATCGTCAAGTTTTATCACGGACTGGCCTAAATCTTCGAGTCAAAAAACCAAGCAAGCAACCTAAATAACATGCCACGTATCCCGAGGTCAATACAGTCAAAATAACCTGAGCAAAACCACAGCCAACCACCTCATGACTACTGCCTAAACCATAAAAAACGCTCACATACCTAACCATCACAACAACAAATGGAATTGCCATGCAAATAACCAATGCCCGCACAATCTTTAGCAAACAAAGAGCAACAACAAACCCTAGTACCAGATTAACAATCAATGGCACCAAAAACTCAGGCTCTATGAGTATATCTAAAAGTATATTTATCATCTAGTGGCCCGTCGCATCACTAAGGTCGCAGACTTTATCACCGTTCATAAATTCAGGTGTAATCGTTTTTATGTGGCCTGTCCAGAGTCGTTTGGAAAAGAGAGCGGCAAATTTATATAACCGTAAAAAAACATTCCAATGGCGTGATCAATTTTTTGGGTGAGATGACTTCCAGTTTGCAACTGCATATGCCACTCCTCCGGAGCTGGAATTTTTGAGGTCGTGGTTTCTACAAATATGGCGCTCCGAAGGAGCTTGGGCAGGCCGCTCTGGCGGAGCGCGCCCGTCCTCGGGCGCAGCAACGACCGAGCGTTCCGGCCGCTAAAAATTTTTCCAAACCACTGGATTCGCCAGACTGCTGTGCCCGGGGACGGGCGCGCTCCGGTCGCTGCATCACTTTGCCACCGACTGCAACTGGCCATCAAAGGCGTAGGATTTGCCGGGTTCGGTCACCAGTTTTAATTCGTGGCCGGACGTGCGTAGCAGGCAGGGTTTCCCAAGTTTGGAGTGGATCACGGCGCGTGTCAGCACCCCGGCGCTCCAAGTAAGGTCCACTTCAAAGCCGTCGCGGGCGCAGAGGCCGGTCACGGAACCGGCAGGCCAAGCAGCGGGCAGCGCGGGGAGCAGGTTCAGGAGGCGGAGCGGTTCGCCGGCGGGCGTGGCGATGAGTTCGTGACTTTGCACCAGCAGTTCGCAGATGCCGGCGGTGGTGCCGAAATTGCCGTCAATTTGAAACGGACCGCACAGATCGAGGAGATTGGGCAGCGTCTTGCGCTGAAACAGGCTGTTCAACTGGCGGAAAGCATAGTCGCCATTGCCCGTGCGCGCCCCGAGCGGCATGCGCCAGGCATAGCTCCAGCCGGTGCTGCCATCGCCGCGCCATTGCAGGAGCACCTTGGCGGCGGCGAAGATTTTGGGATCGGCGGGCGTGATGTCGTTGCCGGGATACAGCGCCCAGAGCGGGGACATGTGGCGATGGTTGTTATTGGGGCGGTCCACATCGGCGAGCCACTCCTGCAACTGACCCTGCGCGCCGACTTGATTAGGCGGCAACTGATCGCGGATGCCGGCGAGTTGCTTGGCGAAGTCGGGATCGGTATGCAAAATTTCAGCGGCGGCGATGGTGTGGTTCAGCAGCGCGCGGATAATTTGATTGTCCATCGTGGGGCCGGTGGTGAGTTCGCCTTGCTCGGGCGAATAGGACGGCGAGGTGACGAGCCAGCCGGTCTTTTGATCTTTGATGAGGTCATCCACGAAAAAGAGCGCGGCCTGTTTTAAGTCCGGATAGGCGCGGGCGAGAAAGGTGCGGTCGCCGGTGAATTCATAATGTTCCCACAGATGCTGGCACAACCACGCGCCACCGGTGGGCCAGACGCCATCGATGCCGTTGATGGGAGCGGAGCCGCGCCAGAGATCGGTATTGTGATGCGCCACCCAGCCGCGACAGCCGTATTGGATGCGCGCGGTGCGGCTGCCGCTGATGACGAGGTCGTCAATGAGATCGAACAACGGCGCATGACATTCGCCGAGGTTGGCGACTTCGGCGGGCCAGTAGTTCATTTCGCAATTGATGTTCAGCGTCCATTTGCTTTCCCACGGCGGATCCAGCAGATCGTTCCACAGCCCCTGCAAGTTGGCGGGCTGACCGCCGGCGCGGCTGCTGGAAATGAGCAGGTAGCGGCCATATTGGAAATAAAGCGCGGCGAGGGCGGGATCGTTGGTGAGGCCGGCGACTTTGACGAATTTTAACCGTTCGTCGGTGGGGAGGGATTCGCGGTCGGCGTGGCCGAGGTCAATGGTGACGCGATGAAAGAGGTTTTGAAAATCGGCGCGGTGGGCGGCGAGGACGTCCTCGTATTTTTGGTGAGAGACGCTTTCTAGATCGGCGGAGCAACGGACGGCGGGATCGGCGCTGATATCCTCGAAGGTTTTGAAGCTGGTGGCGGCGGTGAGGTAGAGAGTGACGGCATCGGCATTCGAGACAGTGAGGGCATTGCCCACTTGGCTGAGGCTGCCGCCGGTGGCAACAACGCGCACGCGGGATTCAAACCGCAGACCATCGGTTTCCACCTGGCCGGTGAGCGCCAGGGTGTCGGCGGCGAGCTCCTTGGTGGCGGCATTGGTGTGGGGACTGGTGAGCTGGAGTGTGAAACTGATTTGCGCGGCTTTGTCGGCGGTTAAATGGAGCACGATGGCCTGGCCGGGCTGGCTGGCGAAGACATCGCGCTGAAAGAGGGTGTCGCCGGCGCGAAAACTGGTGCGGGCGATGCCGGTGGCGAGGTCGAGTTCGCGGTGATAATTCGTGGCGCTGTCGGTGCCGGCGAAATGCAGGTGAAGGTCGCCGAAGGGCTGATAGGCTTTCTGCCGCGAGGGCGTGCCGAGAAAATTGGTTTTGGCGACCAGGCCGGCGAACTTGTTCTGGCCGGCGGCGAGGAGTTGACGAATTTCGGGCAGATGAGCGAGGGCGTTGGTATTGGCGTAGTCGTGCGGGTGTCCGGTCCAGAGGGTGTCTTCATTGAACTGGATGCGTTCATCAGCAATGCCGCCGAACACCATGGCCCCAAGTCGGCCGTTGCCGATGGGAAGTGCCTCGGTCCATTTCATGGCCGGCTGGGCGAACCACAGAGTGGTCGCGGGCGAGCCGGCGAGGCCGGGCTGGGCGGCCAACCGGCTGAGCGGCAAGAGGGCAGCCAGCATGGACAAAATCAGGAAATGGGGGCGCATGGAGGCAATATTAGGCCACGGCGGCGGAGATACAAGACCACGGCGGGGTGGAAGGATGATTTAACCGCCAAATATCCTGCGAAAAATGCCCCGCCGATTTGCTTTCCGGCGAAACTGGCATTACAGATGACAGCCAGTTGAATGAACCCATGACACCAGCCACTGAAATGCCCCGGGAAACCGGCTTCAAGAACGCCGCGCCCAAGCGCGGCCATGCCCATGCCGGGCGCACGCCTGCCGCCGTCATCTATTTCCTGTCGGTCGTTTCCGCCATTCTGCTGGCGGCCACTGCGTTTGTATTGGTGACATGGAATCACTTTGATATGGCGGGAAGCTTTTCGTGGTGGGAAATCCTGGCGCCGGCGCTGACTTTGGCGTTTGTGGCCACGACGGTGCTGGGACGCTGGCGGTCACATTTTTTGATCCGTTGGATCTACCGGATTTCGGCCGTGTGGCTGGGCTTTTTGAATTTTGCTTTCTTTGCGGCGGTGGCGGCCTGGATATTTTCCATGGTGGCCGGGGTGCTGCCGTGGCACCTGGCAACGGCAACCATGGCCGGAATATTTTTGGGCGCGACGGTGGTGGCGGGCTTTTATGGTCTGGTTAACGCCAACTGGCTGCGGGTCACGCGCGTGACGGTAAAACTGTCCCACCTGCCGCCGGCCTGGCAGGGCCGCACGGCGGTGCTGGTAACGGACCTGCACCTGGGCAATGTCCGCGACGAACGCTTCCTGCGCCACGTGGTTGAACGGATTCAGCAGCTTGAGCCACAGGCGGTCTTCATCAGCGGCGACATGTTCGACGGCACCCAGGCGGATTTTCAGCGGCTGGTGGCACCGTGGAAACTGCTTTCCGCACCTGCGGGAATTTATTTTGTAAGCGGCAACCACGAGGAATTCGGCGAGCGCGGGCCGTTTCTGACAGCGGTCCGGCAGACGGGTGTGCGGGTGTTGGACAACGAAATGGTGACCGTGGACGGCTTGCAGATTGCGGGGGTGCATGATGCCGAGACGCAGGATCCGAAATTGTTTGGCGCGTTGCTGCAAAAGATGAAGCTGGACGGCCGCCGCGCGAGCGTTTTGCTGGCGCACCAGCCCGGGGGTCTGGCCGTGCCAGCAGCAGCGGGAATTTCCCTGCAACTCTCCGGCCACACGCATGGCGGACAACTCTGGCCGTGGAGCTGGGTGGCGGCGCGGGTGCACGGCCGTTTCGCCTATGGTTTGAACCGGCACGAGACCTTGCAAGTGCTCACCTCCAGCGGCGCCGGCACCTGGGGACCGCCGGTGCGGATGGGAACAAAATCCGAGATTGTGCAGATTCGCTTGGAAGCGGCGGATGGATTGTGACCGGGCAACGAGGGTGTTAGGCTGTAATGAATATGAATGTTAAAACGGTGGCGAAGCCGATTGATCCGCGCGTGGGGATCGGGCATGTGCATTTGAAGGTGGCGGATCTGGACCGGGCGCTGAACTTTTATTGCGCCGTGCTGGGGTTTGAACTCCAGCAGCGGTTCGGCACGCAGGCGGCGTTCATTTCGGCGGGCGGCTACCATCATCACATCGGTCTGAACACCTGGGTAAGCAAAGGCGGTTCCCCGCCGCCACCGCGCAGCACCGGGCTGTATCACGTGGCGATTTTGTATCCCAACCGCACCACGCTCGCGGATGCCCTGCGCCGCCTGATCGCCGCCGAGGTGGAACTGGAGGGTGCCGCCGACCACGGCGTGAGCGAGGCGATTTATTTGCGCGATCCCGATGGCAATGGTGTGGAACTGTACCGCGACCGCGCCCCGGCCGACTGGCCGCGCACTCCGTCCGGCGAACTCGCCATGTTCACCCGGGCGCTGGATCTGGATGCGCTGCTGGCGGAAGGCGCCGTTTAAAAATTATTTCCCCAGCTCAATCACCACCGGGCAGTGATCGCTGCCGGTGACCGCGGGCAGGATGTACGCCTTTTTCAGGCGTGGGCGCAACGCTTGCGACATGAGGAAGTAGTCGATGCGCCAGCCGACGTTCCGGGCGCGGGCGCCGCTCATGGGACTCCACCACGAGTAATGGCCGCCACCCTTTTCAAATTCGCGGAAGGTGTCCACAAAGCCGGCGTTCACAAAGGCGGTGAAGCCGTTGCGCTCCTCGATGGTGAACCCGTGGTTGCGCACGTTGGCCTTGGGATTGGCGAGGTCAATTTCGGTGTGGGCGACGTTGAGGTCGCCGCAAAAGATCACCGGCTTCGTGCGCTCAAGGTTCTTAAGATATTTTAAAAAATCCACGTCCCATTGCTGGCGGTAGGGCAGGCGCTCCAGCTCGCGCTTGGAATTGGGCACATACACATTGACCAGAAAGAAATCTGCGTACTCGGCAGTCTGCACGCGGCCCTCGCGGTCGTGTTCGGCAATGTTGATGTGCGGAGTGACTTGCAGCGGGCGGGTGCGGGTGAAAATGGCGGTGCCGGAGTAACCCTTCTTTTCGGCGCTGTTCCAGAAGGTCGTGTAGGCGGCGGGCCAGAGCTGCTCCACCTGATCCGACGTGCATTTGGTTTCCTGCAGACAGAGGATGTCCGGTTTCTCGGTGTCGAGAAACTCCAGAAAGTTCTTTTTCAGCACCGCCCGCAGGCCGTTGACGTTCCAGGAAATCAATTTCACGTGCGCAGGGTAATCCAAGCCAGCAGGTTGACAACCCCGTTTGCCGGAAAAAGTGCGGCGAGGTCGGCGCAACGGTGCCGGCAGCGTGGCCGGGAACACACTGGAAGCCGGTGAAATATGTGGATGGGCCATGAAAATTGATTCGCCTGCCAGCCGGATTTTTTGCATCCTTTCCCAAATGAAATCCATGACGGGATACGGGCGCGGCGAATGCGCGCAGGACGGGTTCAAGGTCACGGTGGAGTTGAGCTCGGTGAACCGCAAACAGGCGGAAGTCTCTGTAACGCTCCCCCGTGAACTGGAACAGCTGGAAGTGCAGATTCGCGACGCCATCAATAAGCACATTGCCCGCGGCCGGGTCAATGCGCGGATTTCCCTGCACACCGCCGAGAGCAAGCTTTCCGCACGGAAACATATCAATGAAGCCTTGGCCAAGGCGTATGCCGCCGAGTTTGCGCGGCTGGCGAAATCATTGAAAATTTCCGGGGAGGTGACGCTGGACCAGGTGCTGCGCGCGCCGGGCGTCTTTCAGACGGATGAAGAGTTGGCCGGTTCCGAGGACCTGTGGCCGGCGGTGGAGAAGGCCCTGAACCACGGCCTGACCGCGCTGCTCAAAATGCGCGAGCGCGAAGGCGCCCATCTGGCCAAAGATCTAACCGCCCGGGTCGGCAGCATGCGCACAGCGGTGGAAAAAGTCCGCCAGCAGGCGCCCACCACCACGGAAAATTACCGGCGCCAGCTGCTGGAACGCGTTAAAAGCGCCGGCCTGGATGGCATTGCCGCCGATGACGAACGGCTGCTGAAGGAAATCGTCCTCTTCGCCGACCGCTCGGACATCTCCGAGGAACTGACCCGCCTGCAAAGCCATTTCCAACAATTTGAAGACTGCCGCAAATCCAAGGAACCGGTCGGACGCACCCTGGATTTTCTGGCACAGGAAATGAACCGGGAAATCAACACCATCGGTTCCAAGGCGAACGATGCGGTCATTTCGCGCGAAGTGGTGACTTTGAAGGCGGAATTGGAAAAATTCCGCGAACAGGCCCAGAACGTTGAATAATACCTGACATGGCCCAGCCCCAAAAACATCGTCCCCAGCGCCCGCCAGCTCAGTCACCGAAGCCGGCCCCGGCCCAAAAAACCACGCCCAATCCCGCGCCCAAAGCGGCCGCCCGGGCTACGCCGCCCCTGCTCATTCTCATCTCCGCTCCCTCGGGCGGCGGCAAGACCACCCTGTGCGAGTTGCTGCTGAAGTCGCAGCCGCAGATGACCCGGGCTATCACCTGTACCACGCGGGAACCGCGCAAGGGCGAACGGGACGGCGTGGACTACCATTTTTTCACGGCGGCGGAATTCCTGAAACGGTTGCAGGCGGGCAATTTCATTGAGAACGCCACGGTGTACGGCAACAGCTACGGGATCCTGAAATCCGAGCTGCTCAGCAAATTGCGCGAAGGCCGGGACGTGTTGCTGAATGTGGACGTGCAGGGCGCGGCCACCATCCGGGCGCAGGCGGAGACCGAGCCGGAACTGCGGCGGGCGCTGGTGACGGTTTTTCTGACGCCGCCCTCGCTGAAGGTGCTGGAACAGCGCCTGAAGAAACGCGGAGCAGACGCGGAGCCGGTGATCCAGAAGCGGCTGGCGGTGGCGAAACAGGAAATTTCGCAGTGGAAGAATTTTAACTATCTGATCATCAGCGGCAGCAAGGAGGAAGACCTGCGCCGCATGCTGGCGATTGTGGAATCCGAAAAAATGCACTCGGACCGTTCGCTGGCGCCGGAATTGTAAACGGCGGGTTTGAGGTTGCGAAATGCCGATTTAAGTTCACATTGAAAGCATGGCTGCCGCCAAAAAAATCATCCTCGGGGTCACGGGCTCCATTGCCGCGCACAAGGCGGTGGACCTGGCCAGTTTGCTGACCAAAAAGGGCGGCGACGTCCGCGTGGTCATGACGGCGGATGCCCAGCGGTTTGTCACCCCCCTGCCCTTCAAGACGCTGACGCGTCACCCGGTGGTGACGGATCTTTACGACGAGGATGAAGGCTGGAAGCCCACCCACATTGAACTGGCGGACACGGCGGACCTGCTGCTGATCGCCCCGGCCACGGCCAACGTGCTTGCCCGGCTGGCGCACGGGCTGGCGGATGACGCGCTCACCTGCATTGCCCTGGCGCTCAATCCGCCCGCCAAGATTTTGATCGCCCCGGCGATGAACGGCAAGATGTGGCTGCACCCGGCCACTGCGGCGAATGTGCAGACATTGAAACAGCGCGGCGTGGTTTTCATCGGGCCGGACGAGGGGCTGTTATCCTGCGGTTACGAGGGCATCGGCCGGCTTTGGCCGGTGGAGCAGATCGCGGCACGTGGATGGGAATTGCTGACCTGACCGCCCATGAACAAGCGCCGCGAGCCCTGGTTGAAGCGCCTGCCGGCCCTGTTTGAAATCCCGGCACCGGACGCGGACCGGGCGCGCCGGCGCATCGAGCTGATGGAGCGCAACGTGATGCTCCCGGCCAAATGCTTCTTCATTGGCACCATTTTTTACTCGTTCTACCGGAATTCCCTGTGGGTGGGCAACATCGCCAGTACGCAGGATGTGGTGGTGGAGACGATGCAGATCATCTTCTGGTTTTATGTCCCCTTGTGTGCGCTGCTGGCACTGCCCATCTTCTTCAGCCGGCGCCTGCCGCTGGCCGTGCTGCAATGGACGGTGGTGACGAGCAGCCTGGTGGACGGTTTGCTGGTGGCCTGCATGTCGGTGATCACGGGCGGGATGGACAGCATTCTGTACTGGCTGTTTGTGGGCTTGATATTGCGGAATGCGGTAAGCATACCGCCCGGCTTTTCCCAGCTGTTCCTGAATTTTGCGATCAGCATGTGCTACGTGCTGGTGGCGATGCTGAATTCCACGATCATTGCCAATCTGGATGATGCCACCATCAAGGCCATGGACCTGTCCCCCAATGAGGGGCTGGGCGAATCTTTCGTGCTGCGGCTGCTGGTGTTGTGGCTGACCACCATCAGCTGCCATGGGGCCCAGGCGTTTGTGGAAAAGCAGCATGTGGTGGCGGCCGAGGCGGAAGAGTTCGCCGTGCGGGAAAACCAGTTGCGGGCGGCCGGCCGGCTGGCTGCCGAATTCGCCCACCAGATCAAAAACCCGCTGGCGATCATCAGCAACAGCGCCTACTCGTTGCAACGGTCGGCCCGCGAAAACAAACCGGCATCCCTGCAACAGATCGAGATCATCCAGGAAGAGGTGGCCCGGGCCGACCGGGTGATCACGCAAATCATGGGGTACGCGCAGTTGAGCGAGGGCCGGGTTGAAAAGCTGAATGTGGCGGAGGAACTGGACCGCGCCATCAGCCAGGTGCTGCCCGCCGCCATGCCCACGGAGATTGTGCTGGAGAAGCGGCTGGCCGCGCATTTTCCCCCGCTGCTGATGCAGCGCGGGCATTTCTCGGAAATTGTGGTCAACCTGCTGCAAAATGCGCGCGAGGTGCTGGACGGCCGGGGCAAGATCATCCTCACGGCCGACTGCCTGCGGGATCATTCGGTGGTGGTCACGGTGGCGGACAACGGACCGGGCGTGCCGCCGGACCGGGTGGAACGCGTGTTCGAAGCCTACTTTACCACGAAGGAAAAGGGCACCGGTCTGGGGCTGGCCATTGTGAAGCATAACGCCGAACTCTACGGCGGCACGGTGCGGCTGGAATCAGAGCTTGGAAAGGGGGCGAAATTCATGGTAACCTTTCCCGCGAAAACGGTGCCCAAGCCATTTGTAACATGAACGTGCCTTTGCCCCCCGTCCTGGTCGTGGACGACGAAAAAAACATGCGCCGTTCGCTCCAGACGATGCTGGGCGATGAAGGCTACACCACCCGCGCGGCCGAATCCGCCGAGGAGGCGCTGAACCTGCTGGCGCAGGAAAAATTCCTGATGGTGATCACAGATGCCCGCCTGGGCGGTATGACGGGCTATGAATTTCTGGCGCGGATGCACAGCCAGTGGCCGGATCTGCCCACACTTATGATCACCGCGTATGCCACGCCCAAGCTGGCCGTGGAGGCCATCAAGGCCGGGGCCATGGACTACCTGGCCAAGCCGTTTGCCCCCGAAGAACTCTTTCATGCGGTCTCCCGCTGCGCCGAGCGTTTCCGGTTGCTGGCGGAAAACGCCGTCCTGCGCCGCCGTTCCGGTGAAGTCTTCGGACTGGAACAGATTGTGGGCGATTCCCAGGAAATGCGCGACCTGCGCCAGCTCATCCGCACGGTGGGTGCCACCGATGCCCGGGTGCTGATTCTGGGCGAAAGCGGCACGGGCAAGGAGCTCGTGGCCGGCGCGCTCCATGGTTTGAGCCGGCGGCGGGATGAACATTATATCCGCATCAACTGCGCCGCCATTCCGGAGATGCTGCTGGAAAGCGAACTGTTCGGCCTTGTGATGGGTGCCTTCACGGGGGCGATCAAACAGAAGCACGGCCGGGTGGAAGAGGCGGACGGCGGCACGATTTTTCTGGATGAAATCGCGGACATGGGGCGGTCGCTCCAGGCCAAACTGCTGCGCTTTCTTGAGGACGGCACCTTCACACGCGTGGGCGGCACCGAGGAATTGAAGGTAAACGTCCGTTTCATCGCCGCCACCAACCGCAATATTGTTCAGGCGATCGCCGACGGGGAATTTCGCGAAGACCTGTTCCACCGGCTGAACGTGGTGCAATTTCTGCTGCCACCGCTGCGGGCGCGCAGCAATGATGTGCTGCTGCTGGCCGAGCATTTTCTAAAAGTGTTCCGGGTGGCCATGAACAAGAACCTGAACGGCTTTTCCACCGATGCCAAGCGGTCATTGCTGGCGCACCACTGGCCGGGCAATGTGCGCGAATTGCGCAACGTGGTGGAGCGCGCCGTCATTCTGGAAACCGGCGTGGAAATCACCCCGGGCAGCCTGCCGGTCTTTTCCGCCCCACCACGGTCCCAGAGCGGACCAGTGACCTTGTTTGCCGAGGAATCGCTGGATGACGGCCTGCGCCGGCTGGAGGAACAGCTGATCAACACCGCCCTGGAGCACAGCAATTTCAGCCTGACACGCGCCTCGGCGCAGCTTAAGCTGACCCGACACTCGCTGCGCTACCGGATGCAGCGGCTGAATATGAAACTGCCCAACGAAAGCGGCCCGACGGCCACCGAAAATACCGGAGGCTGATATGAACAAGGAAGCGCTCAACCTGCCCTCCCCCGGATCCTGGTTTCAGGATGTTTTTGGCATCCTGATCATTATTCTGGTCAGTTTGATCATTGCCGCCATTGTGGTCTGGTGGTTCGTAGCCAAGCACTCGTCGGCCAATGGCGCACACAAACGCAAGCGCAAGCGTCATAGTCACCGGCGCAAAGCCAACCCCACCCTGGACCAAACCGGCGGTCTGCCCCCGCCGCGCGATCCGGATGCACCGATGAAGCCGAGACTTTGATTTAATGCAGCATAGCCGCGCCCTCACCCAAAAAAGCGCCTCCAATCTGGCGCTGGCTTTTATCATGCTCCCCCGGCGTCGCCGGGATGCCATGGCCGCTCTCTATGCCTTTTGCCGGGCCGTGGACGATGTCGCCGATGAGGATGCCATCCCCGTGGCCAGCCGCCGGGAACAGTTGGCCGCGTGGCGGGCCGATATCCTTCGTGCCTGCGGAAAAGAGGTGCCCGAGTTTATCCTGAATCAGGAATTCCAGCCCGTCATCGCGGAATTCAAACTGCCCTTTGCCCTGATGGATGAGGTGATCATGGGTTGCGAGATGGACCTCGACATTCTCCGGTATGAAACCCAGGAGCAATTGGAACAGTATTGCTACCGGGTAGCCTCGGCGGTGGGCTTGCTCAGCATTGAAATTTTCAGCTATCGGAACCAGGCCTGCCATGACTACGCGGTGTATCTGGGCAAGGCGCTGCAATTGACCAATATTCTGCGCGATGTAAAAAACGACGCCGCGCGCGGCCGGATTTATCTGCCGCTGAGCGAACTGGTCCGTTTCGGCGTGACTGAGCAGGAGATTTTGGATGGCAAATATTCGGACAGGTATTTCAAGCTGGCTGAGAGCATCGCCGCCCGGGCGCGCCACTTTTATCAGCTGGCCCGCACCACCTTGCCGGCAGAGGATCGCAAGGCGATGGTGGCGGCGGAGCTGATGGGCACGGTTTACTGGCAGTTGCTCCGCAAGCTGGAAGCGAACCGCTTCAATGTCTTTGGGGCCAAGCCGGTCAAACTGAGCAAATTCAAAAAAATCTCGCTGATTTTCGGCGCCTGGCTGCGCTTCACCGCCGGTTCCACCGCCACCCGCTATGGCCAGCCTTGAAACTCGCCGGCTGATCGTCAACGCGGACGATTTCGGCCTTTCCAACTCCGTGAATACCGCCGTGATTCAGGCGCATCGTAACGGCATTTTGACCACCGCCAGCCTGATGGTGAATGAACCCGGCTGCGCCGAGGCGGTGCGGCTGGCTCAGGAAAATCCCCGGCTCGGCACCGGCCTGCACCTGACCCTGCTCATGGGCCATTCGGCGCTGAAGCCCGGCGCGATTCCCGGGCTGGTCAACGCGCGCGGGGAATTCAGCAACTCCCCGGTGGGCGTGGGGATGAATTACTTTTTCAAAGGCAAACTGCGGCCCCAGCTCCGCGCGGAAATTCATGCGCAGTTTGAAAAGTTTCATGCCACCGGCCTGAAGCTGGACCACGTGAACGGCCACTTGCACCTGCATTTGCATCCGGTGATTTTCTCCATCCTCATGGAAGACGCCGGCAAACTGGGCATCCGCCACCTGCGGCTCACACGGGATTGCCTGGCCCGCAGCCGGCGCATGGCGTCGGGACGCTGGTTTTACCGGGTGTCGCACGCGGGCATTTACGAATGGCTTTCCAACCGCGCCCGGCCGACCCTGCAATCGCGCGGCATCCGGCACGCGCAAATCACGTTCGGCCTGCTCCAGGATTCGCATGTGGATGAGGAATACATTCTCAAATTGCTGCCGGAGCTGCCGGCGGGTGATTCGGAGCTTTACTCGCATCCCTCGCTGGACAAATTTAAGCATGAGTACGCGGCCTTGGTGAGTCCCCGGGTGAAAGCCCTGGTGGCGGCGCAGGGCATCCAATTGATTCGTTACCAGGATTTATGACCAAAATTTTAATCATCCTTGTCATCGCCTTCTCATTTGAGGCGATTGGTGTGATCACGCTGAAACGCGGGCTGGATAAGATCGGCATCCTTTACAACGCGCGCAAGGCGGACCTGCCGGTCTGGAAAAACGTGCTGCGTCTGATTGGCGACTGGTTCACCACCCGCGATGTGTTGCTGGGGCTGGTACTGGAGACAGCTTTCTTTGTGCTGCTGAATTATCTCCTCGGCCTGCGCGACGTGAGCTTCATCTGGCCGCTGACCGCCCTGAGCTTTGTGCTCACCACTCTCGCCGCGAAGTTCCTCCTCAAAGAGGATGTAGATGGCTGGCGCTGGGCGGGGGTGACGCTCATTATCGCGGGCGCGGTGTTGATCAGTTATAGCGAGCGGGTGAAGAAAAAGCCGGCGGACGCGCCGACTATTCATGCGGCGGGAGCGAGCATCAGCGGAGCGGATAGCAAATTAGGACATGGCTGAAATAGGTAATCCATCGCCCTGCCCAGATCGGGAACAGCCCTCTGATGAAACTATCAGAAGGCAGGCCATAAGCGGTGATTTACCTGGAGCCATTTCACTCTACGCCAAAGCTCATCATGTGAATTATGGCGTGGCAAGCAATGCGGTCAGAGATATGGCCGGCTTGCCACATTTACGCCCCATCCCAGCAAATCCTGTCCTCAGTCCAAAAACGCAGCAGTGGGTTGAGGTTCTTTTTCCACCCGAACACCGCGATGAAGTAACGAGCACCCTGGGTAGCGGATGCGGTAATAATCTTTGGGGAAAATCAGATGAATTCGGTATGGAGCGAATTCGCTTTGCCGTGCTCAAGTTAAGCCAGGGCGACATGAAGCGTTTTCGAAATGCAGTCGCACTGGCAAACCGTGATTGGCGCGATCTGCTGATGGCAGCCGACTTTGCGAATGATACCAAGGCACATAATCATTGGATTCCCAAGCGCAATACGTGAGGGGATTACAATTGGCGATTAACGATTTACGCTAGTGCGGGTTGAATATGACAGTCGCGAAGCGACGCAGTGAATCCCAAAGGGATTCCGGCTCAAAGCCCAGGGTTGCGAGGCACGAGCTACCCTGGGTGTGCGTCCCCAAAAACCATCTTCAACCGCAACGCGGTTGCGGCCGCTTTGCAGCTATTCCCGAACAAACTAAAAGTTAGTGTCAACGCTCTCCCTCACCCAACCCTCTCCCCATGGAGAGGGCTTTTCCCTGGCACGTTTTGAGACAGTTCGTCCATCCGTCCGACCAATCCAGCGGCTTGATTCGCGAAACAGACGGCAACCGTTTCCCCCTCTCCTCGGGGGAGAGGGCCGGGGTGAGGGCGAGCGTTATCACATACTTTTCCCCGTCCGTTTTCCCTGTCAATCGCCCACCCATGGGCAATTACGTGGAACATAACCGGCACAAAATCAAAACTGGTCTTCCTTGTCCTTGAACAGAATATTGAACGTGGTCAGGGAGCCGTAGCTTTTGGTGATGTATTGCTGCATTTCCACTTTTTCGCCGTCGGTCAGTTTTTCGTGGGCGTTGATCTTCTGTTCCAGCACGCGGAGGTTGTTCCGGATCATGACGACTTTGTGGAAGAACACTTCCAGGGGGACTTCCTTGGTTTGCAAGGTGGGGTCGCTGGGGTGAAGGACGAGCTTGCCGCCGTGCCAACGGAGACCGAGCTTTTCCACGATGGCATCCGGCTTTTGCAGGCCGAGTTTGGCCACGGCGACGTCCAAGGTCTGGCTGATGAACTGGGCGAGCGGCACGTTGAGGCCGCTAACGGTCACGGCCGGGTCCAGGGGTTCCAGCCCGCTCGGCTCGGGGGCGACGGCGCGTTTGGTGCCGTCGTCGAACTGGATTTCGGCGACCACTTCGGAAATCGTTTTGACGGTGCCGGAGCCGTATTGCGGATGGCGCACGCGCATGCCGATGCGGATGGATTCAATTGTCATGATGGCATTTTAACCGCAGTTGGGCGCGGATGGAACACTGATTTCACGAAGAAGAAATTTAACCGCATAGAACGCAGAGAGCACAGAGAAGGGGCTGGGGTTGCTTCGAATTGACGGACAGTAAATTGGGTAGACAATCAAATGATTAAAACCAATAGCCCAACGAACGTTAAACCCCGGCGCAAGTTTGCCGAAACCTTTAAACGCGAATCCGTCAGCCACTGGCTGGCCAG
>CAIJGS010000132.1 GCA_903820285.1 uncultured Verrucomicrobia subdivision 3 bacterium | reverse complement strand
CAATTCAATCAGCGTAAAGCCCGCGACCGGACCTTTGACCGGGTATGAATTTTTCATGCACTTGTTAAACTGACCTGTCCGCCTTCCTGTTTGCATTCCCCCTTGTTGCCCCGCTCCAAAGAAAATATGCTCCCGTTTGGCAACGTTATGAAATCCAACCCCACCGCCAGCATCGACCGGCTCTGTCCGAACTGCGGGTTGTGCTGCGACAGCACCCTCTTTGCCGACGTGGAACTCCGCGCCGGCGACGATCCCAAGCGCCTCAAAAAACTCGGCCTGACGTTGGAGCCGAAAACCAAAACCCGCCTCGCCTTTGCCCAGCCCTGCGCCGCTTTCGACGGCAAACTCTGCTGCATTTATCACGACCGGCCCAAACGTTGCCGGCTCTTTGAGTGCGGTTTGCTCAAACGCGTTCAATCTGGAGATCTTTCCCCTGCCTTGGCCCTCCGCAAAATTGCCGCCGCCAAACGGCAGGTGAAAACCGTCCGCAAACTCCTGCATGCCCTCGGCCAGCGCGATGAACAGCTTGCCCTGACCCACCGCTATGCCGACGCCATCAGCCAGCCCATCGACCTGGCGAACCACGCCCAAGCCGGCCGCCACGGCCAGCTCATGATGGCCGTCAACGAACTCATGGACCGCCTCCAACGCGATTTCCTGCAATAGGGGCGCGGGCTTCAGCCCGCTTCAGTGTCCAACAACCCAAGGCGCACGTGTCATTCCAGACCGTTTTCGTTATGTGCGCTGAAGCGGCGTGAACGCCGCGCTCCGCTCCCGCCCAACGCGGTTACACCGATATTACGAGTCTCAAAAACCTCTTACTTCACCGGCTCCGCCGCCAGTTCCGCGCAGGTGTCATTCCAGAATTTCACGCACTGTGCAATCTCCGGACTGGAATTCTCCCAGTGATATTCATACTCCACGCAAAACGCGCCGTGGAAATGCTGGCGCTTTAATTCCGCCATCAGTTCTTTCGATTTGCCAATGCCCGTGCCCCACGGCACGTCATGCGCCTTCGGCCCCATCTCGTTGAGGTCCTTGAAATGCAGACAAATGATGTGTCCATCCAGCTTCTTCAGACATTCCACCGGGTCCAGGCCGGAGCGCATCCAGTGCCCGACATCCGCGCACGCACCCATCAGCGGCGTGCGCCCCTTAATGGCCGCCAATACCGATTCCGGATTCCAATAGATCGAATGTCCCTTGGGATGGTCATGAATGGCCACCTTGATGTTGTATTCCTTGCACAGTTTTTCCACCGTGTCCAGGGCATTGGTCGCCGGCTCGGCCACCAGCACGTTGATGCCCCACTTTTTCGCAAACTCAAACACCTTCCGGCTCTTGGCCTCATCCGCCGGCAATTGCACCACGCCGATGTTGACGAAATTGCCAAAACCACGCTTCCGCAACCGCTCATCAATTTCCGCCCGCTGATCATCCGAAAGCGTGACCGTGGTGACCCGGTTCGTTCCATCCAAGATGGCGCTGCCGGACACACTCATGTACTTCACGCCCAGCGCGGCCGACATGTCAATGGCGTCAAAAACGGAGAATTTTTGAAACGTGTAGGAATGAATCGCCAGTTGCCAGCCCAGCTTTTCCGCCGGCGTCGGTTCCTGCGCCCGCGCCACCGGGGATAATAAAATGGCCGCCATCAAGGCAATAATCAGTTTCATATTAAAATTCTAAACGTGGGGTCAATCGTAGTGAGGTGCCTGTTTTCTTTTCTCTGTGATCTTTGCGTTCTATGCGGTAAAAGAATTCCTGCTCAAACTTTAGGTTCCCAGCCCCGCTCATAATCCCGCCGCCACAGCTTCATCGCCTGGCGATCATCCAGAATATGGCCGTTGGCCGGATCACAATGCAATTCGCGCCCAACCCGCCACGCAATATTGCCCAGATGCAGCAGGGTCACGCTCTTGTAACCCTCCTCAATCGGACAGTTCAGTTGCTGCCGGCCCCGGATCGTTTCCAGAAAATTGGCCACGTGCGCCGCATCCATTTTGATGCCGCTGGCGCTCACGATATTGGTCGGATCCACCACTTCATTCTCCTTGGCCGACTTTATAATCTTCCGCTTCTTGTCGTAAATCACATAGTCATTGCCATCCAGCCAGGCCGAGCCTTCCGTGCCGTAAATCATCGTGCCGCGCGACGCTTTATCAATCGGGAAATCATTGCAGCTCCGCCCCTCCCAGCTCATCGTTTTGCCCTCGGCAAAATCCCAGCTGATCGTCTGCGTATCCGGCGTCTGCCAGTCGTCCTCAAACTGGTAGCGACCACCGTTCGAGGTCACCCGCACCGGCCACTTCACATCCAGCGCCCAGCGGGCAACATCCATTTCGTGCGTGCCATTGTTCAGCGCTTCGCCGGTGCCCCAATGCCAGAACCAGTGCCAGTTGTAGTGGATGACATTGTCCATGTATGGACGACGCGGCGCCGGCCCCTGCCAGAGATCATAATCCAGTTCGGCCGGTATCGGGGCCGGCTTGCCGTGACCGATCGAACCGCGCTGGTTTAGATACCAGCCCCGGCCAAAATAGGTTTTGCCAATGATGCCGGCGTGAATTTGCGGGATGATCTCGCGCATCTGCGGCGAAGACCGCCGTTGCGCCCCCATCTGCGCCACGCGACCGTATTTTTTCACCGCCGCCAGCAGCAACTCGCCTTCGTAAGGATTCTGGCTGCACGGTTTCTCCACATAGACATGTTTTCCCGCCGCCATCGCCATGATCGCCATGGGCGTGTGCCAGTGATCCGGCGTGGCAATGGTCACCACATCCACCGATTTATCCTCCAAAACCTTGCGGAAATCCTTGCTGCCCTTCGGCGACTGCGAGGGATATTTTGCCGTCCGTTTGAGCCCCTTGGCAATGGAACGGTCATCCACATCGCAAACGTACGCAATATCCACCCCCGGCAACGTCCCCAGACAGTCAATGTGCGCCAGCCCCCGCCCGTTCGTGCCAATGACCGCGGCCGTGATGCGATCGCTCGCCCCGATGCTGCGGGAGACCACGCTGGCATCTTTGGCGTGGGCGGAAGTGAATAATCCCGTCGAACCGGCCAGTCCCAGCCCGACACCCGTCACCCCTGCCTGTTTTAAGAAATGCCGACGATTGATGGTGTCATTCATAGTGGTCTCCAATTAGGGACACCCGCGCTGCCTGTTTGGTTACAGAAATTAATGGGGATAAAACTGCTGTGACATCCAACTTGATTACGACCAGACCTTGTGGATTAAGGTGGCACAAAAGTTTGTGTCAACGCTCGCCCTCACCTCTGGCCTCTCCCCCAGGAGAGGATTTTATCCAACCACACGTTCGGTAATTTGTCCACCAGTCCGACCAATCCAGCGGCTTGATTCGCGAAAAAAGTGGCAACCTGGGGTTGCTTCGAATTGACGGACAGTAAATTGGGTAGACAATCAAATGATTAAAACCAATAGCCCAACGAACGTT
>CAIJGS010000131.1 GCA_903820285.1 uncultured Verrucomicrobia subdivision 3 bacterium | reverse complement strand
ATTGGCGTCCATCAGGACGGCCTGGTGCATGTCAGTCAGTTGTCCGACAAGTTCATCAAGGATCCGTCGGAAGTGGTCAAGGTGTCGCAGAAGGTAATGGTTACAGTGACGGAAGTGGATCTGCCGCGCAAACGGATTGCGCTTTCCATGAAAGCCGCACCGCAGATCGGTGCCAGTCGTCCGCCGCTGAATTCGCCGCGTCCGGCAAACGGCCCGCGTCCTTCGGCCGGACCAGCCAAGCCGGCGCCGGTGGATTGGTTCACGGCGGCGTTGAACCGGAACAAAAGTAATTAAGGGGATTGAGTGGCAGGCGATGGGACGTCGCCGCCACCATAAGGCGGGTGTCTAGTCCAGATGGACGATGCCAAAGCGGATGGCGGTGATGGCGGCTTCGGTGCGATCCTGCACATCCAGCTTGGTGAACACATGCTTGATGTGCGCCTTCACGGTGTCTTCGCTCACGGTTAGCGCGGAGGCAATTTCCTTGTTGCTGCGTCCTTTGGTCAGCAATTGCAGCACTTGCAGTTCGCGCTCCGAGAGGTCGGCCCGTTCTTCCCGGGCGGCCAGGCGTTCGGCCACTTTTGGCGGCAGCGTCTGCTGCCCGGCGTGAACCGCCCGGATGGTGGCGGAGAGTTCCTCTTCGGAAGTGTCTTTCAAAAGAAAGGATTTGGCGCCGGATTGCATGGCCCGGTAGATGTCTTCATCCGTATCAAATGTGGTCAGGACAATCACCCGTGCATCCGGATAATCCTTGCGGATGGCCATGGTGATTTCCACGCCGCCCATTTGCGGCAGCCGCAGATCCATCAGCACCACGTCGGGGCGGGTCCGCCGGAACAAGTCGAGAGCTTCGCTACCATTGCCGGTTTCGGCCACTACGCGCAGGTCGGTTTCGCTCTCAATGAGCGCGGCCATGCCCTTGCGGAAGGCCGGATGGTCATCCACCAACATCACTCGGATCGTATTTGATTTCTTCAACTTAACCATAAATTACCTCTTGTGGTTGGTGCCGTCACTTACCCGTTAGGGTAAATTCAAAAAGCGGTTGGCCGGGCTATTCTCCGGTCATCGGAACGGTCAGGCGGATTTCCGCGCCCTGACCCGGCGCGCTGCGGATATCCAGCGTGCCTTTCAGGGCGGTGGCGCGCTCACGCATGCCCACCTGGCCGAAACTCCCTTCGCTGGGCGGCGGCTTGGCGGCATCGAATCCCTTGCCATCATCGGTAACGGTCAGGCAAAACTGTTTCTCGCCAAATTCCACCGTCACCTTGATGTGTTTTGCCTGCGCGTGTTTGATGGCGTTGGTGATGGCTTCCTGCCCGACACGCAGCAGATTGTTTTCAATGAAGGGCGAGAACCGGCGGGGTTTGCCGGAGGTATCAAATTCCGTGCCCAGCTCGGTGCCATCGGACATTTGCTTGAGAATATTTTTTAACGCGCCGGCGAGATCGCCCGTTTCGAGCACCTGCGACCGCATGTTCCAAATCGAATTGCGCGCCTCCTGCAGACTCCCTTGCACCAGTTGCAAGGCGGTGTCCAGATGCGCGGTCATGGTGGGCGTGACAATGGTCGTATGTTTCCGTGCCAGCCGCAACTGCACCGAAGTAGCCACCAGCCCCTGCGCAAGGGTGTCGTGGATTTCTCGGGCCACGCGGTTCCGCTCCGCGAGGATCGCGGTGAACTGGGTTTCCGCGAGCGCCCGTTGCCGGCCCTGTTCATGCAAGCGCCGCCGGGCCAGCCACATCACCAGCGCGGTTGCCAGCACGGATCCACCGGCCACCAGGCACAGCACCAGCATGACATGCCGGGGCGTCCACCAAGGGGGCGGAGTTATGACTATGAGGTCATTTCGGTCCCGGAGCAGAATCTGGAAGGACTGCGGATACCACACGCCCATCATGGGCTTGGATTCATCGTAAATGATGGAACAAATCCCGGTCATACATACGAGGCTGCCTGGTTCCCAGTCCGGGGGGGCGGATCCGTTGCCGGGCAGTTTCATGTAGGCTTTGTAAATCTGTCCGCCACTTTCCAGGCTCAATGTGACGCCTTCGAAGGTGGATTGAATGCCCGTGAGCGTATTGGTGAGGGTGACCAAATCGTCTTCATGGTCAAAGACATCATGCGTGCTGGCCAGCAGCAGCGGGGCAGGGGCATTGGTGACGCCGGTTTTTTTAATCATGGCATCTTCCAGCATCGGGGTATAGGCGCCCAGCCGGGGAAAGCCGAGCACTTCAATCTCGTCTCCGGGATTCAAGTTCTCGTCATGCTGCATTTGGATTTTTAAGCCGGTCGTGCCGTCGCGAATCCAGATCAGCCGGGTGGGGTCGGCTTGATGGCAGGTGACGATGCCACGCACGTGCACGCGGTGGTCGAACGAGCTGGCCGGTGAAAACCGGAGCAGGCTTTCGGCGGAGCGGAACGGGGCGGCAAAAGGATCGGTCGGCGCGGGTTGCACCACGCGGAGCGGCACGCCCACCGGAATCTGCAGGACCGGATTCAGCACCTGCCGTCGCAGGTT
>CAIJGS010000130.1 GCA_903820285.1 uncultured Verrucomicrobia subdivision 3 bacterium | reverse complement strand
GATTACGAAACCACCGAGTCCAGTGCCGAGGCTTGGATCTATATCGCCATGATCCGAATCCAACTCCGCCGACTGGCTTGATTCCTCAGTTTTCATGACTTTTCAGACGCACTCTAAGACATAATTAAGACATAATCCCTTCACCCGCCTCTGAATGGCGGCCACCGCCCTGGCTGCGATCGGCAGGTCCAGCCAGGCATGGGTGGCGCGATTTAACCAAAAAATGGGATCAAATGAAGATTATCCATGCGATTTTTCGGGTTTACAACACATTCACGCTTGCATCATTATTCCTAAGTAAACATATTTTACTTAATCGGATGTTCGATAAACCCTAGAAATTGAATCTGGTACGTGGCATCGGAAAAAAGCCACGCCGATTCAAACCACAATACTTATGTATAAGCTTATGGCCATGGTTGGCATCGCCTGGGTCTTGCTGATCAACCCGGTTTTGTTTTTATATGAAGACCGGGACCAGCATCACCGCAAGGTGGTCGGCATGGCGAATTTATCACAGCAGGTGTTTGCTCAAAAGCACGCCACCAACGGCGTGTTTGTCGTGCCGGAAGTTTACGGCATGGTGTACGCCTACCGCACGCAAGACCTGCTGGTTTCGGAAGAATACCGCTCCACGGTTTATCCGGCCGTGATCATGATTTCATCCGGTATTATTCTGGCCTTGTCGGTTTGGGGTTTGTTGAGATCGAAGGAAAACGGAAATGCCGCCTCCGTGGTGAATGCCTCTTCAAGTCAGTCCCCGAGTCCGAATACATAAATCAGGGTTCCCTCCTCCGCAGGCTGCCCGGTAAGGCTTGAATGTTCCGGCTTATCTGTTATCTATATGGCGTGACATGGCAGAACTTCTGGCCCTGGTAGCGCTTTGGAGCAATACCGCGGGAGCATGAAACCGGCCGCATGGAAGGCCGTGATCACCATTCTCTATTAGCTGATTATCCACAATATGTTGATAATCATAAAATAAGAAACCAATTTAAATGTTTCATTTTGGACGAAAAAAGCCCATGAGCAAAACCGAAAACGAACCGTTGACGCCGGAAAACCCGGAAACCGCGACCGCTGCCCCGGCCCTTTCCCCGGAGCAGATTGAGGAACTCAAGAGCCGCGCCGCCAAGGCCGACGAGCATTGGGAACGCCTGCTCCGTACCACCGCCGATTTCGATAATTTCAAGAAACGCGCTGCCCGGGAAAAAACCGAGGCCATGCAATACGCAAATGTGGCCCTGCTCCAGAAATTGCTCCCCGCGCTGGACAATTTC
This sequence comes from uncultured Verrucomicrobia subdivision 3 bacterium, assembly GCA_903820285.1. Classification (GTDB taxonomy): domain Bacteria; phylum Verrucomicrobiota; class Verrucomicrobiia; order Limisphaerales; family UBA11358; genus UBA11358. The sequence continues at coordinate 7,348 of CAIJGS010000130.1, read as the reverse complement.
GAGATGGCCCTCACCGCCGCCCAGTCCGCCCAGGGCGATAAGCTGGCCTCCCTCCAATCCGGGGTTCAAATGATCCAGCAGCAGCTCAAGGGCACGCTCGTGGAATCCGGCCTGGAAGAAATTGACGCCCTCGGCAAGCCCTTCGACCCCGCCGTGCACGAAGCCGTTTCCCAGCAGGAGTCCACCGAGGTGCCCGAGGACCATGTGGCCCTCCAATTGCGCAAGGGTTACAAATTCAAAGACCGCCTGCTGCGCCCCGCCACCGTGATCGTGGCCAAAAAACCGGCGGCCAGTCCGCAGTAAAATCTCATAAAACGCCGGCGGAAAGTTCCAGCCGGCAGACCGTTAACACCCTTAATTTTCAAATTCAAGATGGCCAGACGTGATTATTATGAAGTGCTCGGGGTTGCCCGCGGCGCGAGTGATGATGAACTTAAAAAAGCCTATCGCCGCCTGGCGGTAAAATTCCACCCGGACAAGAACCCCGGCGACAAGCAGGCCGAGGAGAGTTTCAAGGAATTGGGCCACGCCTACGAGGTTCTCAGCGACCCGCAAAAGCGCTCCGCCTACGACCAGTTCGGCCATGACGCGTTTGATCCCCGCGCCCGGGCCCGGGGCGGTGGTGGTCCGGCCGGCGGCGGCGGCTTCCACGATCCCTTCGACATTTTCCGCGAAGTCTTCGGCGGTGCCGGGGGCGGCGGGGGCGGCAGCATTTTCGAAAATCTGTTCGGCGGCGGCGGCCAAAACCCGGCCGGCCCGCAACGCGGTGACGACCTCCGCTACGACCTCGAAATTTCGTTGGAAGAGGCGGCGCATGGCGTCGAAAAGGAAATCACGCTCAACAAGCCGGACAAGTGCGAAGATTGCAACGGCGCCGGGGCCGAACCCGGTTCGCGCATCAAAGCCTGCGGCACGTGCGGCGGTCGCGGCCAGGTGCTCACCTCGCGCGGCATTTTCAGCATTGCGCAGACGTGTCCGCATTGCAAAGGCCAGGGCCATATCCTCGAGAAACCCTGCAAAACCTGCCATGGCGAAGGCAAGTGCCAGCGCTCCTCCAAGATCAAGCTGCGCATTCCCGCCGGCGTTGAAACCGGTACGCGGCTGCGCTCCCAAGGCAATGGCGAAGCGGGCTTTCGCGGCGGACCGGCCGGCGATCTCTATGTGTTTCTCTCGGTCAAGGAACATGAAATCTTCGTGCGCGAAGGCGACGACCTGTTGTGCGAAGTGCCGGTGAGTTTTGTGCAGGCTACGCTGGGCGCGGAGATTGATGTGCCCACCCTGGAAGGCCAGGCCACCGTTAAGATTCCCGCCGGCACCCAGCCCGGCACGCTGCTCCGGCTCAAGGCCCGCGGCATGAAAAACCTGCAAGGCTACGGCCAGGGCGACCTGCTTGTACGCGTACAGGTCGAGGTCCCCACGCACCTGAACGGCGCGCAAAAGGCCAAGCTCCAAGAATACGCCACGCTGTGCGATGGCAAGGAAGCGCCGCTGGCGCGGGGCTTTTTTGAGAAGGCGAAAAAATTCTTCAAGTGAGGCCGCATGCATCGCTTCTACTTGCCGCCGGAAAACTGCCGCACGCAGGTGCTGCGGTTGGATGGCCGTGAAGCCCACCACGGCCTGCATGTCCTGCGGTTGCAACGGGGCGAAAAGGCGACCGTACTGGACGGCACCGGCCACCGCTATCTGAGCGAAGTTCAGGAAGCGGGTAAAAATTTCATCACCTTGGCGGTGAAAGAAAAAACCTTTACGCCCGCGCCCGCCTGTCCGATCACCCTGCTCGTGGCGATTCCCAAGGGCAAGATCATCGAGGACATCATTCAAAAGGCCGTTGAGCTGGGCACCCACCGCATCGTGCCGCTCCTTTCCGAACGCGTTATCAGCCACCTCGATGCCGACAGTGCGGAAAGCAAACGCGAGAAATGGCAGCAGGTCGCCGTAGAAGCCATCAAGCAGTGCGGTGCCGCCTGGCTGCCCCGCGTGGAAACACCCATGACCATTCCCCATTTCCTTGCCCGCAAAGAGGCCTTTGATCTGCCACTGGTCGGCTCGCTGCAAACTGAGCGTCGTCACCCGCGCGAGTGGCTCCGCGAGTTTCAAACCAAGCACGGCCGGCACCCACACAGCGCCGCCATTTGGATCGGACCCGAAGGCGATTTCACCCCCGCCGAACTGTCCGCCATCGAAGCCGCCGGCGCCCGCCCCATCACCCTGGGACCGCTCACCCTGCGCGTGGAAACGGCCGCCGTTTACTGCCTCTCATTTTTAAACTATGAACTGGCAGGAGATTGATTCTGGCAACCATAAAGAACACAAAGAGCGCATAGAATTCCTTTCCGGCCTGATTCTTCGCTCTGTGATCTTTGTGTTATCTGCGCTTAATTAACCCCCCGTTTGCATCCCCCAACATCTGCATCTACACTGTGACCGTGAGTTTTGCCGAAAATTTAAATACTATCCGCCAGCGCATCGCCGCCGCCTGTTCCCGGGCTGGCCGCGACGAAAGTTCCGTGACCCTGCTGGCCGTCTCCAAGAGTCATCCCCCGGAAACCATCCACGAAGCCGTGGCCGCCGGACAGCTCCACTTTGGCGAAAATAAAATCCAGGAAGCCAAGGCCAAAATCCCGCTCTCGCCCGGCAAGGCCCGCTGGCAGTTCATCGGCCACCTGCAATCAAACAAAGTGCGCGATGCCGTGGAACTCTTTGAAATGATCCAGGGCGTGGACAGCCTGGCCATCGCGCGCGAAATCTCCAAGCGCGCCGAACAGGCGGGCAAAACCGTCCCCATTCTGCTGGAAGTGAATGTGGCCGGCGAGGCCAGCAAGTTTGGCTACCAGCCGCAAACCCTGCTGGCGGAACTCGAAACCCTCAACGCCCTGCCCAAAATTGAAGTCCACGGGCTGATGGCCATTCCTCCCTACAGTCCGGTGCCGGAAAAGGCGCGGCCCTATTTCCAAAAACTCCGCGAACTGAAAACCGCCTGCGAAACGGTAATCGGCGTTCCCCTGCCCCACTTGAGCATGGGCATGAGCGGCGATTTCGAAGTGGCCATCGAGGAGGGCGCCACCATCATCCGCGTCGGCACCGCCCTCTTTGGCGAACGCATCCGCCCCGTCGCCCGCGCCGGGGATTAAATTTAATGGCCAATTCCGCCGAATGGTCTAAGTTAACATATGATGACGATTGAGATGTTTAAACGTGAGATTGCCGAGGCAGTGAAATGTTACGACCGGCATATCGTCTGCCTTGAAAAAAACCCCTGCGACTTCGAGGAATCGCTAAAGTCGCTTCTGCTGAAGGCCATCAGCGCTTACGAAAGCCGCGGTGAAGGAATGCGCCATGGCATTGCCCTGGACCGGCAGGTCACCGTCATCCTCAGCCAGAGCGACACCCCGCGCCCGCTGTGTGGCATCTATTTCAATCTCCATTCGCCTTACAAAAAAGACGCCCTACCCAAAACGGTAAAACCGCTGGTGGAAAAGTCGCCTAAAACGGAGGATTAAGGCTCACTCCCCGCGCGCCTCATCTCCCTTACGCACCTCGCCGGTAAGAATGTCGGCCGTCACATTGTTCTCCTGTCGGAATTTGGAAATTTTCACCTCGGCCGTTTTTAGCCGATCCCGGTAAATATCCAATATCTTCCCTTCGGCCGGCACCTGCCCGCCAGGAAAACTCAGCACCACAAACCGCCCGGAATCATTGACCAGCAGCACATAGGCGGCCGCCGTTTGCGCGGGTGTGACGATCACCGGGGTCACGGGAACAACCTGCACCGGCGTCGCCTTGGCATGATCCCGGTGAAACCAGCTGCAACCCGCCAGCAAGATCGCCATGACCAGCACTACCGCGAACGACATCAATCTCATGCGTCCATTAAGCCTGCCACCCCGGCACAGGTCAATTCATTACGCTGAACACAGGTTTGTATCGCCGGGAACCGTTTTTATGGTAAACTCCCGCGCGTGTTGAATCCGTTCCTCCATTGGGTCGAAGCCGGCGGCATCTGGGCGCCGTGGCTGTTCCTGGCGCTGTTTCTGGCAGCGTCATTCCTGATGCTATGGCGGCTTGAAGCGCTGAGCGTCGCCGGATTTCACGGCACCCTGCTGGGGGCGCTGATCCTGCCCTATTGCTCCGGGCTCGGTAATATCATCTTCGCCTTCATTCTGGGACAAACCGGCGGCAGTGGTGCCGATGTGATGGTTAATTCCTATGTCAACAACCTGACCAACTTCACCTTCGTGTTGGGCGTACCCGCCCTGATCTGGGGCATCAACCTGCACAAACCGGCCGGCAAGGTCAAGGAACCCGCAGCCGGCAATGGCAACGACCGGCTGGACGTGCTGTTCACCCTCACGGCCGCCCTGTTTTTCACCGCCGTGATCTGGCTCATGGGGCTCAAGGGCCGGCTGGATTTCCGGGACGGACTTATCCTCGTGGGCCTGTTTCTGTTCTGGCAGAGTTTTCATGTCTTTGAAGCCCTGAAAACCCAGGCTGAACACGGCAAACTGCTGCACTGGCTGCTGCCACTGGATTTGCTCGCCATCGGGGCGGGTGCCTATGGAATTTATGTCAGCACTGGCTGGCTGGTGAACTGGGTGGAACTCCGGCCCGCCGGCTTCGTCAGCGCCGCCCACCTGGGCTGGCTGAGCGGCTGGTTGATGGTGCTCCCCAATGCCGTCCTGGCTTTCTATTACGGCTGGCGCCGGCAGCCCGAGGTGGTCTATGCCTCCCAGGTGGGTGACGCCCATATTTCCATTCCGCTCTGTCTGGGCATCTTTGCGCTGTATCATCCGCTCGTATTTTCCGCCACCACAATTCCCGCCTTGCAACTGCTGCTCGGCGTGATTGGGTTTCACCTGCTCTCCGTGGCCATATTGGGACAGTTGCCCCGGCTCGCCGGGCTCGCCTTGACGGCTGCCTACGGCTATTTCATCTATACCGGCTGGTGCAAATAAAAGTCATTAATTTTGGCTGCAAAACCGGTTCCGTTTCGGTTAGGCTGACCGCATGAACCGGCCGGAAGAACCGCAAGCTGCCCTGGCACAAAAACTGGGCTTGGAAGCGCGAGAAACATTTCTTACAAACCTGCACTGGCTTTTTTTGCTCCTGGCGGTCATTAACACCGTGCTATGTATTGCCTGGCCATACATTTCTCCGGCCACCGCCGACTATGACCACTGGCCGGACATTCTGTTTCTACTGATCAGTTGCGCCTGCCTGGCCCTCGGGCTGTCCCGGCAGCTGCCGCTGCTGAATGTACTGGCAGCACTCTTCATCACCTTGCTGTTTGGCGCCGGGGTGCAACTGGTGGGTGCCCAGACAGGCATACCGTTCGGCCCGTTTAATTATAACAACAACCTGGAGCCCAAAATTCTGGAACTGCTGCCGCCCGTGGCGCCCCTGATCTGGATCATCGTCCTTTTTTCCGCACGCGGGGTGGTGCGGCTGGTGCTCCGGCCCTGGCGCAAAATCAACAGCTACGGTTTCTGGCTGATCGGCCTCACCGCCGCGCTGGCCATGCTGACCGATCTGGCCATTGAGCCTTTTGCGACCCACTCGCGCCATTATTGGAACTGGCTTCCCACCAAGGTTCCCTTCACCTGGTATGGGGCCACCTTTGTCAATTTCCTGTCTTGGGGAGCCATCATCATTTTCATTCTTGCCTTCACCACCCCCCTGCTGATCAACAAGCAGCTCAGCCGGAAAAATGTGCCGGATTACCACCCACTGGTCATCTGGGCGGCGGTCATGATCATCCTTGCCGCCGGTGCGGCCGAGGCAAAACTCTGGCCGGCGGTGGTACTGGATGGCATCGTTTTTCTGTCCGCCATGGTAATGGCCATTCGCGGCGCACGGTGGTAAGGCACCAGGCGCACGGTTATTCCGCCTTGGGACTGGCAATGGCATCCTTGACCGGAACCGTGCGGGTGATTTTCAACTTCTCCACGCGTGGACCGTTCATTTCCTCCACCCGCAGTTCAAAGCCGTTGACGCTCAGGTGATCGCCGGCGCGCGGAAAGCCGCCGAGCTTTTCCGTGACCCAGCCGCTGGCCGTGGTGGTGTTTTCATCATGCGGCACGGTGCCGATGATTTTTTCGAGGTCATGCAATGGCAGCGTGCCGGCAATTTCCCACACCCCTTCGCTCTTGCGGACAAATTGCGTTGCCTCCACATCAAACTCGTCCTGAATCTGGCCAACCAGCGTCTCAATCACATTTTCCAACGTCACAATTCCCACCGTGCCACCGTATTCATCCACCACCATCGCAAAGTGCAATTTCCGGTCCAGAAACCGGTGCAACAGTTTGTCGAGCGGCGCCGTCTCCGGCACGAAGATCAGTTTCCGCGCCAGCGGCAACAAATCCGCCGCCGTTTTGGCCCGGCTGCGTTGCGCGTAGAGATCTTTGATGTGAATTACCCCCTGGGTTCGGTCCAGATCCCCCTCCACACAGATTGGAAACCGGGAGTAACGGCTCTTTTCCGCCAGCGCCAGGCAGTCGGCAATGGACGCGGTGGAATCGAAGGCGGTGATTTCCGTGCGCGGATGCATCACTTCCCGTGCGCTGCGAAGCCGCAGATCCAGTGCATTCAGAATCAGATTGCGCCGGTCCGCGGTGCCCTGGGACGCCGCGAGCACGAGCCGCAGTTCCTCCTCGGTATGGTTGTCATGCAGTTCTCCCGCCTCAAATCCCAGGCGGCGCAGCACGAATTGCGAGGACCGGTGCAGCAGCCAGATGAACGGAAAGGAAATCCGGTAGAACAGGTCCAGCGGCCCGGCCACCCACAGCGAGGTCTCCAAGGTGCGCCGCAGGGCAATCGCCTTGGGCACCAGTTCCCCCGCAATGATGAGCAAAAAAGAGTTCACCAGAAAGCCTAGCACGATGGCGATGGTACGTTCCGTGTGCGGATTGGTGAGGTTCAGCAGATTGAACACCGGTTCCAGCAACGAGCGAAACACCGGTTCTACCAGAACGCCCAATGCCATGCTGGCCAGCGTAATGCCGAATTGCGTGGCACTGATGTATGAATCGATGTGCGTAACGATGTGCCGGGCTTTGCGCGCCCGCCGGTTGCCGCGCTCCGCCAGCGAGGCCAGCTGGGTATCGCGGATGCGAACCAGGGCCAGTTCCGCCGCCACGAAGAACGCGTTCATGGCCACCAGCGAGAGGACCGCCAGCAGTTTCAACCCATCGCCGCTGAGTTCCGACCAGTTCACAGTTTCACCTCGCCGAACATCAGTTTCAAAATATCCTCCAGCGCCGCCACGCCCGCCTCCCGGCGGTCGCGCGACAGGACAATCGCCAGCCGCTGGCCGGCGCGCTGCATGCGACGCAGCGCAATTTCCAGCCGG
>CAIJGS010000129.1 GCA_903820285.1 uncultured Verrucomicrobia subdivision 3 bacterium | reverse complement strand
TTTGCGGCGGATGAAGAGGAGTCTTGCTGGGAGGTTTATTAACCTCGCTGGCATGGGCAAATTGGCTTAGTGCGTAAAGGGGTCCAACGTATTGTGCTATTAAGTTCTGGGTGGCGGTCATCTTTTATGACAGATCCCAGCAAGATTAGCAGATTGGAGGTTCAAGGGTTCAAAAGCGCCAGATTACTGGGCGCACGCCAATACTCTTCGCGTTGACGTCAGCCGTCGAATCGCGCGCCAGCGTTTTGGACTGCGGTGGCAGAGCGGGAGCGGGGGGCACTGCTTTCGGGCGGGCGGGGCGCATGGTAACATTCCACCCGGGTCGCGCGGGCGAAAGCGGCGTGGCGCGGCGCAGGTGGCCGTCTGCAAAGCCCCGCCGCAATCCATGACACGTCAGGTTGGCCAATGTTTCACAAACTGCGTGCCTTCGTCCGGGTGTGCGGGCGGGTCGAAAACAAAGCAGGGTTCAGCCGGCATTTCCGGCTGAACCCCAGGGGAAGCGTCAAAGGGTGAACTTACTTGCCGGCTTGGCGGCGGACGAACCGGCCCAAGACGAGCGCGCCCATGCCGGCCAAAGCCAAAGTGCCGGGTTCCGGAACCGAGTTCTCCCCGGATAAGGTGAAAGCCAATGAGGCAGTGCCGTAAGTTTGCCAGGGGTCTGAGACGGAGGTGTCGTAATAATAAGCGAGTGAGTTGGGGCCGTCGTTTTCATCCCAATAAGCCAGCGCGCCGCCCGTGGCCACGGCATGGTCCAACTGCAAATAGTAAGTGCCAGCTCCGAGCTCGATGGACGGGATCGTAAAGCTTTCGGAATAAATGTCATTGCCAAAGAAATCAGAGGCCAGCAATGAGGAGACCGAAGGTATCGCCGTACCGGCGGCAGCAGGCAAGGGCGTACCGCCGGCACTGGAAGTGATCGCCCAATGCACTGAGGTTAGGGTTTCTCCCGTGGTTACCCACAAGCCGAACGTCGCATTATCAATCGTCGCCGGATTGGTCAAAGTAAACGATGAGGCAGCCTCATAGGTCGGGGTGATTCCCCATCCATTAACAGTGCCGTTAATTGCACCGCTGGTAAAAATCGTCGTTTGCGCCGAGGCCGAAAAACCGGTGGCCCCCAGCACCAAGGCGGCGGCGAGTTGAAGTTGATCCCGTTTCGTCATGTTAGTCAGGTTAGTCAGGTTGTTTTATGAGTTTGTGGTTTTACCGGGCGGGAGTTGCCCCCCCCCCGCCAATTATGCTTACTACTGCTAAGATTAGTCGGGTCGATTATTTATTGTCAACTAGGTTTTAAGATTTATTTATAAGAAGACGGGACGAAAATGGGGTGTGAATGGGTTAGCCAATAGGATTGTGATATTTACCATCATTCACCACGTTTCAAATGCGCTCCCGCATTCGCGTTAATTCCTTTTAAGAAAGGGAGCAGTCATAAGGGGGCTATTGGGGCCAGTCAACAGTTTTGTGCTATTTTTGCTCTGGTCGCAGGTCTTCCTGAGTTGCCGCCCCGCTTTCCCCAAATTCGTGCCCCTTGGTGAAATTCGTATCTGCCCTCTTTGGGTTGATGCCTGCGCCTGCGCGGCCCGTGCCTTATCGTGTTGTGCATGCTGCAACCGCCCGGCGCCACCCATCGGTGGCCGCAATGAAGTTGCGCCGTATGGCATTCGGCTTTGTCGATAATTGGCAATTTGCGGGGTGTGGAATTCACCACGCATATTGCCATCATCACCCGTTGCCGATTTTCATCGGCGGGATGGATTGATGGGCGGGCGGGCGGGTCTAAAATAAGGAAGGGTTCAGCCGGGAGGCCGGCTGAACCCTTCGAGCAGTGACAAAATGTGAATTTATTTGCCGGCGCGGCGGCGGGCTAACCGGCCCAAGGCGAGCGCGCCCATGCCGGCCAAAGCCAAAGTGCCGGGTTCGGGAACCGAGGTCGCCCCGGATAATGTGAAAGCCAATGAGACACTGCCGGGAATATAGCTGGCAAGAGTTGACCAGGCTGATGAGTCGTAAATATAACCAGTTGAGTTGGCCCCGTCGTTTTCATCCCAATAAGCCGAACCGCTGTCCGAGGTCACACCATTGTCCAATTGCAAATAGTAAGTGCCAGCTCCGAGCGCGATGGACGGGATCGAAAAGCTTTCGGAATAAATGTCATAGCCAAAGCCATTATCGCTCGTCAATAAGGTGCCCGAGGGTGTCACCGTACCGGCGGCAGAAGCCAGAGGAGTACCACCGACACTGGTGGTGATCGCCCAATCTACTGAGGTTAAGGTGCTTCCAGTGGCTACCCACAGTCCGAACGTCGCATTGCCAATCGTCGCCGGATCGGTCAAAGTAAAAGAAGAGGCTTCCTCATAGCCGGAGGTGAGATTCCATGCATCAAGAGTGCCGTTAATTGGGCCGGTGGTAAAAATCGGTGTTTGCGCTGAGACCGAAAAACCGGTGGCCCCCAGCACCAAGGCGGCGGCGAGTAGAAGTTGATTCTGTTTCATCATATTAGTCGGGTTGTGTTTATGGTTTTATGGTTTTACCGGGCGGGAGCTGCCCCCTGCCAATAATTCTTGCTGCTGTTAAGCTTAGCCGGATCGATTATTTTTTGTCAACTCAGTTTTAAGATTTATTCATAAGAAAAGAGTGCGTAAATGAGGTGTGAAGGAGTTGGTCAAAGGTATTTTTATATTTGCCATCATTCACCCGGTTTCAAATGCGCTTCGCGCATCCGCGCCAATTCTTTTTAAAATGCCTGGAGCTTCCCTAGGGCTATGTGCCCCGAATTCGTGTCCGGACTCAAACTGATTTGAAAGGACACACCTTCACCGGTTACGGATTCGTCGCCGGCTGATACGTATTGGCCTTTTCCCAATCGTCAAAGTTCCCGTCGGCAGAGGTCGCGGTGACCACTGATTTGTTAAAACCAAAACGACCATAAATCCGGTACCAGATGCCGTCGGGCGCCAGCCGGGGAGTCTTCTCGCGAAAGATCATCAGTTTGTCCGCAAGGTCTGGATTGACGATCGTGCCGTGGCCATTTTGGATCAGGACTTTGGCCCCCAGATTCAGGAATTCATAAGCCGCAAGGTCCTCGGTGCGCACCACGCCCTTGGGAAAATTCTCCGTGACGACATTGGTGACCTGGTTGAAATCGGCCGGCAAATTGCCGCCCTTGCCAAACACATAGGCTCCGATGCCGGTGGAAATCAAGCTGGCCTGGCTTTTGCGCTTTTCATCGTCACGAATGAAATCCGCCTGGCTGGCCAGCTTCTCCGCCAGTTCCTGGCCGGAGGCGGCCGCATTTTTGCCGGCTCCGTCGGCGAGCTGATTCACCTGGTTCCGGAGCAAGCCGACTTCGCCGCGCAATTTGAGCGTTTCCAAATTGCGCTTTTGGTTGTCCGCCAGTTCCTGGTCCAGCGCGGCGAGGCGGTTGGTGGCCTGGTCGCGCTCGGCTTGCAACTGACGGTTTAGTTCCGCCAGCGGAGCCTGCTGCTGCCGGAGGGCCAATAACTCGGCGCGGGCTTGGGCGGTTTCATGCGCTTCGTAAAGTCCCGCTCCGGCGGTGACGATCAGCGTGGCGGTGATCAGGGTTTTTTGCAGGGTGGTCATGGCGAGATGTTTGATGGTTTCATTGGCCAGGGCATTGAGCGAGACGGCCGCCAGCGTGCCCGGGACGGCAATGGTGGTGACTTTGATGACCAGGGCGGCCGGAGCCAGCATCATGGCATTTTCCGTAAGCGTGCCGGCGATGGCGGCGGCAGAGTGGGTGACGCCTTGCCGGGCCAGGTGGCCCCGCAGCTTCTCCAGCGCGCGCAACCCGCGCTTTTGCACAGCGGCCTCCCTCAGCCCCAAGGCGGCAGCCACCTCGGCGTTCGTCTGGTGCTCAAAGAACCGCAGCACGAGGACCGTGCGATCCGTCTCGCCCAACTTGCCCATGACGTCATCCAGCAGTGGCGCGATCTGGTGCCAGGCCTCCCCATCGGCTTCGTTTTCTTGGGCTTGCATAGCGACCTCCTGTTCGCGGGATTGCCGCCGCATCTGACTGCGTTGCCAGCGGGCGGCGGCAAACCGCGTCGTCTCGTACAGCCAGCCCGCGAGCACGGTCTGGTCGCGCAGACTGCCGGCCTTGCGGGCGAGCACCAGAAAGACCGCCTGCGCAATATCCTGCGCATCCTGATCCTGGCGGGCATAGCGAAACGCCGCCGAATAGACGAGATTTAAATGCCGGCGCACCAGCTCGGCAAAGGCGGCCTCAGACTGGGTGCGGGCGAACTGCCGCACCAACTCCATGTCTGTCCAATCGGTCATTTACTCTATTATCCCCGTCGCACCTCGAAAGCAGACAATTATTTTGTACTTTTTGAGAAGCCGGCTTGACTGCCTGGCTTGCCCCCCGCCAATCAACCCTCATCCGGCTAACCATTCGGTTTGCATTGACAAGTTGGCTGATCCCCGGAGAATCGCGAACAGGTTGTTGCGCCACGTCAAAGGCAACCAGGCGTCTTATGCAGATGACCGTACTATACATTCTGGTCAGTTGGCTGATGCTCGCGCTGGCATCGGTGGTCGTGGCATTTCGTATGCGTCCGGCCAAACCGTCCCGGAGCGGGTTGGCGGTGGCAATATTACTACCCTTGGTGATGCTGGTTTTGTTTTATTCGCTGGCCATTCACATTCATTGTCACTTTGGAAAATGGCCGGCTGGCATCGGTGACCGGGATTTTCCGCCATCACTTCTTGTCCACGAGCACGTATCTGATTTCAGTTTCATGGTATTGCTGCTCTTCAGCCTCTTTGTCTGGCCGGTGGCATATATGATCTGCGCCGTGGTCCGCAGGTGGCGGGTGGCCTTGTACTATTTGGGGATTTATGCGCTGGCATTTCTGGTTTGCTTCGGCGCAACCTTGCTAGCACCTTGGTCGTTTTGGGATTGGTGGTTGGATTGAAACGATGAGTCTGATGGATCATCTTGCAAGTGGAGCACACGCGTTGAGCGCAAGCGGAGCGCGGCGTTCACGCCGCTTCAATGCCCGAGACAAAGGTGGGCTGGTGATCGCCTGTGTCATGGCCAGTTGGATGATAAACCGGGCTAAAACCCGTGGTTCGACACTTAATCGCCCGAGCCTCAATGAATAATCATGAAGCACATCCTCAAAATCTTGACGGTCGCATCGGCCATGGCTTTCTGTTTTCTGGTGGTCATCTGGCCGGTGAGTTACAAAATGAATTTATCCCGAAGCTTGGCTACCGGTAAATATGAGCCGAGCGATTCAATACCTCTGCCAGCGCAGTATCATCTGGGTTTTGAAGAGGGTGGCATGTGGTTTTACAGTCATCCGACGCCTTATCGGGGCAGCATCATTGGAATGTCGTCCACCAACGACCCGCCGCCATTCAGGTGGTATTGGAATGTTGGAGACTTTGGTTTTGGTCATGAGATCACTTTTGGCCACGAACACTTGTCAGAGAGGGCATGCGATTTTCCCGGTATTTATTTCCGCCGGTTTTGGTGGTTTGATGACAATCCGCCCTATACGACGTTGCGGTTGAGTTTGTTTTATCCGGTTTTTCTTTCAGCGATTTTGCCGTTGTTATGGGTTTTGCGCCGCCGGCGATTAGGGGTTCAAAAATCATGATTGCCTAAGAAAGGTTTGCGTCGTGGCCGTATTGACAATTTTCGTAGTTGCTGGAATATTGCGAAAAGTGAGATGCGTCTCGCTGGTCTGCCTGAACGTAAAAAACGGGGCGTGGCGGTTGGCACAACATTGTTCTTTGGCGATCAAAAGCCGATTAAGGTGAAAAGTATGCAACTAAATTTCAACAAATCCATCGAGATTCCAGAAACCTGGATTCCGGCTTTTTTCTTTTTCTTCAAATTGTTCACCTTAATTACGTCCGCTTGGTTACTTGTTTGGTATGCGGTTTTGCGAACGGATCAGTCAAGCTGGCAAACAAACTATCTTGAAGATTATTGGTTCGTCGCTTCCAATCTGAGTTTTCTATTTTTCCTGTCAGCCGGTTTGTTGGTAATCGGTGGGCTGATTCAGTTATGGAAGCGGTCAGGCCGGTCAGCCTGGTGGAACATCGGGTTTGGCATTTTTGCAATTATCATTGGCATATTGGCAAGCGCTCCACAGCCTGACCAGACACGCGCTATGTTATTATACTTGTCTTGACCACCCGTTCCGCCGTGCATGATGCATGCCGGTTTTATATCTGGCTCGTTTTAGTCTTCGATACCTCCATTTCAAATTTTTAAACGGAGCAGGGAACGGTTTTTCTTTTGGCCGCGCCATCCAGCGATTAGCCTTGTCTCCCGATATGAAATCCGCCCGCATTGAATTTCCGACCGTGGCCAACTGGAGTTGTCATGGCTGCACGGATTGTTGCCGCGGCCGTTTTCTGGTGCCGCTGACAGCGGCGGATCAGGCGCGGCTGCAGGCGCAGGGCTGGACGGCGGCGGACGGGGTGGATCCGGACGGCATGTTTCAGCAAGGCCGGGGTCAGACGTGTCTGGGGCATCATGATGACGGGGCGTGCGTGTTTCTGGATCCGGCGGGGCGCTGCCGGATTCATGCCAAGTTTGGCGAGGCGGCCAAGCCGCTGGCCTGCCGGCTGTATCCGCTGGCAATTCATCCGGCGGGGGACAAACTGGTGGTGGGGTTGCATTTTAGCTGTCCCTCCGTGGTGGCGAATGCCGGGAAGCCGCTGCCGGAGCAGGCGCCGCTGGTGAAGAAGCTGGCCGCCGTGGTGGTGCCGGAAAATTACCAGGACATTCCCCCGGCCCCAGTACTGGCCACGCCCGGCGAATGGCCGGATTTCCTCCGCTTCGTCCACTGGCTGGATGTGTCGCTCACGCCGGCGGATGTGCCGGTGGCGCTGAAATTGTTGCGGTCGCTGCACTGGCTGCGCGGCATTGAGCGGGGCTGTCTGGACCAGATCAGCGGTGAAAGTGCGGATGAAATTCTGGACGCGCTGGTCGGCAGCGTGGCGGAAAAAGTGCCGGCGATGCCCGGTCGCTCGGAAAAGCCGAGCCGGTTCGGGCGACTGTTTTTGCGACTGATGGTGCTGGAACATGCGCGCCAGGTGCGGGTGGAGCAGCGTCACGCCACGGGTGCGCAGCGCTGGCGCATGCTCGGCGCGGCGTTCCGGTTTGCGCGGTCGGGCGGTTGGACGCCGGATTTGGACCAGGAGTTGAAGCGCGTGCCATTTGCGGCCATTGAAACGGATTTCGGTCCGCTCTCGCCGGCGTCGGAGGCGATGCTCACACGGTTTTTCCGCATCAAAGTGCAAAGCCTGCATTTCTGCGGTCGCGCCTTTCATGACCGTCCGTTGATCGAAGGCTTCCGGCATCTGGCGATGTTGTATCCGGTCATCATCTGGCTCGCGCGTTGGTTCGCGGTGAGTGGGGGGCGGAACGCGCTGACGGACGCGGATGTGGCGAAAGCGGTGTCGCGCGTGGATTATCATCACGGCTTCTCGCCATATCTTCCATGGCGCACGCGGCTGTTGCAACAGCGGGAGGATATTACGCGGCTATGTGCGTGGTACGGCCGCCAAGGGATTTCAAATTTCAAAATTTGAGATTTGAAATCGGTGAGGCGGAAACATCCAATGAAAAGGCTGAAGGCAAAACGCTAAAGGCTAAAAACCTAGGCCGGGCGGGTGCCTTGATTTTTAGGGCCGGGTGGCGCAGAATTCGGGGCAGTTGAGACGCCGGATTTGACCGGCATATTTTGATGAATACAACCAACCTGTCCGCCGCGGCGCCGGCCGATGGCTCAAATGTCGTGACGGTGATGGCCCGGGTTTGGGGCCATTTTTCCAGCCACGGTTCTTCCGTTGGTTCGCGGCTGGTTTTGATCGTTGTTCTGGCGGTGCTGGTGCATTTAACGGTGCGGGTGATTCGCAATGTCACGGAATGGATCATCAACCGGAGCCAAAGCCACCGGAGTCCGCTGGACTTCGTCACGCATGAGCCCAAGTTTGTCACGCTTATCCAACTCATTGCCAGTGCGGTGACCTTTGTGATGTATTTTTTCGCGCTGGGGCTCGTCCTGCAGGAATTCGGCGTAAACCTCACCGGCTACCTGGCCAGCGCCTCGATCGTTGCGCTCGCGATCAGCTTCGGCTCGCAGGGACTGGTGCAGGACGTGGTGATCAGTCTGACACTGATTTTCTCGGACGCGATGGACGCGGGCGACATGGTGGAAATTGTCGGCACGGTCTCGGTAACGGGCCGGGTTGAGGAAATTGGCCTGCGCTTCACCACGCTGCGAAATTTCTATAACCAGACCGTGTTCATCCCCAACCGCACCATTGGGAACGTCAGCCGGTTTGTGCATGGCGGGGTTTATGCGTTTGCCGACATCCAGGTGCCTGCCGGCGCGGACGCCGCGAAAGTGACTGCCACCGTGGAAGCCGTGGTGAAGGGCATGTGGTCGCAATTCGGGGCCATCATATTGGAAGAGCCGGTGCTGGGCGCCGTGGAAACCGCGGAGGGCGGCGGCTGGCAGTTTCTCCGCGTCCATTTCAAGATCTGGCCCGGGCAGGGGGGTCTCATTGAAAATACCTTCCGCCAGCAGGTCATTGCTGCGATGCGGAAATACGATCCCCAATACGCCGACTGGCAGGTGCCGGTGACGTACCGCGCCAAAACGGTGAGCCGGGCGGTGTGAGGCGCGGCTGATTTAACGCGCATACCGGTTTCGGGCGAGCTGACGGGCCAGGCGCAGGGCGGCGATCATGCTGGAGGGATTGGCGATGCCTTGGCCGGCGATGTCGTAGGCGGTGCCGTGGTCGGGCGAGGTGCGGATGAACGGCAGGCCGAGGGTCCAATTCACGCCGGTGTCGAAGGCTACCGCCTTGAGCGGCGCCAGCCCCTGGTCATGGTACATCGCCACGACTGCATCAAAATCTCCCTGCAAGGCGTAGTGAAAAACCGTGTCACCGCTTAATGGGCCAACCACATCCAAACCACGTTTTTGCGCTGCCCGGACGGCCGGAGCGATGGTCGTGATCTCTTCGTCGCCAAACTTGCCACCTTCACCGGCGTGGGGATTCAGCCCGCAGACCGCCACGCGCGCACGGGACAGGCCGAGGTCGCGGCAGGATTGCGCCGCCAGTTCGATGGCGAGGGTGATTTTTTCCGCCGTGAGCCGTTCGGGCACGGATTTGAGGGCGATGTGAATGGTCGCCAGGGCCACGCGCAGCCAGCGGTTTTTGTCATCGTGCCCCAGCAACATCATCGCGGTTTGGGTGGTGCCGGCGAGGTCGGAGAGAAATTCGGTCTGGCCGACAAAATCTTCGTGCCCGGCGCGGATGATGGATTCCTTGTTCACCGGGGCGGTGACGAGCGCATCCAGTTCGCCGCGCAGACAGCGGGCGGCACCCTCGCGCAAGGCGTCCACTGCGGCCTGAGCCGCAGCGGGCGAACCACAGGGCAGCGGAGCTGGCAGCAGGGCGGCGGCGGGATTGAGAACAAAAAAGCGGCCGGGCGCGTCATAGCCGGCAAACGGCCGGAGATCCAGCCCGGGTGAAGCGTTGGCGCGCAGGGCAAATTGCGGGTCGCCAATGAACAGGTATTTGGTGGCGTCGGCAGCGGCTTCGGTGGCGACGGCTTTGAGCGCGACTTCCGGGCCCACACCTGTCACATCCCCCAACGAAATGCCAATCCAGCCGGTCATAGCAGACAGGGGGCTTTCACCGGCTCAATACTCGGTGCGGGTATTGGTGAAGCGGATCACGAAATTCTTCTTCTTCAGGGTGTCCATCCAGTTTTTCTGGAGGGTGGCCTGTTCCTGCGCGGTCAGGATTTTTTCAATGTCCTTGCGGACGTCGGTGAGGGGACGGTACTGGGCGGGCTTTTTGTCTTCCACCAGCATCAGGTAACAGGTGTCCGCGGTTTCCAGCACATCACTGACCTGGCCGCGATTGAGGCCAAAGGCGACATCAGCCAGTTCTTTGCGCAAGACAGAACGTTCTACCCAGCCCCAGTCGCCGCCCTGATGCTGCTGGGAACCTTGGGAATAGACGGAGGCCATTTCCTGGAAGGACGCACCCTCTTTGATCTTGGCCTGAATTTCCCGGGCCAGGCTCAGCGTGGTGGGATCGGTGGCGCCGGACTTGTTCAGCACAATCATGCGCAGCTTGACCTGATCCTCCTGCTTGTAATCGTCCTGGTGGGCAGCGTAATAGTTTTGGACTTTGTAGGGCGAAACGACGATGGACTTCTGCACGTTCAGGTTCCGCATGGCGGATTCGATGTACTGTTCGCGCAACTGCTTGCGGAACTGTTCAAACGTGATCCCTTGGGCCTGCAAGGTCTTGATGAGGTTGGCGCGGTCACCGAAGCGGTCGCGGATGCGATCATGCACGAGCTGGTCCACCACGCCATCGGGCATCACATAGCCGTCCACCTCGAAGCTGTGGAGGATCAACTGGCGTTCGATCAGCTGGTCCAAGCTGTCATTCAGGGTTTCCGCATATTTCTGGCGGTAAACATCGGGCTGGTCGGCGTACTGGCGGCGCAGGGATTGCAGGGCGGGGGCGGCGAAATCTTCCACCTCGGCATAGGTGATGGAGGTGGCATTGACCACCGCCATGATGCCGTCGGCCATTTCGGCCCGCAGGGTGAGGGCGGTGGCCAGGAAAAAGGGCAGCACGGGGATTAACCGGGACAAATTCATTTCCGCCATGCTAACAACCGTTATGGGCAGGTCAAGCGGTCTTGACGGAGGAAAACAGGGATTGGGGATCGAAGGGGGAAACAACGAACATCCAACGCCGAACACCCAACAGCCAATACAATTACCGTCCGTGCGGGTGATTTAAGAAGTAAAACAGCCCTCCCAGAATGGTGGCGCCGACCAGGGCCACGGCCACGGCGGACCAGAAAAAGCGCCGTTGCTTCCGTCGGAAAGCACTCCCGCCCATGCCTGCGAACAGGTAATAGCGTTCATGCTTCTTGGGACGGTTGAAGAACATTCCCCATAAACTATCAGGCCGAGTGGTGAAGCTCAAGCCCTGAGCTTGCGGTATGGGGGGGAATTCCGCTAACGTCTGCGCCATGCAACAGCTTGAAGATCATTTGGGCGATATCATCGGCAAGGCGCGGGCGATGAAAAACGTCACTCCGGCCGCCGCCGCTGCGGCCGCCGGCCTGTCGGAAACCGAATACACGGCGCTGGAAGAAACCGGCAAATCCGCCAAACGGCCGAATCTGGCCGCCTTGGCCCCGCTGCTTGGCCTCAATGCCGCCAAACTGGAAGGGATTGTCAATGGCTGGAAGCCCGCCGCGCAGGACTTGAGCCTGTGGCGCGAGATCCGCGTGATCACCACGGCGGGGGAAGATTTCAACGTGAATTGCTATCTGGCCTGGGACGAGGTCAACCGCGAGGCGGCCCTGTTCGACACCGGTCTGGATGCCAAGCCGGTGCTGGATATCATCGCGGCGGAAGGTTTGGACCTGCGTTTCATTTTCATCACCCATTCCCACTATGACCATGTGAACGCGCTGGGCCCCATCCGGGCGGTGCATCCCAAGGCCAAGGTGCGGTCCGGTTCCAAGAGCGCGCCGGTGGATCAGCGGAACAAGCCGGCGGAAATCATTCCCATTGGCGGTCTGCGCATTACGCACCGGGAAACGCCCGGGCACGCGGAAGACGGCGTCACGTACATTGTCGGCAACTGGCAGGAAGACGCGCCATCCGTTGCGATGGTGGGCGACGCCATCTTTGCCGGTTCCATGGGCAAGGGCAATCCGGACGGCGAGCTCGCCCGGGCGAAGGTGAAGGAACAGATTCTGTCCCTGCCGCCGGAAACGTTGATCTGCCCCGGCCATGGTCCCATGACCACGGTGGCCGAGGAAAAGAAGAACAATCCGTTCTTCTGAGCAATTTTGCCGCTGCGGCAAAACTTTGAAAATGGCCGGGCAATCATGCCCGGCCATTTTTCTTTGGGAGCGGACTGCTTACTTGGACTCCAGCCAGTACCAGTCCTGATTGGCCGCGTAGGGAATCATCCGGTTCCATTTGCTGAACTGGGCGTGACCATCGGCCCAGGAATAATTGGCCCCCAGACTATGGCGGATATAGCCGCGTCCGGGCAGGTAACTGGCGATGAGCGTGGGCGGATAGGAATAGCCGAACCGTTCAATAATGGCCGTCCCGGCATCAGCGGGCAGGGGATCAAAGGTGTCGTTGTTGAAAATCGTATCGCTGGGTTTGGTGATGCCGGTAAGGCGCTGGCGGTCGAGCGAACCACCCGCCCCGTCGTAATAGCCCAGGTAGTCATAATTGTGGCCATAGCCGCCGTAGGAAATCAGATTGGGGTCGGTGCTCAGGCCGATCCGGGCGAGTTTGTTGGTGTTGAAATCCGGGCAGGCCTGGATGGTGCCCTGGGCGTTCAGGGTGGCGATATTGGTGGTGGCACGGCTGACATACGCCGTGATCTCGGCGAACCATTCGCTGGGCCAAACCGTCCCGCCGCCGCGCGACTGGCCGGCCACCGGCAGGTAATCCCGGTAATCGGTGGTGTAGAGCACGTAGCCCAGGGAAATCTGTTTTTCATTGTTCAGACATTGGATGGTCTTGGCCTTCTCCTTGGCCTTGGCCAAAGCCGGCAGGAGCATGGCGGCGAGAATTGCAATGATGGCGATCACCACCAGCAATTCAATCAGCGTGAATGCCCGGCTATGTTTTAGCTGCGGATAATCAATGTCATTTTGCATGGTTTGCTCCTTACGGGAGCTTACACTACGGCAAGCCGTGCGGGGCGGGAAGGGGAAAAAGGCGGGTTTTGATTTTTATCCGAATTTATCCAAATGGGCGGCCGGATGGGCGCGGCGGGTTCAAATCGTCAATGGAATTCCCGCGCAGGATGGCATGGACAATGTCGCAGCCGGTTTTTACACTCCGGAAAAGGTCTATTATGTTTTGTGAGGCAACCCTTCCCAGTAGCACGTCGCGCGGCCGTAGTACCGGCTGGCTTTCGGCGCGGATATTCATTTTGCTCGCCGCCTTGATTTTTGGGGGCTATTCCGGCCGGTCGGCGGAAAGTGACAAAGAGACTCCGCCGGCGGATTGGCTCGCGTGGCAGCAGGCGCGGCAGGAATCCATCGCGGGAACCAATGGCTGGACGACGCTGATTTCCTTGAAATGGCTGCCCGACGGCCAGACCTACGTCGGCGCGGATTCGACCAATCAACTCGTGCTGCCGACGGGGCGCGCGGTTGGAGCGGTGGGAGTTTTCTCGCGATCGGGAAAAACAGTTCGTTTCGCGGCCGCGCCGGGAGTGGTGGCGACCGTGGGCGGCGTGGCTGTTCACGAGTTGGAAATGAAAACGGACGCCACCGAGAATCCCACCAAGCTGACCATTGGAGTGTTGACGTTCGTGGTCATCGAGCGGGGCGAGCGGTTTGGCGTTCGCGTGCGGGACCCGGAGTCGCCGGCGCGTTTGCATTTTGCGGGCTTGAAGTATTTTCCCTATGACCCCGCCTGGCGGATTGCGGGTCGCTTCGAACCGTTCACCCTGGTGAAGATTGTGCGGGTGCCGGATGCGAGTGGCGGCATCCAGCAACTCACGTCGCCCGGCGAGCTGGTGTTTACCAACGCGGGTCAGGAATACCGGCTGGCGGCGGTGGCAGAGCGGGGGGATGACGAGTTCTTCGTTATTTTCAAAGATCGCACCGCGGGCGACACGACCTACCCGGCGGGCCGGTTCCTGTACGTGGCCCAGCCGGATACCGCCGGCCGGGTGACGCTGGATTTCAACCGGGCGTTTAATCCGCCGTGCGGGTTCACCCTGTTTGCGACCTGTCCCCGGCCGCCGATTCAGAACACACTGCCTTTCGCCATCCCGGCCGGCGAGCGCAAGCCGGTGGAACCGGAGTGACGAGGCTGGGGAAGCTCCCAATTTCAACCTCCCAGCTCCAGAGAAACACCAAGCATCCAAGGGAGCGGGTGTTTTTTGACTGATGCCTTGATGAGGCTTGATCATGCACGA
>CAIJGS010000128.1 GCA_903820285.1 uncultured Verrucomicrobia subdivision 3 bacterium | reverse complement strand
TTTGATCGGGTTTTGATTGCGTTTCGGCCGATGGTTGTTGCTGATTGTGAATTTATGCCACCGATAGCGTTCCCGGCAAAGGCTGCGTTCGCGTTTACCAGCCAGATGCTCAGTTGGCAAGGGGCGGCTAATGTGATGACATGGCGCAATCATCTGTTAACAGGGAATTTGTGGCGGCGACGAAGCAGAATCAAGCGCCAAATTCCGTGGTTTTGCCGGGCGGTGGCAGGGCAAATTACTTCTGGATTGTCGAAAGCTCGAATAGGTTCAGCGACAGGGCGCATCCCATCCGACGGAGCGCGGCGGTGGTGAAACCCAGCCGCAGCAATGCCCGATATACGACAGGATCACGCAATTTGCAGGCCGGTTGGTGCGCCACATTGCTGCGGCTGGTCTGCGACACAGCCGCGCTCCGTCGGCAAGCTGCCGGTTGTGAATAAAATTGTGAATAGAAGTTAACCCGACCGTCACCTGTTTGTCACACGTCTGGTGGAACATGGCCGGGCTCGAACATGAAAAAAATCCTCATTCTGACCGCGGGATTTGGTGACGGGCATACCGCCGCCGCCCGCAATATCCGCGACGCCATCGAAACCCTGGATGAGGACGCGCGCACGGAAGTGCTCGACCTCTTCGCCGGCATTGATGGCGCCTTCAACACGCTGGTGGGCAAAACCGCACTCGGGGTGGTGCATTATGCCCAGACCATCTGGGGCGGCTCGATGCTGCCGGTGGAAAACCAGTTTGGCAGCTTTGCCCGCCTGCAGCTCGCGTTGGAAAAGATTCTCGGGGATAACCAGCCGGATTGCGTGGTATCCACCCACCCGGTTTACGGCCATGCCATTCAGAAGATTTACCGGGATAGTGAACGTCCCTTCCGCCTGCTGACGGTGGTGACCGCTTCCGCGCAGGTGAGTCCGGTGTGGTTCCGCGCGCCGAGCGACCTGTTTTTTGTGGCGAATGATGAGGCGGCCGGGGTGTTGCAGGTGGGCGGTGTGGCGCTCAATAAAATCAAAAATTTCGGCTTCCCGGTGAGCCCCGCCTTTGCGACCAAGCACCCGGAACTGCCCGCGCCGGTCGGCAACGAGCCCCGCCGCGTGCTTTATCTGGTCAATACCGGCCGCAAAAAGGCGGTGAAGGCGATTGACCGGCTGTTGCAGGTGGACGGGGTGCAAGTAACGGTGGTGGCGGGGCGCGACCCGGAATTGCGGGCGAAGCTGATTGAAAGCACCGCGGATGTGTCCAACCGCGTGCGCATTCTCGGCTGGACCAACCAGATGCCCGAGCTCTTTTATTCGCATCATCTCGTCGTGAGCCGGGCGGGCGATGTGATTGTGCCCGAGGCCATGGCGGCGCGCTGCCCCATGATTGTGCTCCAGCGGGAGGCGAGCACGGATGACGATTCGGCCGCGCTGATCAAGAAATACGAATGCGGCACGGTGGTGGAGCGGAAACGGGAAATTGCGGAGGCGGTGGAACTGGCCTTTGAGAAGCGCGCCGCTGTGTGGTCGGACTGGCGCAAGAATCTGAAGAAAATCAGCCGCCCGGACGCGGCGCTGCGCATCGCCGAGTCCGTGCTGGCGGAGGCGGTTCATGAGCGGCCCGCACGCCGCAATGTTCGTTTGTTTGAACCGGCCACCGACCGGCTCATGCGAACGCCCAAACTGGTCAATGGCGGCGCGCATCGCCCGGAGATGCTGCTGTGCGATTTCCACATTCACAGCAATTATTCCGACGGCCAGCTCAGCGTGCCCGAGCTGATTGATTTCTACGGCGAACGCGGTTTTGACTGCATCTGCATCACCGACCATCTGGCCGATCCGAAACGCCTGATCGGCAAGGTGAGCGAACTGACGAATCTGACGCTGGCTCGCGAACAGATCGGCGAATATTTTGAGGTGATCGAACGCGAACGCCAGCGCGCGTGGCGTCGCTATCAGATGCTGGTGATGACGGGCATTGAATTCAACAAGGACGGCTATACCAGCAAGACCTCGGCGCATTTGTTGGGCATTGACCTGAAGTCGCCGATTGACGCCGGGCTGGACATCCCTGAATTGATCGAGGAGATCCACAAGCAGGGCGGCCTGGCGGTGGCGTCGCATCCGCATGTGATGAAAAGCGAGTGGGGCCGCAATACGCTGTATCTCTGGGAAAACCAGGAGAAGTACGCGCCCCTGCTCGACGCGTGGGAAATTGCGAACCGCAACAACATCTTCAACGACATCGGCCTTAAGCGCCTGCCCTTCCTGGCGAACAGCGATTTTCATAAACCCAAGCACATCTATTCGTGGAAAACGCTCATCCACTGTGACAAGAATTACGAGGCGATCAAGGAATGTGTGCGCCGCAACGAGCATGTGGCCATCACGCTGTACCGTGATTTTCCGGGGCAGTCCAAAAAATCAGCCCGCCACCATTTTGCCGCGCCGGCGGCGATTGAAAAAATCGCGGAGAGCGTGGTGTTTCATACGGCTTGATTTAACCACTTGATTTAACCGCATAGAACGCAGAGAGCACAGAGAATTGGGCCATGGCACATGCGGGACCGCAGTGCCTGGCGACACTGCTAATTTCCTTTTCCTTCTTTGTGATCTTTGTGTTCTATGTGGCTATAACATATTGAATATGGCGGCAGGCAAGAAATAACCGATCTAGTCAGTCAGACGGCCTTATTTAACCGCATAGAACGCAGAGAACACATAGAATTGGGCAAAGGTATAGGCGAGACCGCAGTGCTTGGCGACACTGCTAGTTTTCTTTTCCTTCTTTGCGTTCTATGTGGTTGAGCTGGTGCTGCAGACGTGTTTATTTAACCGCATAGAATGTAGAGAGCACAGAGATTAGAAACTGGGGATGGTCGGGGGGTTCTTCGGCGGAGTTTCGGACCAGATGAACTTGCGGATTTCAAATTTGTAAGAGCCGAAGTTGATCAGCAATCCATGACTAAGCCGGGCGGATTTCAAATAGCCGAGAACTTGTGCTTCGTGCTCTGGAGCCAAGTTTTTGGCTGTTTTTAGCTCGATGATCAAGCTGCGTTCCACGAGTAAATCGGCGAGATAATCTCCGATCATCGTTCCGTCTTCGTCATGCACCTTGATTGGATGCTGTACTTGCACATCCAATCCTGCTTTGCGCAGCCGGTGGGCGAGCGCATTCTCATACACCTTTTCCAAATGACCATGACCGTGATAGGCATGGATGTCATACGCCGTCTGGCGGACTTGATTGGCCAATTCTTGTATATCCTTCATATGCAATGTGATTTAACCACATAGAATGCAAAGTTCACAAAGAGGGAAAGGCAAATCTTTGAAGCATTAAGTGTGCATAACAGTACCGCTTGTGCCTTTGGCCAATTCTATGTGTTCTCTGTGATCTATGCGGTTAAAAAACCGGCATCACCACCCGTTCACGGCGTCGATGAACTGCCGGAGCCGGCCGTAGTCGTGGCGGTTGAAGCCGAAGGCGATGCGGGGCAGCTCGAGTTGGTCGCTGTCCTCCACTTCTTCGGGCGTGGGCTGGATGATCTTTACGGGTGCGCCATTGATGATGTCGGCGAAGTCTTCGTTAAGCGCGGCCAGCGCGGAAGAGCTCGGCAGATGCTTGAGCCGCACCACGAGCAGGTCCTTCACAAAGCGGGTGGATTGGAAGTTCCGATAGAAGCGCGTGATGATTTTCACGGCCTCGTCCGCACTGTCGGTGATCTGGTACAGGTTCAGGTCTTCCGGGGAAATTAGTTTGTCGCGCAGCAGATGTTCGCGAATGTTTTTATCCCACGTTTTCCAGTACGTGCCGCCGGGGCGGTCCACGAGCACGAGCGGCATGAGCTGGCTCTTGCCGGTCTGCATGAGGGTAATGGCTTCGTAGCTTTCATCCAGCGTGCCGAAGCCGCCGGGGAAGAGCGCGATGGCATCCGAATGGCGGATGAAGATGAGCTTGCGCGTGAAGAAATATTTGAAGGTGATGAGCTTCTTGTCCTCGGCAATGACGGGGTTGGCGGACTGTTCCCACGGCAGGCGGATGTTCACGCCAAAGCTGTTTTCGGGACCGGCGCCTTCGTGTCCGGCCTGCATGATGCCCGGGCCGGCCCCGGTGATGGCCATGAACCCGGCATCCTTCATCTTCTTGGCAAACTCCACGGCCTGCTGGTATTCGGGCTTGCTGGCCGCAGTCCGGGCGGAACCAAAAATCGTCACCTTGCGCTTGGTTTCATAAGGGGCAAAGACCCGGAATGCGTAGCGCAATTCGCGCACGGCCGTCTGGATAACCCGCACATCGCCCTTTTCACGCACATCGGTGAGCAGCTTCAGGGCATTCTCGATGATGTCAGCGACCTCGTTCTCATTGTACCCGCCGCCTTTGAACTGAATGATTTCCTGAATGCGCTGTTTCAATTCAGGATCAGCGGGGCTTTTCAGACTCTTCCTCATGAAATGAGGATAACGGCCACCCCGGCAAATGCAATAGTGGGCAAGCGGGGCGCTCAGGCGCAGATTTCGCGCGCGGAAATGTGCGTCAGATCGGGCACGGTCCAGTCCGCGCCACAGGGCATTAATTCTGCCAGCTTGGAGCCGCCGGTGGCCACGGCCAGGGTCTTCGCGCCGATGAATTTGCCGCAGCGCACATCGAAGGGGGTATCACCGATAACCACGACTTCCTGCGGCTGCAAATCGGGAGCCAGCACGCGGCGGCCACGGGCCAGGGCGGCCGCGGCAATGTGATTGCGCTCCTCGTGATCGTCGGCAAAACCGCCCATCACGAACAGATCCCACAGACCGAAATGCCGCAGCTTGATCTGCGCACCGAGCTGGATATTGCCCGTGAGCAGGCCCAGCATGGGCGGCTGGGGAAGGGATTGGAGGTCCTGAATGAGCTTATGGATTCCGGGGCAGGACTCGCCGCCGTTGCGTTTCAGGATTTGATCCAGCCAGAACACGTAGGCCTCGAAAAAAATGCTGAAATTCTCCGGCGTCTCGGGTTGCTGATGGATGCGGAAAAATTCGCGCACCAGCCCCACGTCGGTGCGACCGGCAAATTTCATCCGCTCCGTGCCGTGATGCAGATTAAACATCGTGGCAAAGGTTTTGGTAAACGCCGCCGTGCCCGCCCCACCGGTGTGGACGAGTGTGCCGTCAATATCAAATAATACGAGCCTGACCATTCAGCACAGAATGTACCCGTTGCGAGCCGGTGAGGCAATGTTGTTCCCCGGCAAAAATACGACCTGCATAGCTGATCAGGGCAGGAAGGGGGCGCATCTTGACACTGCCCCCGAAATAGGGTTAGAAAAAGGAGGTTCCTCAACCAACGGGCAAAAAACCAACCAACCAAAGGAAGAGGATGAATACAAAACCAACGGGTCCCCGCCCCTTGCGCGAGATCGAGAGC
>CAIJGS010000127.1 GCA_903820285.1 uncultured Verrucomicrobia subdivision 3 bacterium | reverse complement strand
GAGCCATTGGAGAATTCACCGCCAAAGGTAACATCACCACCAGCAGTCTTTGCCCAATCCTGGACTTCAGGCGAAACCGGGAAATGGCCATAGGCAGACTGATAGGCTTCGATGGCATTGGCGAGGGCTTGAACTTCGGTTCTGGCTTCCCCAATGGGGGAACGCTTTCTTGGGGGGCCACCAACGGGCAATAAAAGTGCCGCAAGCACAAACAGGAGGAAAACAACGGCAAAAAATTCACTTGCCGTAAATGCTTTCTCAAAACGTATCTGATTGCTCCCGCCGGTTTTCATGTCGAACAAGAATCAAAACCGAACAAACCGACTATCCTACAAGCCAGCTTCCGCCCGAATCGCTTCAATCCTCGTCAAACTTGCGGTTGATCAGTGCTTCCAGCTCGGCAATGGCGGCGTCGGCGTCGTTGCCTTTGGCGAGGACGGTGACTTTGCTGCCGGGGCCGGCGGCGAGCATCATGAGACCCATGATGCTCTTGCCGTTGATCTTTTCGCCGTCCTTTTCGACGAAGATGTCGCTGCCAAAGCGGTTGGCGATCTTCACAAACATGGCGGCGGGCCGGGCGTGGATGCCCGACTTGTTCTGGATGGTGAGTTCCTTGGTTTGGAACTCGGAATCCGCTGCTTTTTTGGCGCTCATGTTATGACTCATCGGCAAAGTAAACTGACCGTGTTGGTTTCGCCAGTGAAAATCTAAATTTCTGCGGGGTTAGATGGCGGCGGCGGCTTGGGGGCCATCTGGGCCAGCAGCCGGTTGTTCAGTTCCTCGGCGGCATTGTAGCCGGATTTCCGCAGTTTGGTCTGAAAGGCGGCCACTTCGATCAGGCGGGCAATGTCGCGTCCCGGCCGCACCGGAATGGTCACGTGGGGGATATCCACCCCCAGCACTTTCACAAATTCCTGCTCCATGCCGAGGCGGTCCACATCCTTGACCTCGTCCCATTGCTTGAGGGTGATGATCAGATCCAAGGTCTTTTCCTTGCGGATGGCCTTCACGCCGAACATCTGGGCCACGTTGATGATGCCGATGCCGCGCACTTCCATGTGGTCGCGCGTCAGCTCGGAGCTGGTGCAGAGCACCTCGCGGTTGTCCACCAGCGTCACCTTCACCACGTCATCGGCCACCAGGCTGTAGCCGCGCTCAATCAGCGCCAGCACGGCTTCGCTTTTGCCAATGCCGCTTTCGCCGCGAATGATCGCGCCCACGCCGAGGATGTCCACCATGCTGCCCAGCTCGGAACCGCGCAGGGCAAACATCATTTCCAGGGCCAGGGTGGCGAGGTTGATGAATTTCATCGTCACCAGCGGGGTCTGAAAGGTGGGCACGCGGGCCTGGGCGGCGGCCTCGACGAATTCCCGGTCCGGCTTCAGTCCGCGGCTGAACACCAGACAGGGAATGCGGAAGGCAAACAGATAGGCATAGCGGGCCCGCCGCTCCTCCTGGCGCAGATCGCGTAAATAATAAACCTCCGCGTGGCCCATCACCTGCACACGTTTGTAGGCGAAGTAGCGGGTGAAACCGCTCAGCGCCAGGCCGGGCCGGTTGACCGTGGGTTCGCGGATGAACCGTTTCAGATCGGCCTCGCCGCCGAGCAGTTTCATCTGCAACGGTTCGGCATGCTGGTGGTAGAATTGTTCGACCGTTACCGAGGGACGTTCCATAATGATTAGAGGTTGAATTCCGGTCCGAGATAAATGTCCCGCGCCTTGGGGTCGTTGGCCAGAAATTCCGAACTACCCGCCAGCAGCACCTGACCTTTGCAAATGAGATACCCACGGTCAATGATTTTCAACATTTCCCGTGCATCGTGGTCGGTGATGAGAATACCCAGACCACGCTCTTTCAGCCGGCGGATAATCTTGCCGACTTCATATTTAGCGATCGGATCAATCCCCGCAAACGGTTCATCCAGCAGCAGCAGCTTGGGGCTGGTGACGAGGGCGCGGGTGATTTCCAACCGGCGCTTCTCGCCGCCGCTCAGCTGGTAGCCCTTGCTTTTCGCGATCGGCGTGAGATCCAGTTCATCCAGCAGATATTTCAAACGCACCTTGCGTTCCTCGCGCGAGAGATCGCAGGTTTCCAGGATCGCCAGAATGTTCTGCTCCACCGTGAGTTTGCGGAAGACAGAGGGTTCCTGGGTGAGATAGCCAATGCCCCGGCGCGCGCGCAGGTGCATGGGCAGGCCGGTGATGTCCTCGCCTTGAAAGCTGACCCGTCCCTCGTCCGGGCGCACCACACCGACGATCATATTGAACGAGGTGGTCTTGCCGGCACCATTGGGACCGAGCAGCCCCACAATTTCGCCCGGACCGACCTCCACGGAGACGCCGTTCACCACGCGGCGACCGCGATATTCCTTCGCCAGTTTATCCGTGGCGAGCAGCAGACCGTTGGCCGGGGTGGCGGTGGTTTCCATTTCGGCTTATTTTGACGTGGGAGCGTTGGTATGCGCAAGAACCGAGTCAAACTGGCCGGTGGCCGTAAAATTCGGGTTGGAAGCGCTCATATGCCCGGTGGCGCGGTTCCATTTCAGCTCATCCGCCGTGCCTTGGAAGGAGGGGGTATTGATATGCGGATCGCCGGTCACGGTCACGGTTTCATTGGTGGTGCCGCCGATCAGGGTATATTCGTACACCGCCAGATGACCGGTGACGTGATTGGTTTCGCCATGATCATCCAGCACATCAATGTACACAATCGGCTCCGCCTCGGTTGATTCGGCCACGATGCGATTGGGATGTCCGCTGCCGGGCGGCATGGTGGCGGTGATTTTGGCACATTGCAGTTTCATGTCCGGGTCGTTAATGTGCACATGCCCCGTATAAACCATCCGGTGCCCGGTCAGGTCAAACTCGCCGTGTTCGGCATGGATGGTGGTATCGCCGCCGCGCGCCACCGCTTTCCTGGCCGGCGCATTGGTCTGGGCCGCCCCGGTCAGACTTGCGACGGCAACACATAAAATCAGCAGCACGGTTTTTTTCATGGTTTCTTTTCGGTTGATTTGGAATTGGAGTTGAGCACCGCCGGCGCGTTGCTGGAAATGACCGTGACGACCTGGTTGGAAATATTCAGAATCCGCTCGTTCTGCCGCCAGAGAAAACCGATGCCCGCCAGGCTAAACTGGCCGTCGCCGCTTTCCACCCGGATGGGGCCGGCTGAATTGGCGGTGTTATCCAGGGTCGAGAAAATGCACTGCGGCGCGGTGATGATCATTTCCGGCCGGCCGTTGGTGGTGAACGATTCCAGCTTGAACTGCCGGATGTCCAGCAGCCCGGTCGAACCCGGCACGGGCCGCGATTCGGCGCTGGTCATGCGGGTCATCATCTGCCCATCGAACGGGGGGTCAAAATATTCGATCAGCGAGAAATTCCGCGAGGGTCCCAGGCCGGTCGCAAACTGGGCGTGCACCGCGCACGCGGCCAGGCCCAGCCCGGCACAGACGGGCAGCCACACCGGTTTCAGGCCGGCGTTCAGGCCGCGTATTGTTTTAAAAATGGTTCCCATTTGCCCTGTGCCTGCAGAATCAGTTCGATGGTCTCCCGCACTGCGCCGCGCCCGCCGGGCGCTTTGGTGACATAATGCGCCGCGGCTTTGGCCTCGGCCACGCCATCACCCACCGCCACCGCGAGCCCGGCCCGGGTGAGCGGACCGAGATCAATGATATCATCTCCGACAAAGCAAACCGTGTCCCAGTTCAATTTTTCTTGGGCGAGCAGGTTTTCAATGGCGCCGGTTTTGCTCACGCTGTCGCCCTGCTGAACCAGAAAATCAATCTTCAGCTCGTCCGCCCGCAGCTTGGTGGCGAGCGAGGGCCGGGCGGAAACCCAACCCACGCGCAACCCTGCGCGCCGGGCCACTATGATGCCCAGGCCGTCGCGGATGTTGAACCGTTTAAACTCACGTTCGCCACCGACAAAAATGGAGCCGTCGGTGAGGACGCCGTCCACATCGCACAAAAAGAGGTTGATGCGCTTGAGCCGGGCCGTCAGTTGGCGGGAAATTTTGGGCATGATAAAAAATGGCTGCTCACCGTTGGCCGCAACTCACCGCACCGCGCGATAAACCTTCAGCAGACTTTTCAGGACCTTGGGCATCTCGGCCAGCGGAATCATGTTGGGGCCGTCACTCAATGCCTGATCCGGTTCCGGGTGGGTTTCGATGAAGAGGCCATCCGCGCCGACGGCGAGCGCGG
>CAIJGS010000126.1 GCA_903820285.1 uncultured Verrucomicrobia subdivision 3 bacterium | reverse complement strand
CGCCCCCACCCCGACGTCTACCGCGAAGTGGTGTAATAGCAGTTTATACGGATATCTGGCCTGGCGGCTGACCGCCGCTTTTTATCGGGAAGAGTTTGCAATAGCTCCCCCAGTCCATGGCACATTAGCCACGGGCTGCAACGGACGGCTTTTACCCGAATTCCACAATTCTACGCTAACTGTCCGGAAACATGGCACCTGACAACCGGCATCCAGTTACCATCAAATTGGCGATTGGAATTTGAAAATGTAAAGTCTCCGGCCCTGCGCGTTTCCTCCAAAGGTTGTCAGGGCAGCCGGCAACAGGCCGTACCGCCGGCGAGATCGGGGCTCAGGTATGGAATCCCCAACGCGAGCCCGCGTAGGATGAGCAGCATGGCGAGCAGACAGACACCAACCGGGATGGCGGCGCGCAGCTTGGCTCGGTAAGAAAGTGGCAGGATACGTCCGGAAAGACTCACCGCCAGCATGGTGGGCATGGTGCCCAGGCCGAACAGGGTCATGAACAGGATACCAGAAGCGAGCGAGGCGCGCGAGACGGCCCCGGCCAAGGCCACATAGACAAGTCCACAAGGCAGCAGACCATTCAACCCACCCAGCAAGGCAAGCGACCGGATCGTGCGCTGTTGCAATTGGGCAGACATGGCGGTCTTCAAGCGAAAGATCAGTCTCACGACGGGCGCGGACACCGCCAGCTTTTTGGAGAGGAAGAACCCGGCCAGAATCGCCATGCCCAAGGCGATGGAAATCCAGCGCTGCATCCCGGCGAGGAAAATGGATTTACCCACGAGTCCCGCCACCACGCCGAGCAAGCAATAGGTGACCAGGCGGCCGATCTGATAAATGAGTCGACCCGTCAGGGCCCGGCCCATGCCATGCGACGGCAGCGGCAACGCAATTTGCAGCGGACCGCACATGGCGGCGCAGTGCAGGCTGCCGAGCAGGCCCAGGGCGATGGCGAGGACGAGATCCATTTATTTCGCAGCGACCACAAACTTTTGTTCCAGATAGTAGCCCTGGCCATCCGCCTGCCAAGAGACGCGCAGCGCCCAAGGACCGGTGGCGAGGTCTGATACATTCAGGGTCTGAGTGCCATCAGCCGCCGGTTGCAGCGCCAGTTCACGGTCAAGTTTGGGCGATGATGGGCGGTAGAATTCCACTTTGCTGCCCGCCTTCTGCACGTGCTGCGCCAGCGGCAGGGCAATGACGAGCTTTTGAGCAGTGGCATCAAAACGGATGGCGGCACCGGCGCTTCTGGCCCGGGCGGCGCCATCAATCTGGGTCTGATAATTCAACTCCTGTTCGTAGTAACCGCCGCTGACCAGCGTGTCGGCATGGGTGGAGGCGATGATGATAAAGCCGGTAAGACCGGCGGCGAACAGCACGAATGCAAGGATGATGCCGTAAGGCCAAAAGGTTCGGGTGGGTTTCATAAGATGGATTCAGTTGCGCGGACCGACAAAGGCGGTCTTCAGGGTCTGCAATTTTCTACCGTCGGAATAAACGCCGATAATGACCGGTGTGGTGCCGGGCTTCATGTCAAAGGCGTCCAGTTCAACCAGAATGGAATTCTGCATCAGCTTCTGGGCCACGGCCACCGTGCCGCCCTGCCCCATCACTTCGATGCTGCCCGCCGGGCTTTCGAGGCGCAATTCCACCGGCAGATCGCGGGCGGTTTTGTTGACCAGCCGGACGGTGTAAAGATTGCTGTAACGGCCATCCGGCATCTTTTGGAAGAGCGAGCCCGGAGCGCGCAGCAGCGTGGCCTCGACATCCGAGCGGGTAAAGATCATCAGCGCCAGCACGGAGGCCAGCACGCAAAGCACGCCGAGGTACAATTTCAAACGCGGGGTAAAGCGCAGCCGTTCACCTCGTTCTATGCCGTTGAGCGAGGAATAACGGACCAGTCCGCGCGGACGGCCAATCTTGTCCATCACGTTGTCGCAGGCATCCATGCAGGCGGTGCAATGAATGCATTCCATCTGGGTACCGTTACGGATGTCAATACCGGTGGGGCAGACAGCCACGCACTGGTTGCAGGCCACGCAATCACCCAAACCGCCCTGATAGCGTTCCTTTTCGGTCAGGTTGTGCTTGAGTGGAGCGCGCTTTTCCCCGCGCTTGTGGTCATAAACGACCACGATGGAGTTCTCGTCCAGCAGCGCGGATTGAAAGCGGCCGTAGGGGCAGACAAACGTGCAGGCCTGCTCCCGGAAACGGGCGAAGATGCTGTAAAACAGGAGCGAGAATAAAATCATGAACGTCAGCCCGGTCACATGCTGCGCCGGCGGATCAATGATGATCTGCCACAAATCCCGCCAGCCGATGATGTAACTGAGGAGTACATTGCCGACCAGGAATGATACCGCATAAAACACGGCATGCTTGAGAAAACGTTTGGCAATTTTTTGCGCATTCCAAGGCGCGGCCGCCAGAGCGCGCTGCTGCGGTGCATCACCTTCAATGAGGTGTTCCAGCTTGCGAAAGACCATTTCCATCATCACGGTCTGCGGACAGGCCCAACCGCACCAAAGCCGGCCAAAGGCGGCGGTAAAGATGATCACGCCGGTAAAAAACAGCAGGATGGAAATGGCAAAGATGATCATGTCCTGCGGCCAGAAAATCTGTCCCAGCACCACAAACTTGCGGGCGGGAATGTTCATCATCAACAACGGGTTGCCGTTGATGGTCACAAAGGGTCCGCCAAACATGATCAGGAGCAGCAGCCAGCTGAACCAGGTTCGCCGCCGGAAGAAACGTCCGTCCACTTTGCGGGGGTAGATCCATTTGCGCCGGCCTTCCTCGTCGGCGGTGGCAATGTGATCGCGGAAATCGCTGGCCGATGCGGCTGGCTTCGATGATTTCGTTTTGTCTGGCGGTGGTGTGTTCATTTAAAGAAGGGAGGGCGGCAGGAACCCCGCCGCCCTCCCCCTGGTAGTTATGGATTATTCAAAGCTGGTCGGGGCCGCCGGCGCGGGCGTCTGGTTTTCCGGCAGTTTGCCGGGCGCGGCCAGCTTGGCTCCACGCAGGGTGTAGATGTAACTGGCCACGGCCTGAATTTCATCCGGCTTCAGCGTCGCCTTCCAGGTGATCATGCCCTTGGCGGGCACGCCATTCCAGATGACGGACACGGTGTCGGAGTAGTTGCTGCCATGCACCCAGTAACTGTCCGTGAGGTTGGGGCCCACCAGGCCGCCGCCGTCCGCGCGATGGCACGGGGCGCACAGCTTGACATAGGTCTGCTGGCCGACATCCAGGACAGCGGCGTCCGTGGAGGGCTGGAGGGTCGGAATGCCCGCCTCAAACTTGCCCATGGCCGCGGCCTTGAGCTGTTCGCCCACCTTCATTTCGTTGTCATATTCGCCGGCCTGCAACGGCCCGGCGCGCATCACGTGGAAGTACACTAGATACACGGCCGCGAAGATGATGGTGAAGTAGAATAACCACACCCACCAGCGCGGCAGCCGGTTGTCCAGTTCGCGGATGCCGTCGTACTCGTGATCGAGCAGCAAAGGATCTTTGGGGT
The DNA here is from genome assembly GCA_903820285.1 of uncultured Verrucomicrobia subdivision 3 bacterium. Classification (GTDB taxonomy): domain Bacteria; phylum Verrucomicrobiota; class Verrucomicrobiia; order Limisphaerales; family UBA11358; genus UBA11358. The sequence continues at coordinate 12,118 of CAIJGS010000126.1, read as the reverse complement.
CAATGCTCATAAGATTCAGGATTGAGTTTTGTCGTTTGATTTTTCCGGGAGCTCGTTGCCTTCGAGTGGCAGGTGGCCCATGGTATTAAGGTAGTTTTTCTTCAGCCCAAACGCCCAGACGAGCATGATGCTGAAAAAGCCGAAGAAGATGCAGATGGAAATCACGCCGTAGAGGCCGATCCCGTCAATTTTTTCAAGGACTTCTTTATACATAGGTGGCTCCGGTTTTATTTGGCGGCGGTGGCGGCCGGGGCGGACTTGATGTCCGTGCCGAGCCGTTGGAGATACGCGATGAGCGCAACGATTTCGCGGTCGGGCGTGGTGTTCACCGAGCCCAGCTTGAGGTCCGCGACGATTTTATCCGCCTGCGCGGCGAGGTCCTTCTGGGCCGGGCCGTTTTCAAAGCCGGCGGGATACGGCACGCCGACGCGCCGCAGGGCGGCCAGGCGGGCGGGCAGCGAATCCGTCTCCAGCTTCTGGGTCAGCAGCCACGAATAGCGCGGCATGATGGAACCGGGCGAAGTGGCGCGCGGATCGTCCATGTGATTGTAGTGCCAGGCGGCGGGATACTTGCCGCCTTCGCGGGCCAGATCCGGGCCTTTGCGTTCGGAACCCCACAGGAACGGATGGTCATAAACGAATTCACCCGCCTTGGAATATTCGCCATAGCGCTCGGTCTCGGAGCGAAAGGGCCGGATCATCTGCGAATGGCAGCCGAGGCAGCCTTCGCGAATGTAGAGGTCACGACCGAGCACTTCAAGCGGCGTATACGGCTTCACGCTGGCAATGGTCGGGACGTTTTCCTTGATGAGATACATCGGGATGATTTCCACGATGCCACCCACGAGGATGGCGACGACGGCGAGCACAGTGAAGATCAGCGGCTTGCCTTCGAGCAGGCGGTGGAAGCCGGATTTGCCATGCTCCACCACGGCGGCCTTCTGCCACGGCACGGCCTGGTCTTCGGTATCCGGTTCAAACTCGCCGGCCTTGGCGGTGCGATAGAGGTTGTAAGCCATCATGAACACGCCGACCAGATACATTGTACCACCGATGGAGCGCAGTCGCAGCATGGGCACGATTTGCACGATGGTTTCCAGGAAGTTCGGGTATTGGAGGAAGCCTTCCTTGTTGAACTGTTTCCACATGAGGCCTTCCGTGATGCCGGCGACATAGATGGGAATGATGTAAAACATCATGCCCAAGAGGCCGATCCAGAAATGCCAGTTGGCCAGTTTGGTGGACCAAAGCTGGGTCTTATAAATGCGCGGAAAGATGAAATACAGCATGGAGAAGGTCAGGAACCCGTTCCAGCCGAGGGCGCCGGAGTGCGCATGCGCAATGGTCCAGTCGGTATAGTGTGACAGCGAATTGACAGTCTTGATGGCCATGATCGGCCCTTCCAGCGTGGACATGCCGTAAGCGGTCACGGCCACGACCATGAACTTCAGCACGGGGTCTTGGCGGACCTTGTCCCAGGCACCGCGCAAGGTGAGCAGGCCGTTCAGCATGCCGCCCCAGCTCGGAGCGATGAGCATGAGCGAGAAAACCATGCCCAAAGACTGCGCCCAGTCCGGCAACGCCGTGTAGAGCAAATGGTGCGGGCCGGCCCAAATGTAGAGAAAAATGAGCGCCCAGAAATGGATGATCGAAAGCCGGTAGGAAAATACCGGGCGATTGGCGGCCTTGGGCAGGAAATAATACATCAGCCCGAGGTACGGCGTGGTGAGGAAGAATGCCACGGCGTTATGCCCATACCACCATTGCACCAGCGCGTCCTGCACGCCGGCATACATGGAATAGCTCTTGAACAGGCTCGCAGGCATGGTCATGGAGTTGGTGATGTGCAGCACGGCCACGGTAAGGGCGGTGGCCAGGAAGAACCAGATGGCCACGTACATGTGCTTCTCGCGGCGCTTGAGGATGGTGCCGATGAGGTTGACGGTGAATACCACCCAGACGACGGCGATGGCGATTTTGATCGGCCATTCCAGCTCCGCGTATTCCTTGCTGGTGGTGAAGCCCAGCGGCAGCGTGAGGGCCGCGCTGACAATGATGCCCTGCCAGCCCCAGAAATTGAACCAGCTCAAAAAGTCGCTGAACATGCGCGCCTTGCACAGGCGTTGCAGCGAGTAATAAATGCCCATGAACATGCCGTTGCCGACAAAGGCGAAAATCACCGCGTTCGTGTGCAGCGGACGGATGCGCCCGAAGGTGATGAACTGCAAATTCAAATTGGCGCCGGGGTAAAACAATTCGACGGCGGCGAGCATGCCGACGAGCATGCCGACGATCCCCCAGATCACGGTGGCGATGCCGAAGGCCCGCACAATCCGGTTGTCGTATTTAAAGGTTTCTACATTATTCATAGTTGTCTTGGTTCAAAAATCTGTATTTGACGGAGGAAGCGGCGGCGCGGCCACAAGCCGCGCCGCCATGAATTGACGGATCAGAACCGCCAGATGACGTCAGCCGTCACGCGGCTGTCGAAGATGCCTACGGGATCCACAATGCCGGCTTCGTAGGCAACGCCCACGTCCACGTTCTTGGCCAGGCGCGAACGGATGCCACCGCCAACGGTGAACTGGGTGGTGCCGGCGGCGCCAGTGCTGCCGGAGTTAATGAGGTCATACAGTTCGGTGTTCAGCGGCACGCCTTCCACGATGTTGCGATGACCGTTGTTCAGGACGGTATAACCGTTGGCCGCGAAGAACGGGATAAGGTACTGGCACAGATAATAGTCGACCTGCGCGCTGTAATGGATTTGTGCGCTTTGTTCAGCCAAGTTATTGGGCAGGCGCAGGCCCGCATTGGCGGTGAAGTGCAGGTTGCCAAAGCCCTTTTCAGCGGAGACAAACGCGTTCCATTCACCGGAACCGTGCCCCATATACACTTCCGTGCTGCCGGTGGGAATGGTGATGGTCAGGCCGGGTGACACGATCAGGTCTTTATCCGTGTCATTAATCACGGCGTATTTCAAACCGGCGGCGAGATCGCCCCAGCCATATTTGTGACCGAGGGTCTGGCTCGGCTGGAATTCAATGTAGCCGTCCTTGGTGGCGATGATCGCGAGACGGTCGTTGACAGCGTAGCGCAATTGCACGGCCATGACCTGAACTTTGCCGCCCAGCGGAACGTGGCCGCCGTTGAAGTAGAAGGTGTCCGGCAGCGAATGGTACATGTACACTGGACGCACTTCGCTCGTGATCTTGGGATCTTCAAAGAAGATCGGGTTGGACACCGGGGAGATGGTGTTGTCCAGCCAGGTGGGCGCGGTATCCGCGCCGTAAACATAGGAGGTGGTCGCGGCCAACGCCAGGGCCATAGCCCCAACCTGTCCGCCCATTTTCATTTTGGATTTCATTCTTTCTTGGTTATTTCGCTGCTCCGTTTAGTGGTTGCGGAAACCGGGAGCGGAGCGGCAGTTCTTCCGGTTTCAGGTAAAGTGGTGGTGGCTTTCACGGCCACGGGCTCATCCAGCAGCATGCGCATGGAAGGCGTCAGGGTGTCCTCGTACTGGCCGCTGCACACGGACCAGATGAAAGCAGCTAGAAACAGCAGCGCCACGGCGAGGCTCGCGAGAATCAAAATGACCACCACGCTCATGCCACCTCCAGGGAAGCGGCCACCGGTCGCAACGGCTCGGCAGACTGGGTGGAATCTTTGCCAACGGCGGGCACCGACAGCCGACGTAAACCCAGCCACGCGGTGGCACCGCAGGAAAACAGCACCACCGTGGCCGAACTGAGCGGCATGAGAATGGCGCAAACAATGGGAGCCAGCAGACCGGCGGCCGCAATGGTCACGCCCACCAGATTGTACAGCGCCGAAATGATGAAGCCCGCCCGCACGATGCGCGCGGCTGACCGGGAAAATTCGAGAACCTGCGCCAGCCGCGGCAGTTGGGCGGCATCCATGATCACATCGCTCGCGGGCGAGAAAGTGCCAATCTGCTCCACCACCGCCACGCCCACATTGGCCTGCTTCAAGGCACCGGCGTCGTTCAGACCGTCGCCCACCATCATGACCTTGCGGCCGCGCTGCTGGAGTTCGCGGATGAAATTCAGTTTGTCGGCCGGCGTCTGGTTAAAACGAAGCGTGGCGCGGTCGCCAAACAGCTTTTGGAAACGGACGGCTTCGCGTTCGTTGTCGCCGCTTAACAGCGCCAGCTCAAAACGGTCGCCAAGCCGCGCGATGAGCTGGGTGACTTCGGGGCGCAGGGAGTTTTCGAGCGTAAACGCGCCCCGCCATCGGCCATCAATGGCCACTTGAATGCCGCCCTTGGTGATGGCAGAACAGTCGATGCCATTATTGCCGAGCCAGGCGGTGGAACCAACGAACAGCCAGTGGCCGGCGATGCTGCCTTCGATGCCGCTACCGGGGGTTTCCTTGAATGCTTCAACTGAAAGATCGGCCAGGCCCAGCCATTTCGTGATGCGCACGGAATTGGGATGGGTGGAATGACGGGTCAGCGCGGCAATCCAGTTGGCTTCCTCGCGGGATAATGTCTTGTCGCCCTGAAACTCCACGCCCGTCGCATCTGCCGTGGTCAGCGTGCCGGTCTTGTCGAGAACGATGGTCGTCACCTCAGCCATGCGCTCGATCACCAGGGCGTTCTTCAGGAAAATGTTCAGCCGGTTCAGCAGGCGCTGAGCCGTACCATGCGTGAGTGGCGCGGCCAGCGCGAGCGCACAGGGACAGGCGACGATAAGTACGGAGGTGAAGGCCTTCAGCATTTTGGAGGCATCGGCAAAATACCAATACAATGCAGCGGCCACAGCCACCCCAATGACAATTTTGGTAAAGCGCCGGCTGTAACGGTTGGTAAGCGAATCCAAATCGTCATCGGCGGATTTGCGGAAGGCTTCGTTGTTCCACAGCGTGGCGAGATAGCTTTGTGCCACCGGCTTGATGGTTTCGATTTCTATAGCACCGCCTGCCTGACGTCCGCCAGCGTAGAGATGTTCGCCAGCCGCACGTTTCACCGGCTCGGATTCGCCGGTCACAAAACTGTAATCAATGCAGGCCTTACCGCTCACGAGCCGGGCGTCGGCGGGGAGCAATTCCCCGTTGCGCAGGATGAGGCGGTCGCCGGTTTTAAGCCGGGAAATCGCGACGGTTTCCTCGCCCGCAGCAGTTTTGCGGACGACGGACAGCGGGAAAAACCCTTTGTAATCGCGGTCAAACGTCAGGCGATCATAGGTCTTCTTCTGAAACATCCGGCCGCAGAGCAGGAAGAAAATCAGCCCACAGAGGGAATCGCTATAGCCGGGTCCCTGATGGGTAAACACCTCATGGATACTGGTGCCGTAGATAGCCGCCAGGCCGAGCACGATGGGCACTTCCATGGTCAGCGTCCGCTGCCGGATGCCCGCCCACGCGGACCGCCAGAAATCCCCCGCACTGTACGTCACCACCGGGAACGCCAGCACCAAGCTCAGCCAGCCGGCGATGGCCTTGAACCACGCACTGTTAAAGGAGTCCAGGCCCATGTAGAACGGCAGCGACATCAGCATGATGTTGCCGAAACCGAAAGCAGCGAGACCGATCTGGAGCCACGCCTTTTTGCGCCAGCGCGAGGGCAATGCCCGCGCGGACTCCCCTTCCATCTCGCCAAACATGAACTGGGGTTCATAGCCGAGGGAGGCCAGCAACGCCGCGAGTTCGCTGAACTTGATCCGATCCGGATGACAGGTTATGCTCGCTTCGCGCCGGGAGAAATTGACCAGCGTACGGCCCACGCCCGGGTGGAGTTTGAACAGATTTTCCAGCAGCCACACGCAGGCGATGCAATGGATCGCCGGCAGATGAAGAGTGACGCGTACCTGCGTCTTGTCCGCAAAATCAAAGAGCTTTTCCTGCACTGCCGGGTCATCGAGAAAGGCCCATTTGGTAAGGGCACCGGCAGTCACCCGGCGGCCAGGATTGGAGTCCAAAGTGTAGAACTGCCCCAGCCCGTTTTCATGCAGCAAACCAAACACCGTCTGACAGCCCAGACAGCAGAAATTCCGGTCGTTCAATGCATACGCATTGCCGGGGCAAGGCTCGCCACAATGGGCACAGCCGCCGGAGGTTTTCCGGCTGGCGGTGGCCACAATGGGGGCTTCTGTTGGTTGGAACGACATTTATTGTCTGATTTCGACAATAAAATGTCAGTCCCTGTCCCTACCGACTAACCGTCTTTTAACAAACTATGGGCAAATCTTGCTCCATCTGCTCGGCGAATAGGGGCTTTGTTGAAGGCGAATATTTGACCGGCGGGCACAGAAAGAAAAACGGAGGCAGATTGGGGTCAATCTGCCTCCGTTACGAGAATCGAGAGTTGTGGGCGAACTACTTTTTGAGCAGCGCAAACTCCATCGAGTCTACCAGCGCCTGGAGGCTGGCTTCGATGATGTTTTCGCTCAGGCCGACCGTGCCCCACTCGCGCTGGCCGTTGCTGGAGGTAATGAGCACGCGCGTCTTGGCGGCGGTACCGGCTTCGCCGGCATCCTCACTCTGGCGGGTCTTGTTATCCAAGATGCGCACCTTGTAATCGGTCAGCACCACCTGTTTGAGCTGCGGGAACGATTTTACCAATGCCTTGCGCAAGGCTTGATCCAGCGCGTTCACCGGACCGTCGCCCTCGGCGACTTCATGGTGGATCTTGTCCCCTACCCTGACGCGTACGGTCGCTTCGCAGATGGATTCCTTCTGGTCGCGGCGCATGGAGACGTGATACGTCTCGATGACGAAGCGCGGCACCCATTTCTGATTCAGCGCCGTGCGGATGAGCAGCGACATGGAACCTTCGGCGGCCTCATATTCGTAGCCCTCGTGTTCGCGCTGCTTGATCACTTCGAGAATCTGCTTCAATTCCGGCGTGTCGTTGCCCAGCTTGAAGCCGAGCGACTGCGCCTTCATGACGATGTTGCTGCGGCCGGCGAGATCACTGATGAGAATGTTGCGCGCATTGCCGATGAGTTCCGGGTTGATGTGCTCGTAGCTGGAGGCCAGCTTTTGCACCGCGTTCACGTGCGTGCCGCCCTTGTGGGCAAACGCCGCCGCACCGACCCACGGCAACCGCGGGTTGTGGCGGATGTTGGCCACTTCATCCACGAAGGCGGAGAGTTCCTTGAGCTTGGCCATGGACTTGGCCGGCACACAGGACTTCTTCATCTTGAAATGCGTGATCGGGATGACGCTGATGAGATTGCAATTGCCCGTGCGTTCGCCGTAGCCATTCACCGTGCCCTGCACCTGCACGGCGCCGGCATCGAGCGCGGCCAACGCGTTGGCCACACCGAGACCGCTATCATCGTGCGTGTGAATGCCGATCTTCGTATTCAACTGGCCGAGGGCGGCCTTGGTGATGGCGGCGATTTCGGACGGCAGACAGCCGCCGTTCGTATCGCACAGCACCACGAAATCCGCGCCGGCCTTTTCGGCGGCCTGCCAGGTGGCGAGCGCGTATTCGGCATTCAGCTTGTAGCCGTCGAACGCGTGTTCGGCGTCGTAAATCACGAATTTGCCGTGGTCCTTCAGGTAGCGCACAGTGTCGCCGATCATCGCCAGATTTTCATCGGGCGTGCAGCGCAGCACCTCGGTGACGTGCAGCATGGAGGTCTTGCCGTAAATGGTCACCACCGGCGTGCCGGCATCAATCAGCAGGCGCACCTGGTCATCCTGCTCCACGGGCACGCCCATTTTGCGGGTGGACCCGAAGGCCGCGAGGCGGGCGTTCTTGAATTTGCGTTTCTTAGCCTGGGCAAAGAACTCGATGTCCTTGGGATTGCTGCCCGGCCAGCCGCCTTCAATGTAATGCACCCCAAAGGCATCCAGCTTCTCGGCAATGCGCAGTTTGTCCGCGACCGAAAAGTTAATGCCTTCCCCCTGCGAACCGTCGCGCAGGGTCGTATCATAGATTTCCACTTGGGGTTTCATAACGTGAACACACAGTATTGCTGAATTTTGGCGGGGTGGCAAATCTCAAAAAATGGGTTGGCAACCATCTCGGCGCATCTCGGTGATTTTGGATTCGCCTGCCTCATATCCACCCTTCCCAGAAACTGCCGACCGCTGCCTGCAATCCCTCCGTGTGCCGGACGCGTACATACTTCCACCAGGCCGGAAAGAGCCGCCGGTAACGCGTCTCATTGAATCGCGCATCAATGAGCAGCACCACGCCGTGATCGGTTTCCGAACGGATGACCCGGCCGATGGCCTGGAGCACGCGGTTCATGCCGGGAAAGGTGTATGCGTATTCAAATCCCAGCGCGTTCTGCGACTGGAAATAATCCCGGATCAGATTGCGTTCGACGCAAAGCTGCGGCAGCCCCACGCCAACGATGACCGCGCCAATAAGGCGTTCGCCAACCAGATCAATGCCTTCGCCGAAGATGCCGCCCAGCACGGCGAAGCCGACCAACGTTTCGCCGTGCTCAACGGCAAAGGCCGCGAGGAACGAGTCGCGCTCCGACTCGCTCATGCCGGGCCGCTGGACGAGGACCGGAACCGACGGGTGCTGCTGCTGAAAGGCCGCGAGCGTGTCGTTGAGATATTGGTAGGACGGAAAATAGACGAGGTAGTTGCCGCGCCGGCCCGCCACCAAGGTGCCAATCGCCGCCACCACCTCGCCCAGTGATTCCGCCCGGCCTTTGAAATGGGTTTGAATACGATCTTGAATCAGCACCGCCAGATGGTCCGACGGAAACGGCGAGGCCAGTTGCAGCCCGGGATCGACCGATTCACCACCCAGCAGGCTGCGGTAATAGTCCATCGGCGTAAGCGTGGCCGAGAAGAAGATGGCGGCTTTGCCGCGCGCCAGCGCCTTCCGCAGCAGCAACGAGGGATCGAGGCAAAATTGACGGACCGTTATGGCCGGTTCACTGGCGATGATCGTCACGAAGCGCTCATCGTACAGGTCGGCCGTGCGCCGGAATGAATGCATCCGGAAATACAACCCCAGCAGGGCTTCGCGAAACTCGGCCGGCTGGTTTTTCACCAGCCATTTCTCCGCTTCGTCCAGCGCCGTTTCCAGCGGCTCGATCAAACTGTCGGGAAAGGCCGGGCTCGTGCTGCCCCCGTCGGTCTCCTGCCGAATCACGGCCTTCTGCGCCGGGAACAGATTCAGTTCCACGGCGGTATCGGAAGGCTCAAAGGCGGCTTCGGGCGGCTCGGTCGCGCTGCTCAGTTTCCGCATCGCCGTGTGCAGTTGCGTCAGCGCCTTGGCGCAGCGCGGAACCGCTTTGGCGACCGCCCGTTTGACGTCTAAAATCTCCCGGCCGTCCAGATCGGCCGAGAACATGTCACGCGCCCGGTCCACCAGGTTGTGGGCCTCATCCACCAGAAAACCGTAGGCGCCGCCGTCCTCGGCGAAGTGGCGGCGGAGGTAAACCTGCGGATCAAAAACGTAATTGTAATCGCAGATCACGGCGTCCGCCCACACCGAGACATCCAGGGAAAGTTCAAAGGGGCAGACCGCATGTTTTTGGCCGACCTCTGCAAGCACCGCCCGGGTGATTTCTTCCCGGGCCAGGGCTTCGCGGATCGCGGGTTTCACACGATCATAATAGCCCAAGGCCAGCGGACACGTCAGCGGGTCGCAGGGATGACCGCCGCGCACGCAGACTTTTCCCTTCGCCGTGAGCGTCACGGCGCGCAGCTGCAAGCCGGCCCGGCGCAAATCCGTCAGCGCCTTCTCGGCCAGGGCGTGACCGACCGTGCGCGCCGAGAGATAAAAGATGCGCTCCAGCTTCCCCTCGCCCAGCGCCTTGACCGCCGGGAACAGCACCGAGATGGTCTTGCCGATGCCGGTGGGCGCCGCGAGAAAGAGCCGGCCGCCATTGGCCAGCGTACGATACGCCGCCACCGCCAGCTCACGCTGGCCCGGACGGTAGTTGGGAAACGGAAACGCCAGCGCGGCAATGGCGGCATTGCGGGCCAGGCACCAGTAATGCCGTTCCCGCAGCCAGTCCACATACACGGCCGTGGTGGCGGCGCAAAACTCGGCCAGCTCGGCGAATGACACGGTCTCGCGCAACTCCGTCACCTTGCCCGCCGGCAGTTCCAGATACGCGAGTTGAATGACCAGTTCGTTTAAACCGGCTTCCCGCGCATGCATCCAGGCATAGAATTTGGCCTGCGCCCAGTGCAACGGATTGGGTTCGTGATCCCACGAGCCTTGCACCGTTTTGATTTCCTCCAGCAACACCCGTTCGGCCGTGATGAGCAAGCCGTCAATCCGGCCGCGAATGAGCAAGGTGAACTCAGCCGTCTCCTCGCGATGTTCCACCGGCAGCTCGGTCAAATAGCCGGTCGGACGCGAGCGCTGAATCTTCTGGTGACCGCGAATGCCGGCCAGCGCGCGGTCAGAGCCCACAAACTCGCGCTCGCCGCCGAGGTCGCCCCGGCGGAGGACGAACTCGACCAGCTCGCGCACTGAAATCGTATGCAATGGTTTGGTAACCGGGACACTCATGGCTGGATTCCGTTAAGCATCGAGACTCCCGATCAACCGCCGGAAAAAATCATGCCCCCGCCGCCCGACCAGCGGTCGCGGCTTGGGAAACAACCATGTTCGTAACGCCAACACGAAACCATTAGACGCTAGTCGCTGCGCCAACGGAAGCCCAACCTGCCGGTAAAATACGTGTTAGAATTAACTGGTAAAGGTACAGCGGCGAATCGTTTAATGGGGCATGGAACATCTCAGGCAGGCCGCCGCCGCGATCAAAGCTGCGGACGCGCTATTGATCACCGCCGGTGCCGGCATGGGCGTTGATTCCGGGCTGCCTGACTTTCGCGGCAACCAGGGGTTCTGGCGCGCCTATCCCGCCATCGCCAAGCTGGGGCTCTCGTTTTCGGCCATGGCCAACCCGGACTGGTTCAGTGTGAATCCCCGTCTGGCTTGGGCCTTCTATGGCCATCGGCTGAATCTGTATCGTGCCACGAGGCCGCACGTGGGATTCAACCAGTTGCTGGCCTTGGGCCAGGCGAAGGCTCATGGATATTATGTTTACACCTCGAACGTGGATGGGCAGTTCCAGCGGGCCGGATTTGCGGCCGATCGGTTGGTCGAGTGCCACGGATCCATTCACCATTTCCAATGCAGTGTCGCCTGTTCGGATGCCATTTGGGCGGCTGACGAGACAACGATGACCATTGACGAAGAAACCTTTCTCGCGCAAGAGCCCTTGCCCCAGTGCCGACATTGTTCCGCCTTGGCCCGGCCGAATATTTTAATGTTTAATGACTGGCAATGGCACCCCACGCGTTCCGATTCCCAGTTGCAGCAATTCTCCGTCTGGCAGGACCAGCTCATCAAAAGTTCCGCCAAGTTGGCTGTAATCGAACTGGGCGCCGGTAACGCCATTCCCACGGTACGCCATGCCGGCGAGCAATTGCGCCGAAAAACCGGCGGCACGCTTATCCGCATCAACCCCCGCGAATGGGATGTCCGGCCCGGCCAGATCAGCCTGCCCTGCGGCGCAGCCGAAGGTATCCGGAAGCTCCTTGATTGCATGTAAGACCACGATATCCCGACTTGGAATGGCAGGCGTGACGGTGGCTACATAATCGAGTCATTCGCGATGGTTTGAAATATTCATGCGACTCATTTTGCTACGGCCCGCCGGGTCTTTGCAGTCAGCCACCAAACTGGATGGGTTCATGGTAGTTTGAAATGGATAAGCGAGTCGATATGCCACGGCACGCCGGTTGCCAACCGGCGATACAGCCGAATGCCATTCGGCGCTACGGGGCGATGGATTTGCCGGGGTTTCGGGACTGGCCGAAAGGTTAATTGTTGGTCGTATTGGTTTCTTTATTTGATTCTGGATTTACCTTGATTTTGCTGGATTTACTGGGATTTTTGACCAGAAATCAAGGTTGAGGTAATGGTTATATAGGTTCGCCTGCGATGGGATTGGGTGGCTGGTTCCTTAACAAGTTAGTGTGACGCTCGCCCTCACCCCGGCCCTCTCCCCGAGGAGAGGGAGAACAGGTTGCCGCGTTTGGTGTTGGCCAGACGAGTGGATGGTTCACGCGCATTGAAATTCGGAAAGATAGCCATAAGGCGGGTTGTATGGTGATGGTTATATGGGTTCACCCTCGTCGTCGGGGTCGGGTTTTAAACCTT
>CAIJGS010000125.1 GCA_903820285.1 uncultured Verrucomicrobia subdivision 3 bacterium | reverse complement strand
CTTGGGCACCGCGTTCGCCGTAGTTCACACCGTAATAATGGCCTTGGGCCAGGGGATATTCGCTGGTGGCGCGTTTGGCGTGGTCGGCGATGTAAAAGACGTCCGGCGGGAAAAAGCTTTGGTAGGCTTCATGCACACGGGTGGCTACGTTGGCCCACCAGAGGAAGCTTTGGACGTAGGGCGTGCGATTGTAGGCGCGGGCTTTGAGCTCGACGAAACTTTTGCCGGGATGCAGGCAGATGCCGTGCATGCCTTTCATACGGGTCATCGGATCGTGGTCGCTGCACCAGATGGTTTTGGAGCCGTCCACGTGTTCCTCAATTTCGCAATCCGCCGGGAGGAACGTGGCGGGACGATGATGCTGCGGCCAGTTGAATTCGATGCCGCCGGAAACCCACGGTCCGGCGAGTCCCACCAGCGCGGGTTTGATGACATGCTGGTTGTATATCAGGTCATAACCGTTGGTCTTGTCCTGGATGGCGTGGATGCGGCCGCCGATTTCCGGCAGCACCAGCACGCGCACAAATTCGTTTTCGATCCAGACGGCCTGCCAGGCGCGATCCACGGGTGCCTCGGCGATGCGATCGGTGAAGGGCAGGGGATAGATCCGGCCGCTGCTGCCCTGATACACGCGCTTCTCCAGAAACATCGGATTCTTGTCCGGGGCCAGGGGCAACCAGGTCGGGATGACCAGCGGTTCTTTTTTGATGCTGACAGGTGTGCTCATTTTTGCCGGGCAATCGGGTCAAGACACGATTGGCGTCAGACCGGGATTGCTGTTTTGACAACGATAGGCAAATTTTGCGGCCGGTAAAATGGATGATCTGCCGTTTCACATGGATAAAAATCCGATGACGTGATATTAGAATGCAGATATCAATTAGATAACCAATATGGAAATGCGAGAAAAACGCGAGGGATTTCCGGGGCAGCGTATTGTCGTGCTGCCGCGCTCGGTGGTTGAGCGCGCGACGGATCATTCGCTGACCCGGGGCTTGCTGCCGACGGATGTCGGCTGGTTTCCGCATGCGCGGGAGCATTTGCGGGAGCGGCTGGCCGGGGTGGAACAGGCGGTGTTTATCTATTGCACCAAAGGTTTGGGATGGTGCGAACTGGGCGGCCGGCAGGTGACCGTGAAGCCCGGTGATTTGCTGGTCGTGCCGCCCCGGGTACCGCACGTTTATGGGGCGGATGGGGCACGTCCCTGGTCGATTCACTGGTTTCATGCCGGCGGGCCATTGCTGGCGGCGTTCATGGCGGAAATGGGCGTTACCGTGGAGCAGCCGGTGCTGCGGTTGGGCGAGGATGACCAGGTTCTGGCCCTTTTTGAGGAATTGCTGGACTGCGTGGAGCATGGTTACACCACGTTGCAATTGCTGTATGCTTCGCAGACGCTGGCGCATTTGCTGGCGGCGATCATTCGCAACCATCGCGGTGATTCGGCGGGGCAGCCTTCACCGGGTCAGAAAATTGCGCGGACTATCCAGTACATGAAGCAGCATCTAGGGCGAAATTTGCAACTGCCGGCGCTGGCGGGTGTAGCCAACCTATCACGTTCGCAATACGCGGCGCTTTTCAAAACGCAGACCGGTTATGCGCCGATTGACTATTTTACACGCCTGCGCATGCACCGGGCCTGCCAGTTGCTGGACACCACGGATCTGACCGTGAAGCAGGTGGCGTCCGAACTCGGCTATGCCGATCCGCTCCATTTCTCACGCTTGTTCCGCAAGGTGAACGAAGCCACGCCAACAGGGTACCGCGCCATGCGGAAGGGCTAATTGTTACAGCCACAGCCGAATCTTGTCCTGATATTTGTTGTAGATGAACCCGATGATCAGCAGCGCCATGCCCAGGGCCATGAAGGTGATGACGCGGACGATGGTTTCCTGTTTCCACACATCCACCAGCACGACTCGGCCGACCGACGCCGCCAGCACGCCGAGTCCGAACCAGCGATGAAAGCGTTCGCGCAAAATCAAACCGGCGGTGAACCAGACCAATGCCAGGGCTGCCCAGGTCATGGTGAGGTAAAATCCGCCGGTGAAGGTGGCCGCCCAGCACGAGGTGAGCCGCCACAGGCTTACCCCGGCGACGATGATCATGCCGGCTTGGATGTTTTCTTCGAACGGCAGTTCCGCCGGCCGGCGGCGGAGAACTTGTTGCATCACCAGCACAGACAGCAAGGTCAGGGTGTTCGCCCAGTAAATGTCGATTTCCAGGGTTTCGTTGAACCAGAGTGAGCCCAGCGACACGAGCCCATAGATGGCGGCGCCGAGAAAAGCTTCCTGATTGCGCTTCCAAACGGCAAAGGCAAACACCGCCGCCGCCGCCAGCATGAATGACCAGCCATGTTCGTGGTCGGGCACATATTGCCACAGCCAGCAGAGGGACAATGCCAGCGCGGACCAGCGGTACACCAGGGCCACGGTCAGCACGGGTTGCTGTACCGACTCGGACGCGTCCGGTTTGCGCTTGAACCACTGGACCGCCGCAAAGGAGAGCATGGCCAGTACGGTGATGGGCACCAACGGGAAATACCATTCTGGTTTGTCGGTCCAGATCATTTTCAGGAATTTCCAGATGCTCGCCGCCAGGAAGATTTGTCCGAACACCGCCAGCGGCCACGCGCGAGTGACCACCCCGTAGATGGTTGCCACCACCGCCAACAGGGCGGTCAGGGCCAGCCATCCGGGCGCATGCAGGAGCGGATGGGTCCAACCCAGCACCAGTGCCACGATGGCCACGGCAAAAATGGTCTGGCAGGCCAGACTGAACGTGGTGTTGACGATGAGCGTCTTCTGCCGCTGCCACCAATGGCTCAGGAGGGCGGTGATGACAATGACGGTTAACGGATTCCACCACGGTGGGATGGTGTTGGAAATATGATAGAGCGCCGAGAGTTGGGAGAGCACGAGTACGGATTGCCCGAGAATCGGAATTTCCCGGACGCGCAACAGGTAGATAGACAGCGTGAGCACCACGGCTTCGGCGGCCAGCATCAGGGGCATATTGGCTTCGGTGCTGTTAAACCAAGTGGTGGTCAGCCAGCAGGCGAGGGCGAGCAGGGTGAATCCGGTCGGCACCGCCCGCAATTGGGCTGAGGCGGGAGCGGTGTCTCGGCGATGTGTCCACCAGGCATTGAAGGTCATCAGGCCGCCCAGAGATATGCCGGTCCAAACGCCTTGGACATCATCGTGCTTTAAACTGGCCACACACCAGCCGGTGGCCAGGGTGGCAACCGCGCCGCCGAACAGTTGCAGGATGAGACTTGCACGCTGCGTGCCCACGAGGTACAGCAGCACGCTTTCGACACCAAGAACCAGTGAGAGTTGGAGGCCGCTGAATTTGGAGATGAATCCCAGCGTGACCAATAGCAGCCCTTGGATCAGATATGCCTGTTTGGATAACGGTTCTCCCGGCAACGCGCTGCGGGCCAGCGCGGCGAGACCGAGCAACGCCGTGCCGTAGCCGAGGGAAAATTTCCAGAACCCGCCGCTTTGCACCTGGATCATGGTCAGCAGGAACAGGGCGAAGAATGCGCTGTTGTTCAGCGTGAGAAACGCGGCCCGGTTTTTGCCGGACAACGATTCGTTGCGGGACAAGAAGGTGGCCACGGTGAACACCAGCCAATAGGCGGCCAGAAAGGCCGCGCCAAAATTCAGGCCTTCCTCGGGCGTGGCCCAGCGCCAGCCATCTTCATGCAGGAAGCGCCAGAAGGCGTATCCGGCATAACTGGTCAGCAGGCCGGCAAAGGAAAGATTTGCCCAGCGGTTGCGCAAGAGAAATACCACGGCAGTGATCGTCAGGACCAGATTGGAGTACAGGGTGAAATCGCCCACCCGGGTGATTACGGAACTATAAAACGCCAGACCCACGGCGAACATGGCCATGACCTCGGACTTCCGCCAGTCGGCGATCCACGCGATGACGCCGGCCCACAGGCAGAGCAGAGTGCCGTCGAGCACGGCACTATTGATGATGCGCAAGGGCGGGATGTGGTACGCCGCATAGGTGGTGAAATAGACGGCGGCGAGACCGCCGGCGAACAGCACCTGCGCGTAATTCTTCAGCGATTCCTTGCTGGAGCGGCGTTGCCACCAGGCGCCAGCGCCCAGCAGCAGACCGCTGGCCAGATAAAGCAGGGAGGTTTTTCCAACCGGACCCAGTTTGCCGATGATATGGTGGTAGGCATAATTGCCAAAGAAAGCCAGGCCGGTAAGCAGCATTACAATGCCGATGCGCACGAGCCAGAAGGTGCCCAACCGCATTTCAAAGGAGGCCTTTTCCGGCGGGGTGGCGGCGGGGGCATTCGCTGAGCTTTCGTTCGATGAGGCAACTTCCGGAGTGAACGGAGGTGCGGCGAGTTCCGGGGGAACGGTGGCGGCGGTTTTGGCCGGCTCGGGTTCGTGCGCGGGCAGGCGGAGTGCCGGTGGCGCGGTTAATCTGGGCTCCGGTTTGGGGGCGATGGCCGGGGTGAAGTTTGGTGTGAACGCTGGCGGAGCCCACGCCGGTTGCGGCGGTTCGGAGACGGGGCTGGGTATTGGTTCGGGCTCGGCGACTTTCGCGATAATGGGCGGAGCGGGGGCGGGAGTTGGTGCGGTCGCCGAGTTTTTTAGCCAGACGATCTGGGATTCCAGTCCGTCGACACGCCGGGTCAGTTCGTCAATGCGATTGCGAGCAATGATGGCCCAGGCGATGAGCCCAATGGTCAGGACCAAGGGCACACCGATTAGCAAGGCGATCAGGAGTTCCATAAACATTCCCTTTCCTTACCGCGTACGGGTGGCATGCCAAGGATTGGACATTCATTGGCCCTGATTGGCAAGCAGGAATCGGGACCGGTGCATGCGGTATGTTTAATCACGATGTCAGTGTGGCATAAAAGGAACGCGGGTGGTGAATTGATAAAAACACCGGTGGATTGATGCAAACGATGTTTGGGGCGGGAATGGGCGATGCCGCCGATTGCCAAGTGGCGGACCAGAGAGTTTACGGCGCTTCAACTTGGCAACACCCGCTGGCATGGCGAATCGGCTGCTACGTTCGCACGCTGAAGCGACTTGAAAGTCGCGCTCCGCAGGCGGTGTCGGAACGCCACCGGCGTGTACTTACCGGTTCTGCACTTGGTAACCGCCACTGTCCTTAGCGGACCAGAGGAGCGTGGTGGTTTGGCTGGCGGTATTGGCAGAGGTGTCGCCTGACTTGCCAGTGCTTCCCGGGGCGGCGGTGAAGTAGGTGGTGACGGGTTCGGTGATGGAGCGTACGAGTCGGCCGGAGGGATAGCCGCGGTAGGCCCGGCCCATGGCGTAGGGATAAACGGGTTTGCCGGCGGTATCAATGGTGGTGAAGTAGGCGTAGGTGCCATGGGGGAATTCCGGGGTGACGCACCAGCGGCCGTTGAATTCATCGAGGTCGTAGTCCTGGCCCTGGGTTTTGCCGAGGTCGCCCAGGTAGGCGTAATCCTGAATGTAGTGCCCCAGCGGATACCACGCGCTGACGGCGGGACCGGTTTCATTGGGTTCGAGGGCGACGGGTTGATCCTGCTCCCGGGCATCCCAGGCGGGTACGGAGCGGCGGCCGGTTTGGGTGAGGTCGTCCGAGCCGTTCCGGCCATCCCGCAGCACGAAGCCGGACACCATCCGGCGAATGCCGCTGTCGGCGTTCGTGGCATTGGCATAGCCGTACGGCCCGTAAAGGGGATAGCCATCGTGCAGCCAGCCGATGATGGGCGAATGCTTTACAGGAGCACCGGGGCTTTCGTGATAAGTTTTGGTACCAGCATCGAAATCCACGTGGTCGCCCAGTTCGTAGCGCAGAGCGATGGCTTCCGCGTGGTAATGGTAGCGGCCCCAGTTTTGCTGGTGGCCCTGTCCGGCATCGAAGGTGATGCCCTCGTTTACATAGGCGTCGCGCAGCCAGATATGGTCGCCTTGACCGATGCCACCGCGGGGATCGGCGTCCCGGCCACTGGGATTGGAATAGGAAAAGGCGTCATTGGCATCAAAGATCCGCACGCCGTCCACGGTCATCCCCACTTCGCCCAAGGGTTGGAAATCACGATTCCGCTGCACCACTGGCCGGCGGGGCAGGCGGAGGATCATGTGCTGGTCAGTGGGCAAATTGGGAAATAGCCGGCGATGTTGCGGGTCCATATACCACGGACCCATTATCTGACTGCCGAGCCCGGTGCTGCGGATATAAATCCAGTTGGCGGAAACGAGGATTTGCTGGACACCGCTGAAGGCCGGCTGCGCCTGAATTTGGCGGCCGTTGCTCCAGGTGGTTTCGGGCCGGCTGGCGGCCTTCTCGCCATCGGTACGGTAGATGCGGGCATATTGCCCGGAGTCCACGGTGTACCACGAGCTGAGCCGCGGGTCGTTCGACGCGCTGGCGGCGGTGGCGAGGCCGAGGCTGACCAGGAGGCGCAAAATCAGTTTCATGGGATTAATCTAACTGAAGGCACCTTAAGAAAAGGTTAAGGGGGCGGCGATATTATTGGGAAAACAACCAACATCCAATGGCAAGTAGTGTATACGCGAGTGTATTCGCGAGACACGAATTTCACGAAGGGGCACAAATTGGAAGGAATCAGGGCGGCAGCCTATTCATGGCTTACTTTTGCTTTCCATGTGTGCTTCGTAAAGTCCATAGCCAAGCAAAGCGAGCGAAATGGCGAGTTGAGGGACCAGGCGATGCCAGACGCTCCACCAAAATTCGTGGGATACGGCGGCGTCCAGCTGGTCAGGGGTGGGCCGCGGGCCTTCTTTAAAACCCAACCCGCCAAAAAAGTGCGCGCCGAAAAAAGTGGCTGGCACGGTAAATAATAATAGCAACAATCCGAGACAGCCGAGGCCCAGGGAAATGCCACCCAAATCAGCGCGAACAAAATGGTAAATTTTGCGGATCATATGGCGCCGGTAATTTGCGCGATGATTTCATCTTTCATTTGGTGAGGTTGTCTGTTGGTACAACTCTTCGTCAAGCCGCTTCAGCGCTTTGCCGCCGGCATAATACTCCCCATTCTCGAATACGAAATTGGAACGTTGAAAGTGGATTTCGGCCAAAAGATGTGTGTCCTGATAAAATTGCAGATCCCATGGCCACGCTGAATCCGTGCATGGGGGCGTACACAAAGGCTGCGCAGTCGAAACGGCACCGACAATCTTGCTCGCTTGGTCGCCAGAAATTGTGAGGCTGAAATGGCGATATTTTTCGGGTGGTGAAACAGGCATGGGGTGATCCCAAGGCGGCAGTTTATAGGTAACCACGATATGATCGGCATTGGCTACCAGGCCAGCCAGTTTGGTCGGGGGAATGAGGTTTGCGGGTGGATGCTGACATCCGCTCAATATAACCAGGAGTACAACGAGACCAGATATGCGCATAAATGTCTTCAGCGATAGTATGTTGGCTATGCGGCTGGGGCGTCAATTGCATTAAAATACGGGCTTTATTTGGATTTTTGGCATGCCAGGGCGGCTGGAAGGGTGGAAAAACCGGGGGTTTTGCAGGTTGGGAAGGGAAAAGGCCGATAAATCGGGGTGGCGGTTTGCAAGTGGCTTTGGATAAGCTGGTTATTTAATGAACATTCCAAAGGGGTGGCAGTCAATTAAATTGACGGTTAATAACATATCTATTCTACTCCCTCTTGAATTATGAAACTTTCTATTCGTCCGTGGCGGGTCATGAGCGCCGGTGTGGTGGCTTCGGTGCTGGCTGGAAGCCTGTGTCTGGCGCAGGCACAGGACGCACCGGTGCTGTCGCCAGGCGCGTCGGAAGTCTTAAAACTGGTGCAGTCGGGTGTGGGAGCGGGGGTGATCAAGACGTATATCGGAAATATTTCCGGACCGTTCAATTTGAATGCGTCGACGATCCTGTATCTGAATGATGCGGGGGTGTCGACGGAGCTGGTGGATACGATGATGGATCATGACAAGAATCTTTCGGCCCCGCCGCCGGTTACTGAGTCGGCCCCTGTGCCGGCGGTGGTAACGGCGGATACCGGTACCGCGGCGCCGGTGACGGACGTGACCGCGGATGATTTTACGCAGACGCTGGCGCCTTACGGGGCCTGGGTGGATGTGGAGGGGTATGGGCGGTGCTGGCGGCCGACGGTGGCGGTGTATGATTCGACGTGGCAGCCGTATGGCGACCGGGGTCATTGGGTGAACACGGATGCGGGCTGGTATTGGGATTCGGAGTACGCGTGGGGGGTGGCGTTTCATTACGGTCGCTGGTTTCACCATGCGAACTATGGCTGGTGCTGGTGGCCGGACACAGTGTGGGCACCGTCGTGGGTGACGTGGCGTTCGGCGGATGATTATTGCGGCTGGGCGCCGTTGCCGCCATTCAGCGTGTACCGTCCGGGCCTGGGATTTTACTATCGCGGGTTGAGCGTGGGGGTGGGGTTTGATTTCGGGCTGGACGCGGGCCTGTTCATGTTTGTGCCGGTGGGCCGTTTTTGCGAACCGCATCCGCGCTATTACCGGGTGGACCGGGACCGGGGTGCGGAGATTTTTCGCCGGGCAGGCGTGATCAACAGTTTTGATGTGGACCGCCATGACAACCGGTTTGTGAACCGGGGCATACCGGTGGAGCGCTTCAATAACGCGACGCATCACAACATTGCGCAGGTAAGAGTGGACCAGGTGCCGCACGCGGACCGGCAGGTGTGGCACGGGGCGAATGGCGGCGGTTTCAATCCAGGGGGCCATGTGGTTACGCCGGGCGGACGGCCGAATGGCAATGGCTATGAAAATCATGGCGGGCAGAATCCGTTGCCGGGGCAGCCGGGAGGAACCCAGCATGCGGCAACGTTTAGCGGCGGTTTTGGCGGTCATGCGGAGCAACCGGTGCAACCCCGGACGCCGGGGAACCAACCGGGGTATGGCACATCGCATGAGGTGACGCCGCCGGCAAACCACAACGGCAATTTGGGCCACGGAATGAGCGGATACAATCCCAACCAGGGGCAGACAGGCGGGTATCAACACCCGGTAACGCCGGTGCAACCGCGGACTCCATCCGTGCCCGGTGGCAATCTAGCGCCGCGGCCGCAGAACAATAATAATAACCCGGGGTGGTCGCAGAGCCGGCCGGTCGCGCCGGTACAGCCGGCCGAGCAGCCGCATAACTATGTACCCGCCGCCCCGGCGCCGCCGGCCCAGAACTATTCGCAGCCGCGGCCAGCGAGTCCGGCACCGGCATCAGGGAATCAATCGCATGGCGGCAATCTGTCGCACGGGCCGGACAAGAACGGGCATTGAGGAGATGACAAGGCTGTCGAACTTCAAATGGGCAGTAAGAAACACGAATCAGCGTTGGTGCAGCCGGATGATTATAAATTGATAAATTGGAGCAGGGCTGATTCCGGCCAACCGTTTGCCCAGGCAATCATGGTGGGACATGCGTATTTGGCACGTGAAATGGGTGCGCATCCCTTTTAACTGCATTGATAGTTGGAGACTGCTCCCGGTGGATTACACTCCGGGAGCAGTTTGTTTTTCCAGCACGGCTTTAAGAAGGTCAGACTGGTGTTTCAATTCGGGCAAGCCGGCGACCAGGGCGGCCTGATCACCGGCGCGACCGGCGTTTTCCATAGCGGTGGCGGCGTTGCGCAGGGCTTCGGCACTGACATTGGCGGCGATGCCCTTGATTTTGTGCGCCTGCTCGCCGGCCGACTTCATGGCTCCGGCAGTGATGTCTTTCTCGAGCATGGCGATAATGACGGGCAGGTCCCGGAGGAGCTGGGCTTCGATTTCCCGGACAACATCTTCATCGCCCATGATGCGTTGAAGAAAGGCGGCGCGGTCATATATTTTTGCAGCGCCGGCCGGTTTATCCGACAGTTCGATTTTGACCGGGGGCGGATCGGTCGGGGAGGGCGGATTGGGCTGGTCGCTGGGCAGCCATTTTTCCAATACGGCGATCAGGGCGTGTGGGTCCACAGGCTTGGAAACGTAGTCGTTCATGCCGGCCGCCAGGCAGTCTTCGCGGTCACGTTCGCGGGCATGGGCGGTCATGGCGATGATGGCAATGCCAGCGTGACCGCCAGGTCGGTGATCGGGGGTGCCGGCATGCGCGGCCCGGGCTTCGCGATCACGGATGCGGCGGGTGGCTTCCAGACCGTCCATTACGGGCATTTGCACATCCATGAGGACCAGATCGTAGGCAATGTTGGCGATAGCTTGCAGGGCTTCGAGGCCGTTGGCGACGGCATCGGCGTTCAGGCCGAGTTTCCGGAGAATGCCCACGGCGACCTGCTGATTGGTGATATTGTCCTCAGCGAGCAAAATGCGGGCGCGGCGGTTGATATGGGCAGCGAGGACGGGGCGATTGGCGGCATTGTCGGTGGCGCTGCGCTGCGGACCGCCGGCGAGGGCGGAGCAGATGGTATCGTAGAGGTCGGTTTCGCGGACGGGTTTTACCAGCCACGCGGCGAAGCTGATCTGGGTCATCCAAGCCTCATTATTGCGGCGGCCGAGCGAAGTCATCATGACCAGGGTTGTTCCGCTAAGTCGGGGGTCATCGCGAATGGCCTGGCCCAACGTGGCGCCGTCCATGCCGGGCATTTGCATATCGAGAATGGCAAGCCGGAAGGGCTGGCCGGCATCGCGGGCCTGACCGAGCAATTGCAAGGCGGCGGGGCCATTGGCGGCCTCGACGGGCTGCATGCCCCAGGCAATGGACCAGACGCGGAGGATTTCGCGGTTGGTGGCATTGTCATCCACGAGGAGCACGCGGGTGCCGCTGAGGCTGGCTTTCGGTGGCGGTTCGGTGGGGCGGTTAAGCTGGCGAGTCAGGCGGACGGTGAACCAGAATTCGGAGCCGAGGCCGGGCTTGCTGCTGACGCCGATGCGTCCGCCCATCATTTCCGCGAGTTGGCGGGAAATGGCCAAGCCGAGGCCGGTGCCGCCATAATTGCGGGTGACGGAGGCATCGCCTTGGGTGAATTTTTCAAAGAGGCGGCAAAGTTTGTCAGGTGGGATGCCGATGCCGGTATCGCGGACGGTGAAACGGAGCCAGACGTTGCCATCGCCCTGCGATTCGAGAAAGACGCGCACGACGACCTCACCCTCGTGGGTGAACTTGAAGGCGTTGCCGGTGAGATTGGTCAGGACCTGCCGGAGGCGGCCGGGGTCGCCCCGTAAAAAGACGGGCACCTCGGGTTCAATGGCACAGATGAATTCGAGGTTTTTTTCGGCGGCCTTGACGGCCATGATGCCGGTGAAGTCGTCCAGCATGCCACGGAGATCAAAATCCAGGGATTCGAGTTCGAGTTTGCCGGCTTCGATTTTGGAAAAATCGAGAATATCATTGATGAGCTGGAGGAGCGTCTGACCGCTCTCGCGGACGGTTTTGGTATAGCGCTGCTGGGTTTCGGTGAGCTCGGTATCGAGGAGGAGGCCGGTCATGCCGATGACGCCATTCAGGGGCGTGCGGATTTCATGACTCATGTTGGCGAGGAATTCGCTTTTGGCGGAATTGGCGGCTTCAGCAGCGGTGCGGGCATGCCGGATGCCGCGCAGATAGAAAAGCGCACCGCCGGCCATGATGATGATCAGGTTGCCGGCGATAAACAGCAGCAGGAAGAGGGCTTTTTGATCCATGTCGACCTGGCTGAATTCGGCCAGTGAGCGGGTGACATAGACTTTGAGGTCGTCTTCAGAAATCGTGCGGGTGGCGAGGACCACGGGATGCGATTTTCCTGCGAGGCGCATTGCAGTGGGAAAACGCGGGTCACCCCAGTTGGTCAGGATAACGGGGGTGAACGAGTTGGTTTTGTAGCGCGACATCTGTTTGGCTTCGGGCAAATTCCGAACCGTGGCATCGGGCAGGGTGTGCAACTCCAGATTTTTATCATGAGCGAGGGTAATGACGCCATCGCTGTCGGAAATGAAGGCGTCGGACTGTTCGACCCAGAAATGGAGGTCGGGGATATTCACTTTGACGACCACAACGCCCAGGAACCGGCCGTTTTCCATTATGGGGGAGGAGTAATACAGGCCGGGGATATTGGTTTTACGGCCGACGGCATATTGGCGGCCATTGTGACCGGTTCTGGCCTGCTGGAAATATTCCCGATCCTGATAGCAGATGCCCATGAAGCTGTCGGGGGTGCCGGCATTGCTGGCGGCCACGCAATCGCCGGCGGCATTGCACACCCAGATGGCATTGGGGACGAGATCCTTTTCGGCCCCGTCCAAAAAGGCATTTAACCGGGCGAGGATCGGGTCTTGAGTCCAGAGACGAGTTTGTTCGGCGGGGGGCAGGGTGGAGTGGGTGACATCTGGGCCGAAACTGCGGAGACAGGTGCGGATGGATTCGTCGCGAGCCAGGGCGGAGGGGATGCCGTGCAGAAAGGACAGGCTGTTGGCAATGTTGTGCTGGACGCTTTCGGCCTCCTGTTCGGCGGTCTGTGATTCCCGCCGGAAGATATTGGCAGAGCGGTTATCGTGGTAATAATGGGCGATGGTCCAGGAGGCGATGGTCCAAACGATTACCAAGAGCGCGAGGATTCCGTTGGTCTTGGTTACGAACAGAAAGGCATGGCTGGCGCCAGATGTCCGGCCGGACACGGCGTGGTTGCTGTTACCACTCGCAAGTTTCATCGGTTATGATCCCAAAACATCTTCCTGCAATCCCGGATGGGGTGGCAAAACTCTGCTGCGTGCCGCGGTCATCTGGCTGCCTTCAATCGATTAGCTTTCGTATAAGGCAAAGCTAACAATATCTCAAGGGTTAAAACGGACATTCACCTGACATAAATTGGCCTTCCCGCCAAAAGGTGTGCGGTATTTCACCGGGCAGCAGGCAGGATGTTTCTTTGCCATGCTGGCCGGTGGCAGCCACGCGGTTGGAGGGTGGGTGGACAGCAAGTGGTTGGACGAGCGGTTGTTACTTAAAGAGTTTGCTTTTTACTCCACATCCAGCCAGCAGATTGGCTGGAAATTGGAGATGAAATGGCAAAATCATGGTGGAATCCACGGGAATCTTGCGGTGATCTTAAATTACTCCGCCGTTTGCGGGAAGGCTATCAGTAACGGGAAAAATTCGCGGCTTGTTTTTCCGGGCCGGTGGTTTGAAGATAAACCGGGTTGGCGTGGCGGGCATCAGGTAGATATGGCGATACGTGGCAACCATTCATTCAGAAACGAAACTCGAATTCAACTATCATGAAAATCTCCATGCGTTCGGTCTACGGTCTGACTCCATTCGCCATTATTTCGGCGTGGGCGGCGGGTACCAGTGCCGCCGATCAGCCGCCGGCGGCTGGTCCAATCACTTCCGGCCTGAGCAAGCCGAGGTGGGTAAGCGACCTGTCCTTTGGGGTGAAGGAAGGATACGATGACAACGTGTTATTGGTGGCGGGAAGGACGCCGGGGTTGAGCCCGCAGTCGTCGTGGATCACCACGTTGTCGCCGAAGGTGGGGGTTGATTTGGTGCCGTTACTGGGCCGGCCGACGATCTGGCAGACGTTGTCGCTGACGTATGCACCAGATTTTAACATTTACCGGGATGCTTGCTCGGAAAGCTATAATGCACACAAGCTGGCCAGCACTATCAAGGCCAAGGGGAGTGACTGGTCTTTCGCTTTCGATAACACCTTTTTGTTCAATGATGGCAGCAGTCAGGCGCCGACGTTTGCGCTAAACCAGACGGGGCCGGCGGCGGATCAACTGGACAAGTATCGCAATATTTACTCGACGGCGGCGGTGCGGGAACGGCGCAAGCAGATACAGGATCGGGCGACGGTGACCTTGCAATACGATCTGGGCAAGGTTTTCCTCCGGCCGACGGCGTCGCTACTGGATTACAATCTGATGACCGACTGGCATAGCAACACACACGCGCCGTATCTGGGCTATCAGAATTATGTGGACCGGTCGGATGTGAACGGCGGCACGGATGTGGGGTACAAGATCACACAGGGTATGGCGGTGACGCTGGGCTACCGTTACGGGCATCAGTACCAGCAGTCCTTTCCGAATGCGATTGATAACTCCGTGGCCAATGGGCGGCAGGAGCAGTCATCGAACGATTATCAGCGAATTCTGGCCGGGCTCGAAGGGCATCCGTGGAGCTGGCTGAATGTGAAGCTGGCGGGGGGGCCGGACTTCCGGGATTACAATCCGGCGGCGGCGGTCTTCAATCATCATCCCACGAAATTTTATGGCGAGGCCCAGCTGACGGCGACGATCACCACAAACCAGACGCTGACATTCAATTACAAGCAATGGCAGTGGGTTTCCAGCGTCGGCAAGGTGCCTTATTATGAGAGCACTTATGGCCTGACGTATCATGCAAATCTCACGCGGCAGCTGGGGCTGGATCTGGGGACGAAGCTGGCGAACTCGGATTATACGACGGGCAATAATGATGTGGGCAACGCGCCGAGTTTGCATAATGACTCGATGCTGACGTTCTCGGGCGGGCTGAGTTACGCGTTCAACCGGAATTTCAGCGTCAGCCTCGCGTATGCGAATGATTTTGGGCGGAATAATTCCAAGGATCTGCCGGCGGCGTTCCATCGGGATTACCGCAATTTTGAGCACCAGACGGTGTTTCTGGCGGCGGCTTATAAATTCTGAGGGTTAACCGCAAAGAACACATAGAACGCAGAGCAGTTGATTGGTTTTGCCGGGCTTTAAGATGCCATTAGGGAGTGTTTTTCCTTTTGCGCCGTCCTTGGCGGTGGCAGATTCCGGGGGTGGGCATTACCCTTCAGCAATATGAGCAGATGAGCAAGCGGCTCGGCGGCAAGGTTTCGCGCCGGGCGGACGCGGTGCAGACGCCGTCCATGGCGGTGCGGGCGCCGCAGGTGGTGCTGGGGGTGGATCCTTCCTTGCGGGGAACGGGTTACGGCGTGATCCGCACGGGCAAGCCGCATCCGGAGGCGCTGGCGCACGGGACAATCTCGTGTCCCAAGGACTGGGAACGGTCGCGCTGTCTGGCCAAAATTTTGCAAACGCTGCGCGGGGTGCTGGCGGAATTCAAACCGGAGGTGTGTGTGGTGGAGGGGCTTTTCTTTGCGCAGAATATCAAAACGGCGATCATCATGGGCGAGGCCCGGGGCGCGGCGCTGGCGGCGATGGGCGAGGCGGGACTGGATATTTACGAAATTGCCCCGCGCAAGGTGAAGCAGGCGGTGGTGGGCTATGGCGCGGCGCAAAAACTGGCGGTGGCCAAGATGGTGCAGCGGATGTTGCATTTGACGGACTTGCCGGCACCGGATGCGGCGGACGCCCTGGCGTTGGCGCTGGCGCATGCGCAGGAACAAAGCCGGTTCAGTTTGAATACCCCCCAGAAGATTTGATAGACTGCGGCTTCGGCGAACATGATTACTTTTTTACACGGCAAACTGGTTGAGGCGATCCCCACGCAGGTGGTGGTGGAGGTGCAGGGGGTTGGCTATGAGGCACTGATTCCACTGTCGTCGTTCGACAAGCTGCCGTTGCCGGGGCAGGAAGTGCGGCTGCTGACCCAACTGATCGTGCGGGAGGATGCTCATATACTTTACGGCTTTATGACGGCGGCGGAGCGGGATCTGTTCCGGCTGCTGATCAACAGCGTGAGCGGCATCGGGCCGAAGACGGCGCTGAACATTTTGAGCGGGATGAACGTGACGGCCTTTCGCGGGGCGGTGGCGGGCAGTGATGTAAAATCGCTCTCGCAGATTTCCGGGGTGGGCAAGAAGACGGCGGAGCGGATTGTGGTGGAATTGCGGGATAAAATCGGCGCGGCGGCGGCCATCGAGGCGGCGAGCGCGAAGCACGGGCTTACGCCGGACGACCAGAAGACCACGGACGCCATGCTGGCGCTGGTGGCGCTGGGCTTCAAGCAGAACGAGGCGAGCGACGCGGTGCGCGCGGCGCGGGCGATGCTGGGTCAGCAGGCGACGGTGGAGCAGATCGTGCGCGCGTGTTTGAAAAAGCCCTAAACTATATTTCATGTCCGGCGAATCCAGTGCCCAACCCAAACCCACTCCTGC
Source organism: uncultured Verrucomicrobia subdivision 3 bacterium (assembly GCA_903820285.1). GTDB lineage: Bacteria > Verrucomicrobiota > Verrucomicrobiia > Limisphaerales > UBA11358 > UBA11358. The sequence goes on along the minus strand of CAIJGS010000125.1, from coordinate 3,356 downwards.
GCGACGCAGCGGGGTGGTGGTGCCGAACCTGCCGAAATGGCATCAGCGGCTGCTGGCCCGGATGATCTGGCTGGCGGTGAGCGCGGTGAGCGGGACGATTCGTTACCGGCTGATTGATCCGAATGATTATTTCAAACGAAAAGGGAATGCCCCGTCCATTTATTGCATCTGGCATAACCGGCTCGCGTTGTGCGTAAAGCTGTACGCTTTGTTTGCGCGGCCGCCGGAGCCATCGCCGGGGCTGGCGGGGTTGGTGAGCGCGAGCAAGGATGGGGCGCTGCTGGTGGCCATATTTGAATGTTTTGGCGTGCACCCGGTGCGTGGTTCGAGCAGCCGGCGCGGGGCGCAGGCGCTATTGGAGTTGAGCACCTGTGCGGAGCAGGGCTATGACCTGGCGATCACGCCGGACGGTCCGCGCGGTCCATGTTACAAGGTGGCGGATGGCCCGATTGCCCTGGCGCAATTCACGGGGCTGCCGCTGGTGCCGGCATCGTATCACCTTAATTGGAAAATCACGGTGAAGAGCTGGGACCGGTTCCAGATACCACTGCCGTTTGCGCGGTGTGATCTGCACATCGGCGAAGTCATCCGGGTGCCGCGCGAGCTGACGCCGGAGCAGCGCGAGGAATACCGGCAGCGGCTGGAAACAGCGCTGCGCACGATCACGCGGGATTGAGCCATGATTGCGCGTGTGAGCCTGGAGATGGCGTTGCGGCGGGAGTTTGATTATTCAATCCCGGCCGAGCTGGTGCGCAAGGTGGATGTAGGCACGCGGGTGCAGGTGCCGTTCGGTCCGCGCAAGGTGCTGGGCATTGTCACGGCGGTGGCAGAGGAGTCCGCGCTGGTAACACTCAAGCCGATCATCAAGGTGATTGGCGAGCAATCGCTGGTGACGCCAAAGGTGCTCCGGCTGGCGCGGTGGATCGGGGAATACTATTGTTGCGCGCCGGAGATTGCGTTGAAAAGCGTGCTGCCGGAGGCGGTGCGGAAAGAGGACGCGGGCTGGAGGGAACGGCTGTTCGTGCGGGCGCTGCCGGTGACAGGGGAAGTCCCCAAATTGCCGAAACGCCAGCAGGACGTCTGGAACATCATCGTGGAGCGGCGGGAGATTTTGCTGGCCGAATTGGTGGAGCTGGCGCAGACGACGGCGGCGACGGTGCGGAAGCTGGAGGATCGCAGTCTGGTCACGATCACCTCGGAAATTTCCGAGCGCGATCCGTATGCCCGCGAAGAGATTTTGCCGACGCAACCGCTGGTGTTGAATCCGGAGCAGGCAGTGGCGCTGGAGCAGATTAAAATTGCGATGGATCGGCCGGTGGCGGAGGCTAGTTCGCCAGATGAAAAAGCGCTGCCTTCCGCACCACCAGCTTCCACGGGCATCATTGTGCCGCAGCCTCCTGGGTTGAATTTTACGAGCCCCACCTCACCCCAGCCCTCTCCGCCATTTACCAATGGCGGAGAGGGAGAAAGCGTTACATCCGAGCGCTCCTTATCAAAATCACGGTCCACGACTGGTGGCCCGTTGCCGAATACGTTGGCTTCGACGTTTCTGCTACATGGGGTGACGGGGTCGGGCAAGACGGAGATTTATTTGCAGGCGATTGCGCATGCGCTGGAGCAGGGGAAGGGGGCGATTGTGCTGGTGCCGGAAATTTCGCTGACGCCGCAGACGGTGGAGCGGTTCAAGGCGCGGTTCAGTTCGGGTCCGCTGCAAACGCTGGTGGCGGTGCTGCATTCGCATTTGAGCGGAGGGGAGCGGCATGACGAGTGGCACAAGATCCGGCAGGGGCGGGCGCGGATTGTGATTGGCGCGCGGTCGGCGATTTTTGCGCCGGTCGAGCCGCTGGGCCTGATCATCGTGGATGAGGAGCACGAGCACACCTACAAGCAGGAGGAGGCGCCGCGGTATCATGCGCGGGACGTGGCGATCATGCGTGGTCAAATGGAGGGGGCGGTGGTGGTGCTGGGCTCGGCCACGCCGTCGCTGGAGAGTTATTACAACTGTCTGAAGGGGAAATTTGCGCTGCTGCAACTGCTGGACCGTGTGGACAATCAGAAGATGCCCTATGTGCGGGTGGTGGACATGCGGCAGGCTTCCAAGGACGGCAAGGGGCCGCCGATTTTTTCGCCACAATTGAAGGAGGCCATCACGCAGCGGCTGGAGCGCGGCGAGCAGACGATTTTGTTTTTGAACCGGCGCGGGTATTCCAGTTCGCTGCAATGTCCCAAGTGCGGGTTTGTGGCGAACTGCCCGAATTGCAGCGTGTCGTTGACATATCATCGCACGGAACAGAAGCTGGCGTGTCACGTATGCGGTCACGCGGAGAAGGTGCCGACGGTCTGTCCGGAGCCGAAGTGCAAGAACCCGGCCATCCGGTTTGCGGGCACGGGGACGCAGAAGGTGGAGGAGGTGCTGGCGCGGCTCTTTCCCAAGGCGCGAGTGCGGCGGATGGATGCGGACACGATGAAGCGCAAGGATGATTACCGGGTGACGCTGGGCGATTTTCGCGCCGGCAAGATTGATATATTGCTGGGCACCCAGATGATCGCGAAAGGGCTGCATTTTCCGAACGTGACGCTGGTGGGAATCATTTATGCGGACATGGCGCTACATCAGCCGGATTTCCGGGCGGGCGAGCGGACGTTTCAATTATTGACGCAAGTGTCGGGGCGAGCCGGGCGTGGGGATGTGGAGGGCGAGGTCTTTGTGCAGGCGTTCACGCCGTTTCACCCGGCCATTCAATATGCGCGGCGGCATGATTTCATGGGCTTTTACGAACAGGAGATTGAGTTTCGCGAGCAGTTGAAATATCCGCCGGTGAGCCGGGTGGCAATGCTGACGTTGAAGGGTCGCAACGAGGATAAGGTGAAATTCTCGGCGGACGTGGTGCGGCGCGAGTTGGAAAAGGTGAAGGCAGCGTTTGCGGATCTGGTCCTGGCGGGGCCAGCCCCGGCGCCGCTGTTGCGGGCGGAAAATTTCTTCCGCTACCAGATCATGCTGCGGACGCGGGCGATGAGCCGGCTGAGCCGGGAGCTGGCGAACACGGTGCAGAAGCTGACGTTCCCGGATGATGTGACAATGGCGGTGGATATTGATCCGGTGAACATGAGTTGAGAGGAAGCGGGTTTAACGCAGCGGCGCGGAGGGAGCGGAGGAACGCAAAGTTTGGGAGTCTTGGGGATTGAAAAACAGCACAATACTTTTAACTGTCCCATCATTTGTCCTGAGGGAAAGATGAGGGTGGCGGCGGGCACTGGGAAAACTTCTTTTGAACGTTTGGACGGTTTTTTCGCTCAATTCGTAGCCATCATTGATTAACCGTTGGCAAATGCGCGCGCGGTTTGTAGTATCTCGG
>CAIJGS010000124.1 GCA_903820285.1 uncultured Verrucomicrobia subdivision 3 bacterium | reverse complement strand
GGCGCGTTCACCTTTGAAGCGGTTAAATTTGCCTTGCTTGACGAAGCAAACCGTGTTTCTGCGCAACCTCCAAAAGTAGAGCACTCTTATTTGGAACGAATCACATTCGAGGGCGACAAGCTTAATGGGCGCACCATTGATTTTTCCCCAGGGCTAAACACCTTCATTGGCATTCGCGGAAGCGGCAAGTCAACGATTCTCGAAGCCATGCGATACGTCCTCGACATTGATTTTGGCATAAATACGGCGGACAAGGAATATAAAGAAGGCTCGATCTGGAATGCGCTTGGCAGCGGGGGCAAAATAACTTTGACTGCCGTTGATCGCCACAAAATTGAATACGAGGTTCGTCGAATTGTCGGCGAGCAACCGGATGTATATGTGAATGACAAATTGCAGCCAGGCATAAACATCCGCGAAACGGTCGTCCACAAGCCCATTTATTTTGGGCAAAAAGACCTGTCCAACACCGGACAGGGATTTGAGAATGATTTGGTCGAAAAACTGGTCGGGGAAAGACTTGTTGAGATACGCCAGACAATTTCACAACAGCGTCAAACGGTTGTCGAGTTAACTCGCCGGCTGGAAAAACTGTCCGATGTCGGAGAAAAAGAAAAAGAGTATCGCGCAAAAGTCCAGGATGCGGAACATCGCCTGAAAGCCTTTAAAGCGCACGGTGTGGAAGAGAAATTGCAAAGGCAGGTTAATTACGAGCAGGATGGTCGCACCGTCAAAGATTTAAGCCAATTTGTTGCGCTCTACATATTGGATCTTGATGATCTCATTGTGCGTCTTGCAGATGATTTTGCCAGCCGCCGCAAGTACGCGTCGAAGGAGAATTCTGAATTTTTTGCCGAAATCTTTGGCATTTTCGACCGTATAAACAGCGGTTTTAAGGAAATCGCAAAAATCAACGAGCAGGCAAAAATTGCCGCCGGCGAATTGCGCGAAAAGATTGAAAAGTTTGAAGGAATTAAAAACACCTTAAAGGAGCAATTCGCCGAGGTGGCCAGAAGGCTTTCCGAAGAACTGAAATCGAGTGGCGTGACAGCGATTGAGCCAAACGAATTTCTTAATCTCAGAAAAACCATGGAGAACGGAAACCAAATTCTTGCGGCTTTGGGGAAGGAAAAAGAACAGCGGGTGACTTTAAAAGATCAATTGTTTGCCGCCCTTACATCACTTAACGAACTGTGGCACCAAGAATTCAAGTTAATAAAAGAGCAACTTGATTTGATTAACAAACAAACAACCGCCCTCCATATCGAAATTGAATATAAAGGCGACAAACCCGCATTTCTCAGATTTGTAAAAGACATGTTCCGTGGCAGCAACCTCCGTGAAACCACGTTGGTTGGGATAACCAATGGCTTTGCTGACGGCCCCGCCATTTATCGTGACATTGACAGGGCAAAGGAAATTGTTGGAAATTCCGCAGCCACATTTGAAGATTACTTTCAACAAAATTTAAGCGCCTTGCTGACTTGGCAGGTTCCAAACGGATACACAATCAAATACCACGGGAAGCCGCTCAAGAACCACTCGCTGGGGCAGCGTGCGTCAGCTCTGATTTTGTTTGTTTTAAGCCAGCAAGACAACGATGTCGTCATCATAGACCAGCCAGAAGACGACCTCGACAACCAGACAATTTACGAAGATGTCATTAAGTTGGTGCGGAAGTTGAAGCCCAGAACACAATTCATTTTTGCCACGCATAATCCGAACATCCCTGTTCTTGGCGATGCTGAACAAGTCATCGCTTGCTCATGTGGGCAGGAATCCATTCAAGCCGAGGTCGGGAGCATTGACTCCCCGGCACTGCAAGAGGCGATTGTCAGCATCATGGAGGGCGGAAGCGAGGCGTTTGAACGCAGGAATGAGATTTACCAAATATGGAAACAGCAGAACTCCTAGAAATTATAGCGCGAGGTGAGGATTCCAAACATCAGTTCAAAGTTGATGTTACAAACGCGCAATCGCTCGCCAGTGAGATAGTCGCCTTTTCAAATTCTGGTGGCGGACAAATTTTCATCGGGGTTGCGGACGATGGTTCGATCCGTGCGCTGGACAGTGCAAACGTGGGGCGAATTAATCAATTAATCTCCAGTGCGTCTTCCGATTCGGTCCGTCCAGCCATCAATCCTTCCACGGAGAATGTGGAAGCCGGCGGCGGCATTGTGATCGTTGCAACCATTCCTGATGGAATTGGCAAACCATACCTGGACAACAGCGGCGTGATGTGGGTTAAATGCGGGAGTGACAAGCGCCGGGTCACTGCGCGGGAAGAAATGCAACGAATGTTTCAGGCCTCCAACCTGGTTCACGGAGATGACGTTGGGATTCCGGGCACATCGGCAGCAGACATTGACCTTGATTACTTTAAGAAATTTTTTAAGAAAAGTTTTGGGTACGATTTGGAAGAACAGAGCCAGCCTTTAGCGCGAATTCTTTCCAATATGCGCCTGTCAAGCGAAGGGGTTTTGACCGTCGCAGGGGTTTTACTATTTGCGAAAGAGCCAAGAAACTTTCTGCCGGTATTCCACATCAAGGCGGTTTGTTTCCCCGGAACGGATATTCACGCAACCTCATATTTGGATAGTGCTGACATTCATGGACGGCTTCAAACGCAATTTGAGGATGCAATGGGATTCATGCTTCGAAATTTGCGGAGGGAGCAGAACGGGCAAAGTGTCAATTCACTCGGAGAAGTTGAAATCCCGCGAATTGTTTTGGAAGAACTCTTGGCAAACGCCCTGCTTCATCGGGATTATTTTGTCTCGGCACCCATTCGCATTCTCATCTTTGACAACCGGATTGAAATCTTAAGTCCGGGCCATTTGCCTAACAATCTAACCATTGAAAACATAAAAAACGGGAATTCAAATATTCGCAATCCCATCCTGACTTCACACGCCATTAAAGTCGTGCCATACCGGGGATTGGGCAGCGGAATTCTCCGTGCGCTCAAGGAATATCAACGGATTGATTTCATAGATGATCGAACCAACAATCGGTTCTGCGCCATAATCCACAGGGTCAGAAAAGAAAGACCTCAATAAAAAATCGCGCCAAAAGACCCGCCACGGGTGTCTCCTGCATAATTGGCCGGATTGAGGTCCGCGCAGCCCATTCCATTTTTTGGCAAAAAAGTTACCGTCTGGCCCGCAGACGCCGGCCAGAATTCATGAATCAATCTATTCCACAGCGGTTTACATTAATTCCTCATGGTATTTATTCACAGAACAAGCCGGGATGATACCCGCCATTTTGCCGAAACCGACATTGCAAAAATTGCCCCGGCATAGCAAAATGGGTTGAATTAGGCGCGGTTTTCAACGCGTTGTTTGCACCAATAAATGAAATCATCGGCGGAAGCATTTAACTCAACAGTCCTGGTCGAAAAAAGCTGGCTGGCCATCATGGCCGACCTGACCAAGGCGCGCCTGACCGCGCTCGTATTGCTGACAACGCTGGTGGGCTTCTATCTGGGCTGGCAGGGCCCAATGAATTATTTCCTGATGTTTCATGCGCTGTTCGGCACGGCCCTCGTGGCTTCCGGCGCCGCCGCACTGAACCAGTTGATGGAGCGCGAATTTGACGCCAAGATGCGCCGCACCGCCAGCCGTCCCCTGCCCTCCGGCCGCATGCAGCCCGCCACGGTTACTTTGCTGGGCGGCATCTGGTCGGTCGCCGGTTTGATCTATCTCGCCGTGCTGGTCAACCCGCTCACCAGTGTTTTGGCGGCGGTGACCCTCGTCAGCTACCTGTTCATTTACACTCCGCTCAAACGCGTAACCTGGACCAACACGTTGGTCGGGGCCATCCCCGGAGCGTTGCCGCCGTTGATGGGCTGGACGGCAGCACGCAATCAATTGAGCGGCGAAGGCTGGGCGCTGTTCGCCATTCTCGCGTTCTGGCAGATTCCCCATTTCATGGCCATTGCCTGGCTCTACCGTGACGAATATGCGCGCGCCGGTTTCAAGATGCTGCCGATGATTGATCCCGATGGCCGCCGCACCGGGGAACAATCCATCCGCTACACAGTGGCCCTGTTTCTGGTGAGCCTCTGCCCGTTCCTGTTGAAAATGAACGGGCAGATTTATCTCACCGTTGCCATTGTTCTGGGCCTGGGCTATTTCTGGACGGCCCTGCGTTTTTCCCGGCAACTGACGCCCCGCCGCGCGCGCCAGTTGTTTCTGGCATCCATCATTTACCTGCCGCTCTTGCTCACGGCCATGGTCCTGAACAAACTCAAATAAATTTATGCAGTCGAACGTCCAACAGTTTCCCCCGAATCGTACAGAAGAGGCCGATGCCCATGCCGACCACGGCCACGATCATGGCCATGATGACCACGGTCACCATGAACATCACGAGCCAGGTTTCTGGTCGAAATACATTTTCTCCACGGACCACAAGGTCATTGGCATCCAGTACGGTCTGGTCTCGCTCAGCTTCATGCTGTTTGGCCTGTTCCTGATGGTAATGATGCGCTGGCAGATCGCCCACCCGGGCGTGCCCGTTCCCGTTATCGGTCCGTTACTCGCTGCCGTCCTCGGCCAACCGGCGGCGCATGGCATCATTTCGCCGGAACTGTACAATTCCTTCGGCGCGATGCATGGCACCATCATGGTGTTCCTCGGCGTGGTGCCGCTGGCGTTTGCCGCGTTCGGCAATTACGTGGTGCCGCTGATGATTGGTGCGCCGGATATGACGTTTCCCCGCATTAACATGGCCAGCTTTCACGCCTTTTATTTGGGCGGACTCGTCATGCTGGTCAGCTTCTTCATTCCCGGTGGGGCCGCCCAGGCCGGCTGGACCTCTTATTCGCCGCTCGCCAGCACGATTCCCACAGATGGCCAGGCGTTCTGGCTGGTGGGCATGGTGCTGCTGATCACTTCCTCGCTGCTCGGCGCGGTCAATTTCATCGCCACCATCATTCAGCTGCGCACGCCGGGCATGACCTGGATGCGCCTGCCGTTCTTTGTGTGGGCGCAGTTTGTCACGGCGTTCCTGCTGTTGCTGGCCTTCCCGCCGCTCGAAGCCGCGGGTTTGCTGCAATTGATGGATAACGTGGCGCACACGAGTTTCTTCCTGCCCACCGGTCTCGCCGTCAGCGGCCCTGTGGGTCAGGTCAGCGGCGGCGGCAGTCCCCTGCTCTGGCAGCATTTGTTCTGGTTCCTGGGCCATCCGGAAGTGTACGTGCTGATTCTGCCGGCGATGGGGATCGTGGCGGAAATCATCGCCAACAATACCCGCAAGCCGATCTGGGGCTACAAGTCGCTGGTGTATGCGGCGCTGGTGGTTGGTTTCCTGGCGTTTATTGTCTGGGCGCATCACATGTACTTGACGGGCATGGGTCAGGGCATCGCGACGTTCTTCCAAGCGACCACGATGATCATTTCGATCCCGTCGGTGGTGATTCTGACGTGTATGTTCCTTTCGCTCTGGGGCGGTTCCATTCGCATTAACACTCCAATGCTATTTGCCCTGGGCTTCCTGCCGATGTTCGGCATTGGCGGTCTGACGGGTCTGCCCCTCGGTCTGGCGGCCGCGGACCTTTATCTGCATGACACTTATTACGTCATCGCGCATTTCCATTACGTGGTGGCTCCCGGCACGATCTTTGCGCTGTTTGCCGGCGTATACTTCTGGTTCCCGAAGATGACCGGCCGCCGCATGAGCGAATTCTGGGGCCGCGTGCATTTCTGGTGCTCGTTTGTGTTCATGAACCTGGTATTCATGCCGATGTTTGCCCAGGGCATCAAAGGCATGCTGCGCCGCATGTCCGACGGCGGTGTGAATTACTCCGCCGCCAAAGTGCCCGGCGTGATCGACACCCTGCCCGGCACGGTCATGGAACTTAACACGTGGATCCTCTGGGCCGCCGTTGGACTGGGTATCGCGCAAATTCCATTCATCATCAATCTTTTCTGGAGCATCAGCCATGGCGAGAAGGTGAAGAGCGATAATCCGTGGCACGCCACCACTCTGGACTGGCAGACGCCCACGCCCCCGCCGCACGGAAATTTTGCCCATGAACCGCAGGTGGTTCGCGGACCGTATGATTACAGCCTCCCCGGCGAGGTGAACGACTATACCCCCCAAAGTGAAACCGGCGGCAAATCCGCCCACTGATATTTTTCCATGGAAATCCCCTACACCGTAAAAAACCGTCCTGACACCGGCATTTATAATGCCAAGCTGGGCGTCTGGTTGTTCCTGGCCTCAGAAGTGATGCTCTTCGGCGGCCTGTTCTCCGCGTATGTGCTTCTGCGCGTGGGCGCACCGGAAGGTCACTGGCCGCACGGCTGGCTCGATGTCCGCTTTGGCACCGTCAACACCATCCTGCTCGCCCTCTCGGCCATTACCACGCTGCTGGCCTGGGCCGCGTGCAAGGTCCGCGAATTCGGCAAATTCAAATTTTTCCACGGCTGCACCATTCTGCTGGCGCTGATGTTCCTGGGCATCAAGTCCTATGAATACCATGATAAGTGGATTCATTATGAGATTCAATTAAAGGACGGCACGTTTGCTGACGGCCATTTGGAAGAGCAGGACGACAAGCAGGTGGTTCTCCATGGCCGGATCGTGAAGGATGAGAAAGACCTGTACGATCTGCGTGCGCAAAAGGATATCCAGCTCGGCGAGGTGAAGATTGACCGCGCCAGCATCGTGAAGATGCAGAACTACGGTCCCTGGCACAACACCTTCACGGCCATCTATTTCACCCTCACGGGTCTGCATGCGCTGCACATCCTGGGCGGCACGCTGGTGATTTTCTACCTGTGGGGACCGGGCAGCAAGATGTATAAGACCGACCCGGAACGTTTTACCAACCGCATTGAAGTGTCCGGGCTGTTCTGGCATTTCGTAGACCTGGTCTGGATTTTCCTGTTCCCTGTGCTTTATTTAACCTGAGACTCCTATGAGCGAATCCGAACAACCCGTAGATCTTAAAAGCTACATCCGTCTGTGTGCGGTCATCTTTCTGGTCGTGCTGTGCACGACTTCCGCGATGATTGCGGCGTCCTTCAGCGACCATTTGGGCAGCGGCTGGACCGGGCGGGTGACCGTCATTCTGGGCATTGCCGTGATCAACGCCTTTCTGGTGGCCGGCTACCTCATGCATTTGCTTTCGGAAAAGAAGCTGGTATACACCGTCCTCTGTTTCACGGTGTTCTTCTTCATCGGCCTCATGGGGCTGACTCTGTGGGCCATGGGCAATTTCCCGGTCGGCACCATCAACCACTGATCACGCCATGTCACTAAAAGCCTTTCACCTCATCTTTGTGACGTTGCTCACATCACTCGCCTTCGGCTGTGCCGCGTGGGCCTTTCAGGCCGGCAGCGTAGTATGGGGGACAACGGCGATTGGCGCGGGCATTTTGGTGATCGTTTACGGCATCTATTTTTTGAAGAAATTAAAAAAAGTCAGTTTCCTGTGAATACGAACCTTAAATTCATCGTCCCACTGTTGCTGGCCGGAATGCTCCCCGCCAGGGTTTGGGCGTGTCCGGCCTGCTATGGGGTGAGCGATTCTCCGCTCGCGGAAGGCATGAATTGGGGCATCCTCACGCTGCTTGGTGTGGTGGGGACCGTGCTTACCTGTTTTCTGGTTTTCTTTGTTCACATCGTCCGCAAAAGCGAAGCCGCCACGGAAGCTGCCGAAACGGCAGCCGGCGCGGCAGCCTCTGACTCTGATAAAACGACTCACGTATGAATTACTGGTTTGCTCATAATCTCCTGGGACTTCCCGAACTGGCCTCCTCCAATGGGCAGGCGGTGGACGATTTGCTCGTCTATGTGCACTGGCTGATGCTCGCGCTGTTCGTCGGCTGGATCCTCTATTTCGGCTATGTACTCTGGCGCTTCAGTGCCAGCCGCCATCCCCGCGCCAACCATGAAGGCACCAAGAGCCACGTCCCCAGCATGGCGGAACTCGCCGTAGTGGTCGTGGAAGCCGTCCTGCTGCTGGGTTTCGCCATTCCTTTGTGGGCCAAAAACGTGAGCAGTTTTCCCAAGCCGGAGAATTCCACGGTCATACAGATCGTCGCCCAGCAGTTTGCCTGGAATGCGCGTTATCCGGGTCAGGATGGCAAGTTTGGCCGCCAAGACATGAAGCTGGTCACCAATGACAACGTATTCGGCATTGATCCCACGGATGACGACGGCAAGGACGATATCCAGGTGCTGAACGACATTCACGTACCCATCAACAAGCCTGTGCTGGTTTACCTGAGCTCCAAGGACGTGATCCACTCCGTCAAGCTCGTGGCCATGCGCGTGACGCAGGATGCCATTCCCGGCCTACGCATTCCGTTTACCTTTACACCCAACAAACTGGGCCGTTACCAGATTGAATGCGCCCAGTTGTGCGGCGGCGGCCATGCCCAGATGGCCGGCGGGTTCGTGACCGTGGAAAGCCCGGAGGATTACGCCAAATGGCTGCGCTCCAAGTCCGGCACCGGCACGGCGGCGAGTTTTGAGTAAGATTCCCCCGGCGCAAGCTATCGCCGCAAGCCAGTCGTGACTGGCTTGCGGTGTTTTCTTTTTACGGCATAATACTTTGGACGTATGTTGGATGATTCATCCCGATTGCCGCGCACCTTCTGGTTGGGCGTGTCGCTGGTCTTTGGCCTGCTTGGGCTGGCCTTCATGATTTCCTTTGTCCAGATGGCGCGCATCCACGGCCATCAGCAGGAACTGCACGTCCTTGGCCAGGTTACCGACTTCACGCTGACCAATCAGGATAATCAAGCCACCACCCTGGCCGACCTGACCAATCACGTCTGGGTGGCGGACATCATTTTCACCCGGTGCCCCGGCCCCTGCCCGCGCATGACCGGCCAGATGCGCTCGGTGCAGGACCAGTTGTCGGCGAATGGCAATGCCCGCATCGTAAGTCTTACCACCGACCCGGAATTCGACACTTCGACCGTCCTGAAAAAATATGGCGAGCACTATGGCGCGGATTTCAGCCGCTGGATGTTTCTGACCGGCACGAAAAAGGAAATTGCCAATCTGGCCAGCGACAGTTTGAAGCTGACCGCCGTGCCCGTGAAACCTGAGGACCGCAAGCAGGATTCCGACCTGTTCATCCACACCACCATTTTTGTGCTGGTGGATAAACACGCGCGTCTGCGCGGAGTTTTTGAAACCGGCGGTGAGGATGTGGACTGGACCAACTCCGTGCAACCCCGCCTGCTCCACGCCATCCATCAATTAGAAAAAGAACCATGACCGTTCACGACCTGCCCGCCGTCAACGCCACCCTCAACGGCCTCAGCGCCGTGCTGCTCACCGCCGGCTTTATTGCCATCAAGACCGGCCGCAAGATCGCGCACCGCAATTGCATGATTGCCGCATTTTGCACCTCGGCCATCTTTCTCGGCTGCTATCTTACATATCATATCACGGTAAAAACGGTGACCCACTTTGTGGATCCCGCGTGGTTCCGGCCGTATTACCTGACGCTGCTGGCCACACATACCATTCTGGCAGTCGCCATCGTGCCGATGATTTTGATCACCCTCAACCGCGCCCGGAAACAGCAGTTTGAGGCCCATAAAAAAATCGCCCGCTGGACCTGGCCGCTGTGGATGTACGTCTCGGTGACGGGCGTGGTCATCTACCTGTTGCTGTACCAGATTTTCCCGCAGAAGTAGGCTTGTCCCCGGTAGGGCGGGTAATCTTCTCCATACCGCGTGCCATCGGGAGCGTTTGGGTCTGCCAGGACGGCGCACACGTAGTGCGCGCCCTACCGCGCCAGTATCCACCAGTTTCGATCTTCCATCCTCGCCGGGTTTCAACAATGTCCGCCAAGTGCCATTCATTGCCAAGGAATGTGAATTGATACCCTCTCGCCAGTTGGCTGTTTTTTTGCCAGACTGCGGCCATGGAACTGGATCTTGAAAAACAATATGCCGACCGCGCCTACCCCATCCTCGCCAGTCTGGTCACACCGCGTCCCATTGCGCTGGTGACCACCCTGAGTGCGGATGGCAAAATCAACGCCGCTCCCTTCAGCTTTTTTAACGTGCTCGGGGCCAACCCGCCGCTCGTGGCTTTCACCCCCGGCGACCGTGCCGACGGCACACCCAAGGACACTGCGCTGAATGTCCGGAGCACCCATGAATTTGTGGTGAATCTGGTAGATGAAGCCATTGCGGAAGCCATGAATCTCTGCGCTGCGTCTCTGCCCTTCGGTGAAAACGAACTGGCGCATGCCGGTCTCACCGCCGCGGCTTCCACGGTCGTCAAACCGCCGCGCATCGCCGAGGCTCCCGCCAGCCTGGAATGTATGGAATGGGGCACCCTGCAAATCGGCGGCAACCGCGTGGTCCTCGGCATCGTGAAACGCATTCACCTGCGCGACGAACTGTTTGACGTTCAGAAGAAGCGGGTGAACGGCGACAAGTTGTTTCTCATCGGCCGCATGGCTTCGCCGCACTGGTACTGCAAAACCCGCGACCGGTTTGAAATGGTCCGGCCGGATTAAAACACTTTCAGCGTATCCAACACCGCCTTGATCCGCGGCACCTCGTGCGTGCGGAACAGGCTGGTCTTGCCCAGCGCAGCCAGCACGGCAAAGAATGGTTCTGCACAGCGGACTTCCTCGCCAAAATAATCAAAGGCATGAGGCAGCGCGTGACAGATGGGAAAGCCCAGTTCCCGCAGGCGGAACGTGTTCAGAAATACATTCATTTGGTGCCGCACCCGCACCGCGCTGTCCTGTAAATTGCGGTAATAAAAACCCAAACCCGGGTCGAGGAAGATGCGTTGCACCCCATTGCGCTGCGCCACTTCAATCTGGCGCGCAAAGTAGTCGCGCAACATCGGCACCGGATCGGCGCTCAAATCAAAATCGCCCACCTCGCGCACGTTGCGTCCGGCCACGTAACAGATGATCACCGCCGCGTCATGAGCCGCAACCATCTGATAAATCTCATCCGAAGCCTCCGTGCCGGTGAGGTTCAGCACACTCGCTCCCGCTTCCAGGCTCGCGCGGGTAACCGCCGGGGAATAGGTTTCCACGGAGACCAGAATGCCTTCGGCGCGCAAAGCGTGGATCACCGGCAGCAGTCGGGAATTCTGCATCGCATCATCCGCCCGCGCGGCATGGACCAGGGTGGACTCCGCGCCCACATCAATGATGGCCGCGCCCTGCGCCGCCAGCACCCGGCCCCGATGGATTGCCGAGTCCGCCGTCAGGCAGACACTTTCCCGGTACCAGGAATCGGCGGAGAGATTCACCACGCCCATGATTGCCGGATGAGTATTGAACGCAAACGGCCGGCCGCCGATGAAAAATTCCTTTACCGGCACAGCGGCGGCGGACCGGTGATTTTCCAGCAGACTGGCGAGATGTTCCAATGACAGCATGACTGAATCCTAAAGCAGAGCGGATATTTCGCAACGATTGGGGCAATAAAATTGAAAAATGGTGCACCTGGCGGGATTCGAACCCACGACCACCTGCTTAGAAGGCAGATGCTCTATCCAACTGAGCTACAGGTGCAGCAACGGGGGCAAATGAGCCGTACCGGCCAGCCACTGACGCTGGAGCATGACCATTGACCATGCCTTAGCTTGGCTAAAAGCCCGGCCATGTCCAGTGAGATTTCGACCCACCGGCTCATCCGGCACCCGACAAATGCAAACCTGACATTTTCAAGGGCCCTATTATTTCGACGCGATCCGCCAGGCGAAGCTGGTGCCAATCACGATGGAGATGATGGTGATGGGCGGGATTTCGCCATAAATCAGAAATAACGTGGCGGAGACCGCCGCCGCCGAGACCACCGCCGAGACAATCCCCAACGTGGTGTTTCCGCCCTTGCCGAGCAACCGGCCCAGATAACCGGAAAGGGCGCCGACCACCACCCCGGTGAGCGGGAAGCGGAACCCGGCAAAATGATCGAACGCCAGGAGCAGACCCGCGCCCACTCCGGCCCCGGCAACGGCCCCGGTAATCCCCAGGCCCAGATTAAATTCGCCGGCGACTTTCACCTTGGCGCCGAGCGGTGGCGGGGCGATTGCGTGGGCGGTCATACCTGCGGGTGCTTCCGTTGCCGGCGGGGCGGCATGGGTAATTCGCAGGCCGCCTGAGATCGGCGGCGGGGGCGGCGGAGGTGGGGGGGCCACTGGCATGGGCGCAATGGCCGGCGGCGCACTTTGCCCGAGCAAGGCGTTGGCCGAAGCCGTGCCATCGATATTGCAAATGGGACATGTGACCGCATAAGGCATGCGCCCTTGCACGGGTTCCACGTCAAATTTATATTTCTGACCGCACTGGCACACGACCTTGAGTTCCATGGGTTTTCATTGGGGTTGATGTTTCCGGCCTAGTTCTGGCGAATTTAGTTTTCCCGGGGACGAAAGTCCATTGTTTTCTGCCTGTTCAATTTGCTTTTTCTTTGCCGCCGGGCAGTTTAATTTGGCCGGACGTAAATGGCCTTAAAACTGTTCAACACCCTGTCGCGCTCCGTGCAGGCGTTCACCCCGCTGGACCCCGCCGGCAAATGCGTGGGCATGTACTGCTGCGGACCGACGGTCTATGACTTCGCCCACATCGGCAACTGGCGCACCTTCGTCTTTGCCGACCTCGTCCGCCGCACGCTCGAATTCTCCGGCTACGAGGTGAAACACGTGATGAACATCACGGATGTGGAAGACAAAATCATCCAGCGCGTGCGCGAAAATCAGACCACCCTGCGCGAATTCACCGGCAAATTTGAAGCCGCCTTTCTGGAGGATCTGAAAGCCCTCGGCTGTCTCGAACCTCACGAAAAGCCGCGCGCCACCGAACACATCGCGGAGATCATCAGCCTCATCGAAAAACTGGTCGCCCGGGGCGTCGCCTATAAAGCCGCCGACGGCTCGGTCTATTTCAGCATTGATAAATATCGCGGCTGCGGCTGCCAGTATGGCCAGTTGCTGAAACTCAATTTTGATGAGATGCGCACCGGCGAACGCGTTTCTGCCGATGAATACGAAAAGGAATCCGTCGCGGATTTCGCGCTCTGGAAAGCCCGGGTACCCGAAGACGGCGCGGTGTTCTGGCCCAGCCCGTTTGGTGAAGGCCGGCCCGGCTGGCACATTGAATGTTCCGCCATGAGCATCAAAGCGCTCGGCGAAACGTTTGATCTGCACCTCGGTGGCGAAGACCTGAAATTTCCCCATCACGAGGATGAAATTGCCCAGAGCGAAGGTGCTACCGGCAAACCCTTCGTGAAGTTCTGGCTGCACGGCGCCCATCTGCTGGTTGAGAGCAAAAAGATGAGCAAACGCCTCGGCAACTATTTCACGTTGCGTGATCTCGTGGCCAAAGGGTTCACTGGTAGGGAAGTGCGTTATCTGCTGTTGAGCGCGTATTACCGCGAAACGTTCAACTTCACACTCGACGGTCTGGCCGGTGCCAAGACCGCACTGGCCCGCATTGATGAATGCGTGGCCAAACTGCGCGAGCTCGCCGGTTCAGCCACCGCCACGCCTGCGCCCGCGCTGGTAGATGCCTTCAGATCCGCGCTGGAGGAAGACCTTAATATTTCCGCCGCCTGGGCCGCCGTGTTTGAATGGGTGCGCGAAACCAACAAGCGGATCGCCGAAAACACCCTCTCCGTGCCGGACGCCGCCGCCGCGCTGGCCGCTTGGGAACGCGTGGATTCCGTCCTCGGCATCGGCAAGAAATCCGAAGCCGAAGTGCCCGCTGAAATTACTGCACTGGCGGAAGCCCGCGTGGCCGCCAAAAAGGCGAAGGATTTCAAACGCGCCGACGCCATCCGCGATGAATTGAAGGCCAAAGGCTGGGTCATCGAAGACACGCCCAAGGGGATCAAGCTAAAGAAAATTTGAACGGCTGACCAAATATGAGCGGCTTGTTCATTACGTTTGAAGGTACGGAGGGATGCGGCAAATCCACGCAAGTCAAATTGCTGGCGGATCGCTTACGCTCACTGGGCTATGTGGTTCATACCTTGCGCGAACCAGGCGGCACGCCGATTGGCGAGGAAATCCGCCACACCCTCAAGCACAGCCACGACAATGCCGCCATGACGGCCGAGGCCGAGCTGTTGCTGATGAACGCGAGCCGTGCCCAATTGGTCCGCGAAATCATCCGTCCAGCATTGGCCGCCGGCGAAATCATCGTCAGTGACCGCTTTTACGATTCCACCACGGCCTATCAGGGCTATGGCCGGCAACTGGATTTGCAGCACGTCGAGACTGTCATTGAATTTGCCGTGGGCGAAACCAAGCCGGATATCACGCTGCTGGTGCAAGTGCCGCCGGAGGTCAGCGCGGATCGACTGCGTTCCCGTCAGGCCAACCTGCCTTTCGTGCGCGACCGGATTGAGGAAGCGGACCGGGCTTTTTTTGAGCGCGTGGACCGAGGCTATCAGGCCATCGCCGCCGCCGATCCGGATCGGATCAAAATCGTGAACGGTGCCCATTCCATAGCCGACGTAAGCGTGGATATCTGGAGTCTCATTGAGCCGCGGTTATTTAGAACCTGATATTTTTGGACTATTGGTTAAACCAGCCGGGTTATTGGTTCCAGCGGCTGGCAACCGGGCATTGGCTTTTTCAATCCATCCCTGGAGGTAATCCTGTTCCGGCGTCGACCAATAATCAATGTCCACCACTTTACGCCAGCAAACCACAGCTTTTTCATAATCACCATTAATATAAGCAAGCAACCCTTCCGTTGTTAACACAGAGGTATTTGGCGGTTTGGGGGATTTTCCCCAGATGGCAAGGACCTTTTTACAATCTTCAATTGTACCGGCAACATCCCCCCGGCCAAATCGAGCCCAGGCACGTGCTTGATAATTGAGGCCAAATTCTCCGGGAGCCGATTGAATTCCCAAATCCGCCTCGGCAATGGCTGCATCAAATTTATTTTGGAACACTCGAATCCAAGCCCGAGAAGCATGCCAATGCCAGGCGTTCCCATGCGAACAAAAACGGATGGCGGCGGCCAAATCGGCATCTGCACCAGCAAGATCCCCCTGATTAAACTTTTCGTATGCACTAATTTCAAAAATGGCTGCCAATTCTGCCGCCAATTCTGCCGGCCGGACATGGGTATCCATTTTTGAACCAGCCTCAAAATCAGCCCATGCCCGGTTGTAATCGTCCAACATAGAATTTATGCGTGAAGACCAATAATAACTGTTGGAAGATTTGGGATATAATTTAAGAATCTGCCGGCAATCAGCCAGCGCCCCGTTGCTGTCTCCGATCATGGCTCTGGCATAAGCGCGATAAGAGTAGGCATCCCACAAATCATATTGGTCGGTGATCGCCTGGGAAAAATTGGTAATGGCAGGCGCCCAATTGGACTCGTAGTAACAGGCCTTTCCTTGCTGGTAAAAAAGATTTGTCGTCTGGCCACGACATGGGATTGCCTGAATACAACACCACATGCCTGACAAAATCCAACAGCATATGGCCCGGCCAAAAAAACGCATATCACCGGTCTAACAATTGTTTCCATTGGTAGCAAGCACGCTTAAGCCAGCCAAGCTGCCAATCTATCGTACTGCACCGGTGATACTGGCGGGATTCGTTGGCGATTTTGCCTTCGCTTTATTGAGCCACGATTGTAAGAAGAACCTGACCGGCTGGGGCAAATCACTATTCAAGGTCAACAGTTGGTTCCACTGCTCAGTCGCTTTTGCATTCTCCCCATTCAGATAAGCCAGCAGGCCGCCAGCCATCGTCTCCGGCAAGCGGGCAGCCACCGGTGCCTGATATTTT
>CAIJGS010000123.1 GCA_903820285.1 uncultured Verrucomicrobia subdivision 3 bacterium | reverse complement strand
CTTCGCTGCTGGTTCCTCGACCCGAAAACGCGGATGAATCCCAATCTCAAATACGCCCAGATGGTAAAAGGCAAAAATCAGGGCTCGCGGTGGGGCATTATTGACACCTGGCCGCTGATTCACGTTGTTGATGCAGTCGCTCTGCTATCCGGCTCACAGTTGTGGACGCCGGCCGATACCCGCGGATTGAAACAGTGGTTTGCGGATTATCTGGACTGGCTGCGCACCAGCGATCTGGGCCAAAAGGAATCCGTCGCCAACAACAATCACTCGGTCTATTATGATCTCCAAGTGGCCGATTTCGCCCTGTGCACGGGCCAGACCAATCTGGCGCGGGAAGTTTTGGCCAGCGTCGGTCCGCGCCGGATCCAGTCGCAAATTGAACCAGACGGGTCCTTGCCGTTAGAACTGGCCCGGACCAAATCCCTTTCTTACACATTGTTCAACCTTTCCGGCTTTTTCACCCTGGCCCGTCTGGGAGAACATGTGGATGTCGATCTTTGGCACTATCGCACCGCCGACGGTCGCGGTCTGCGCGGCGCTTTGGACTGGATGACACCTTATGCCACCGGGCAAAAAAAGTGGACGCATCAGCAGATCATTCCCCAGACGTATGCCCCCATGGTAACGCTGTGGCATCAAGCGGCCATCGCTTTCCGGGCTCCGGTTTATGAAGCAATGATTCCGCAAGTGAAAGATGCCGGCGAGGAGCGGGTGCTGAACCAGTTGTTTTCATCGACCCCAAATCCGGTTTTGCAGGTTGCCCGGTGGGATCAGGAACGGATACACCGCCTCGCCCGTCAGGCGTTGTCCCTGAAACCGTTGGCCATCACCGATGAAGTCGCCACGAACAGCCCGGGAGGCCCACATGATTATTTTTCGCAGGCGGACTACGCCTGGCCAAATCCGACCAACCGGAGCGGTCTCCCCTATGTCATCCGCGATGGCGAATCCAATCCGAACACCTTTAGCGGCCACCGGCTGGCATTGCGCCAGTTGAAGGATGCCATTGCCTCGCTGGGGGCCGCCTACGCGCTTACCGGCGATGACCGGTACGCGTTCAAGGCCGCCCAGCTGCTAAAGGTTTTCTTGCTTGATCCAGCCACCCGCATGAGCCCAAATCTGCCATACGCCCAGTCCATCCTCGGCGTTTCCACCGGCACCCCTTATGGAATTATTGACACCCTGCACTTGGCCGAAGTGGCCCAGGCCATCCGATTCCTCGAAAAATCCCCGTCCTTTCCACCGTCCGTGGCTGCGGGCCTGAAACAGTGGTTCACTGATTATAGCCACTGGATCATGACCTCCCCGAACGGCCAGTTGGAAATGCACAGCGCCAACAACCACAGCATGGCGTGTTACTTGCAACTGGCGGCCTTTGCCCGGTTGACCGGTGATGAGGCGGTACTCAAGCTGGCGCGAAAACAATTCATGGATGTCTTGTTGCCCGGTCAGATGACCAACAACGGTAGTTTTTCGCGCGAACTGGCGCGGACGAAACCCTACGGCTATTCCATTTTCCAAGCCGACAATGTGGCCGCTCTATGTGAGTTGCTGTCCACGACCAATCAGGACTTCTGGCAGCTCACGCTGGCCGATGGTCGGACACCGCGTATGGCGGTGGATTTTATTTATCCCTATCTCGCGGATAAAAACCGCTGGCTGGCCGATGGTTATCGGTCGGATGTGACCCATTGGGATTGCTGGCCGGTGCGCCAGCCCTGCCTGATTCTCGGGTTCGTCGAATTTGGCGATCAAAAATATTTCGATCTTTGGGAAAAACTCGAACCCAACCCAACTGACTTGGAAGTGCAGCGCAATCTGGCCATCACCCAGCCCCTGCTGTGGCTGGCCCACCCGGAAGATGCCCCCTTGTTGCCACAGCCAACGCCGTGATCCCGCCCCGCCGGAAAAAGAAACACCGGATTGCGCAATATGTTCCTAGTTTGCGCAAAAAGGCGATAGGCACGTACAAGTGATGCGCATATCCTGATCAATAATTCGCTATGTTTAACGCCAAAATCTCCGCCCTCGACGTTGTCGTCATGGTGGTTTATCTCATCGCCATCGTTGGCTGGGGATTGTTCCACTCCAAACGCAAGAGCGCGGAGGATTACTTTCTCGGCGGCCGCGGCATGCCCTGGTTTGTGGTCGGGCTTTCCATGTTTGCAACGGTGGTTTCGAGCTCCTCACTCGTCGGCTGGTCGGGCGATGCGTACAGCACCGGCATTTCGGTTTTCAACTACGGCATTTCGGCGGCCATTCTGCCGATTGTCTTTTTCCTGGTGTTCTTTCTGCCGTTTTATCTGCGGAACAAAATTTACACCTTGCCGGAATTTCTCGAAGGCCGTTTCGACGTGCGCAGCCGGACCTACCTATCGATATTGACGGTCATCGGCTATATGTTTGCGGATCTGGCGGTGACGTTGTATGCCGGCGCCTTGATGTTGCAAATGGTTTTCCCGCAAATGAGCCTGCCGGTTTTGATCTGGGGGCTCGCCATTCTCGGCGCGTCCTACACGCTCGTGGGCGGACTTTCGGCGGTGATGCGCGTGGAACTGATCCAGGCGTTCGTGCTGATGGGCGGCTCGGCGATTCTGACCGTGACCGCGTTTTCCAAGGCGGGCGGCTGGACGGCAGTGATGCACGCCGCTCCGGCGGGACATCTGAGTTTGATCCGCCCATTGAACGATCCGTCCGTTCCGTGGCCGGCGTTGCTGATCAGCCTGCCGTTGGCGGGTTTTTATTTCTGGGGCCTGAGCCAGACCATGGTGCAACGCACCCTGAGTGCGCGTGATACGAACCATGGCCGCTGGGGCAATCTGCTGGCGGGGGCGTTGAACTTTGTGATTTTCTTCCTCATGGTTCTGCCTGGCATTGCCGGTCGCGTGCTGTATCCGAATCTCGAGAAAGGCGACCAGGTTTATCCCAAACTCGTTTTTGACATGCTGCCACCGGGCATTTTGGGGCTGGTCCTGATCGGGTTTGTCGCCGCCATGACCTCGGTGCTGACCTCCACACTCAATTCCGCACAGACGCTGGTGACGATGGATCTGGTGAGCAAGTTGCGGCCCGG
>CAIJGS010000122.1 GCA_903820285.1 uncultured Verrucomicrobia subdivision 3 bacterium | reverse complement strand
TTTTATAACCCCAAGCGCCTCCATAGCGCCCTTAATTTCCTTTCCCCAGTTGACTTCGAAACCAAAAACAACTAACCAAATGTCCCGGTTTTACTGTCCGCCAATTCGAAGCAACCCCAGGCCATACAGAAAGCATTGGACGAAATACAACGCGGACCAAGCTCAGCCTCGGCTCCTCACCCCGGCCCTCTCCTCCTTGGGGGAGGAGAGGGAGAAGACACGGTTCCAGCGAATCGAGCTGTTCCACCCGGCCAGATCGTTGATGCATGGAAAATGCGGAACAGTTTCCACCAGCCAGACCATACCATTGGGGGTGCTCCTCTCTGTGTTCTATGTGTTCTTTGCGGTTAAATTGCTGGCGACATCTTTTAGTAAAAGGGGTAGGCTCGCGCGCATTGAATTATGGCTGTGACTGGGTCAGACCTTTTTGAATTTGAGCGTCCGCTTTGGCGGCAAGGGGTCCTGCGCGTGGCAGGGGTGGATGAGGCGGGGCGCGGACCGCTGGCCGGACCGGTGACGGCCGCGGCGGCGATTCTGCCGGCGCGCTGGGCGGAATCAGGTTTGCCGGCGGAGCTGGCGGGGTTGAATGATTCCAAGCAATTAACGGAGGCGCAGCGGGAACGGTTCTTCACGTTTATCACCACCTGCGGGGAAATTGAGTTTGGGATTGCGGAGGTGGACGCGGCGGTGATTGATGAGATCAATATTTTGCAGGCGACGCACCGGGCAATGAATGCCGCGCTCGGCAAGCTGCGTCCCCTGCCCCCGCATGCGCTGGTGGATGGGCGGCCGGTGAAAACCTTGCGCGTGCCGCAGACGGCACTGGTGAAGGGGGATGCGCGGAGTTATTCCATTGCGGCGGCGAGTGTGCTGGCGAAGGTGACGCGGGATCGGCTGATGGTTGATTATGACCGGCAGTTTCCGGGGTATGGTTTTGCGGTGCACAAGGGGTATGGCACGGCGAAGCATCTGGCGGCGATTGCAAAGCTGGGGGCGTGTGCGATCCACCGGAAAAGTTTTGCGCCGTTGAAACGGCCGGAGGCGGAGTTGGGATTAACTTAACCGCAGACATATTTAACCGCATAGAACGCAGAGAGCACAGAGAGGAAAAGGAAATCATTGGGGCCGAGGTGACGGGGCCGTCCCCTCCCCGGGTGTTGGGCAACTCGCGACGGGGGCGTCGCAGCCACACATACTTCAATTGGCTTCGACGCGGAGCAGGGCGGCGGCGGCGGGAGCGATGATTTCCGTTTGCGCGAGGCTGGCGGGGATCAGGGCGAACTGGCCGGCGGCGAGATGCACGGAGCTGGTGCCGCTCTTGATTTCCACGGTGCCGGTGGTGACGGCAATGATCTGCAATTTTTTGGGCTTAAGGTCGCCCTTGGAGCCGGCGCTGAGTTGCCAGGCTTCGACGTTGAACAGGGGGTCAGCGACGAGGGCGCGTTTGCCGATGCCAGCCTGGGTGACAAACGGAGTGGCCACGAGACCGGGCGCGAAGTCGGCAAAATCAATGCTGGCGAGGGACTGGGCGATGTGGAGTTCGCGGGGCTGGCCATCGAGGCCGAGGCGGTTCCAGTCGAACACGCGGTAGGTGGTGTCCGAGTTCTGCTGGATTTCAAAAATCACGAGGCCGTCGCCGATGGCGTGGACGCGGCCGCTCGGCAGGAACATGGTGTCGCCAGCCGAAACGGGGATGCGATGAAAACAGTCGGCGACGGTGCCGTCGGCGATCTTGGTTTCAAATTCGGCGCGGGTGACGCCCTCTTTGAGACCAACATAGAGGCTGGCGCCGGGGGCGGCGTCGGCGATGTACCACATTTCGGTCTTGGGCTCGCCTTTCAATTCCGCAGCTTTGCTGGCGGGCGGGTGGACTTGCAGGGACAGTTTTTCCCGGGCATCCAGAATTTTGCAAAGGATGGGAAAGCGACCGGCGGCGGCGGGACGGGCGCCACCGAGGATTTCGGCGGCATGATTTTCCATGAGCCAGCGCAGATCCTGGCCGGCGAGCGGACCGTTGGTGATGACGCTGGCATCGCCGGGGCGGTCGGAGATTTCCCAGGATTCACCGATGGGCGTGCTGACCGGGATGGGCTTGGCGTAGAGTCGTTCCAGCTCGCGGCCGCCCCAGATGCGGTCTTTGAAAATGGGCTGGAAAACAAAGGGGTAAAGCATGATCAGATGGCGACGGGTTCGGCCGGTTTATGGGATTTGTTCGCGGCGGCTTCCGTCTTCTCACGGGTATAGGCCTGATGTCGGAATTTCTGGTAACGCTTTTTAAGGCGGTCGGCCACGGGCAGGGCGAGCACTTCTTCCAGATGGTGGAGGAGGTGCTTTTTCAGGGTGGCGGTCATGGTGGTGTGATCATTGTGCGCGCCGCCGAGGGGTTCGGGAATGATTTCATCCACGAGCTTGAGTTCGCGCAGATCCTTGGCGGTGATGCGCAGGGCGGCGGCGGCCTTGGGGGCGTTGGCGCGATCCTTCCACAAAATGGCGGCGCAGCCTTCGGGGCTGATGACGGAGTAGTAGGCGTTCTCGAGAATGAGCACGCGGTCGGCCACGCCAATACCGAGGGCGCCACCGGAACCGCCTTCGCCCACGACGGCGGCGATGATGGGGACTTCGAGCAGGGTCATTTCGCGCAGGTTGACGGCGATGGCCTCGGCGATGTGCCGTTCCTCGGCGGCGACGCCGGGATAGGCGCCGGCGGTGTCAATGAGGGTGATGATGGGGAGGCTGAACTTGTGAGCGAGGCGCATCAGGCGAAGGGCCTTGCGGTAACCTTCGGGATGGGCGGAGCCGAAATTGCGGAGAATGTTTTCCTTGGTGTCGCGGCCCTTTTGGGTGCCGATGACGACGACGCGATGATCACCGAGTTTGGCAAAGCCGCCGACCATGGCGCGGTCATCGGCGTACTGGCGGTCGCCGTGGAGTTCCTGGAAATCGGTAAAGGTCTTGTGGATGTAATCCAGTGTGTACGGGCGGCGGGGATGGCGGGCGAGCTGCACGCGCTGCCAGGGGGTGAGATTGTGAAAAATCTGGCGCCGGGTCTCCTCGATTTTCTTTTCAATAATCTGGAGCTCTTCTTCCATGCTGATGCCGAGGGAATGTTTTTCCGGGTGCTCCCGGAGGTCATCCAACTTGGCTTGCAGTTCGAAGATGGGCTTTTCAAAATCGAGCTGATGTTTCATACGACGGGCATTCTAATCAATTGGTGATGACAGGCAACGTGTAATTCGACCGGGAACGGGGGAAGACATTCAATATCGCCATGACATTTTTGGGTCATAGGCAATCCGGGTTTCGGGACATTGCAGGCTCACCCGGATGGGCCGGATAAAGGACGGGAACAGCATATGATTAATGCCAGAAAATCTGGTGGCGACCAGCCGGCCGGATAAGACCGGGTCAACCCGTAATAAGTTATCGTTAACGTGAGGCGGTGGCTTAATCGTAGAAAAGCCGAAGGCCGGACGTGAGTCCGGCCTTCGTGGTGATGAGGTTTATACGCACTCACCGGTGCGCTCAGAAGGGCGACGCGACCAACTTGGGGGTGGTGTCCGAGCCGCGCCGCAAGCAAAACCTCTCTGCCAACCCTAAACGGACACCAAATTCAAATCGTCACATACTATGACGCACTGAAGGATGAAAAGGTTCAAAAAATAAAATTTATTTTTTCAACCACATCCCCTTTCACCCTAAGAACAAAGCCAATATAAATAGTGAGCGGATTCTTTTCAAGTATTTATTTTTGGCAAATGGCAAAAAATGGTTAGTCCTGGTTTGCTTTTGAGTAGACGGGCGAAGGGTGTTTTGCCATCGGGACGCAGGGATTCGGCCATGGCCTCGGCTTTGCTGGCACCGGAGGTCAAGACCCAGACCTGCCGGGCATTGGCAATGGCGGCATAGCTGAGGGAAATCCGGCGGGGCGGCGGCTTGGGCGAATCATAGACCGCGAGAAACGAGGCCGGGCAATTAATTATTTCCGGGCTGGCATTGGGAAACAGGGAGGCAATATGGCCATCCTCACCCAGCCCCAGCTGGACGAGGTCCAAGGCGGGCAGGCCGGCGGTGCCGGGCGGGATGATTTGGGCAAGTTCCGTAATGGCCTGTTGCACGGCGATTTCCGGATCCAGTTCACCCCGGAGGCGGTGGATATTGGCGGGGGGAATATTCAGGGGAGTGAAGATAATATCCTGGGCGAGTTTGTAATTGCTGTCGGGGCTAGCGGGAGGGACGCACCGTTCATCGGCCCAGAAAAAGTGGACGTGATCAAAGGAGACTGACCGGGCGCGGGCCACTTCGACGGTGATGGCGAAAAAGGTTTGCACGAAGCGGCCGCCCGAAAGAGCGACGCTGTAATTCTTTCCGGCAGAATGAGCTTTGGCGATCTCATCCACCCAAGCGTTGGCGGCGGCAAGGGCGAGTGCTTCAGGGGAGTCAAAAGGGAGAAGATTATAGGTGGGCATGATTAAACCGGTTATGGTGGTATTATTTTACTTTAACGTAATAGTTTCTTTTACAAGCGCAAAATTTGGTAGTCACTCAGTTAGACAGCGAAGGGTCGGGTCCGGAGCCTCGCCGTTACCGAAGGTCATCAACCCTAGTTTGAAATGGTTTGATTTAGTGTGATTTACATGGATTTCTGGCCAAGCTGAACCGGGGAATGGGATGGATAATGCCCGGAAGCCGTGGTTGGCAGAAATCTGAGGGTTGGCAAATGATCGGCAGCCACGGATAGCCGGTGGAAATGGGTTGGACAAATCAGGTGGCGGGAATATATGGACGCGGCTGCGCCCGGGGACGGGTGCGCTCCGATAAACTGGTTTGATTTGGTTTGATTTAGCGTGATCTGCGAGCGAGATGTGAAATCGGCGGCAATATTGTCCAACGCTCGCCCTCACCCCGGCCCACTCCCCCGGGAAGAGGGAGAAACGGTTGCCGCGTTTTGACCAAGTCGAGCGGCTGGCAGATTTGGTAATGGCTGCGCCCGGGGACGGGTGTGCTCCGAACAGGTTGGATTTGGTTTGATTTAGTCCGATTGAGCGGGGTTCTTTAAAATAAAGCCACCGGGCTGGACGCAACCGCGTTGCGGTTGAAGGGAATTGGGGGGCGGTTCTCCTGGGTAGCTCGTGGCCTCGCAACCCAGGGCTTGGGGACGGAATCCCGTTGGGATTCTGGGCCAAGAGTCGGCGCAGCTTGGTAAAATCAAACTGGTGGGACGTTTGGACGTGGCTGCGCCCGGGGACGGGCGCGCTCCGATTTGGTTTGATTTGGTTTGATTTAGCCGGATTGGCAGGGGAATTGGGGAATCGGCTGTAATATTGTCCTACGCTCGCCCTCACCCCGGCCCATTCCCCCGGGAAGAGGGAGAAACGGTTGCCGCGTTTTGACTCAGTCGAGCGGCTGGCAAGTTTGGTGGCCGCTGCGCCCGGGGACGGGTGTGCTCCAAATTGGTTTGATTTGGTTTGATTTAGTCGGATTTGGCGGGATTTTTTAAAATAATGCCATCTCGATGTTATCCCTTGGGGATGCTCGTGGGATGAGGAGAGGACTGGGCCAGGCGCTGCCGTCCAGAACCATCCGAAGGGCAAATGCAGATACACGTTGCTGCGGGTCACAGACCCGCGCTCCGTCCCGGAGGAAGCGGGGGCGTTTGGCGGATTTTGGCTGTATATATTATTGCCCATCAGGAGTCGTTTGCCATCCCGGAAACAGCATAGCATGGATTGGAAAACACGCCATTCCGGACATGGGGAAATTATGACTGGAGAGCGGTAATCCAACTTCGATTGAAATATTCTTACCGCTTGGTTCGCGCGCGGGAAAGCGCCGTCCAAATAGCCGGCGGTCCGGCACGTGATCCTGATGGCGAAGTGCAGGCAGGAATGGCCGCCGCGATCATCGGAGGTGATGGCGGGATCCAACCGACAAGCGGGTTGGCCATATTAACGCATTGACGCAGGCGGCTGGCATCAGCTATGCTGCGCGGCTCGTTTAACTCATTTTTTACTGTGAACGTATCCGTTGAAAATTTGGCCCCGTGCAAGAAACTAGTACGGGTGGAACTGGACGCAACTGCCGTTGATTCGGCCCTTGACGCCATCACTAAAGATTACCAGAAGCAGGCCGTGCTGCCGGGGTTCCGCCAGGGCAAGGCGCCCCGCGACATGGTGGTAAAAAAGTATGCCGCGGAGATCAAGGATGAAGCCAAGCGCAAGCTGATCGGCGACAACTACCGGAAGGCGATTGACGAGCAGAAGCTGAAGGTGATCAGCCAGCCGGACATCGAAGAGATCCAGTTTGAGCGCGGCCAGCCGCTGATTTTTGCGGCGACGGTGGAAACGGCCCCGGAATTTGAACTGCCGGAATACAAGGGTCTGCCGGCGTCGGTGGATACCAAGACGGTGACGGACGAAGATGTGACGCGCGCGCTGGACATGCTGCGCGGTCATCATGCGAAGTATGACACGGTGGCGCGTCCGCTCGCGAGCGGCGACATTGCCGTGGTGAATTACAACGGCACCTGCGAAGGCAAGGTCATCACCGAACTCGCCCCGACGGCGAAGGGTCTGACCGAGCAGAAGAGTTTCTGGGTGGAAACGACGGGCACCAATTTCATTCCCGGATTTGCCGAGCAACTCCTGGGCGCAGCGGCCGGCGACAAACGCACGGTGACGGTGGATTTTCCGGCGGACTTTGTGACGCGCGAATTGCAGGGCAAGAAGGGCGTCTACGAAGTGGAACTGCTGGAAGTGAAGGAAAAGACGCTGCCGCCGCTGGACGAGGAACTGGCCAAGAAATTTGGCGCGGAATCCCTGGAAAAGCTGACGGCCGGCGTCCGCACGGACCTGGAAAACGAGCTGAAGTTTTCGAAGAGCAAGTCGATCCGGAACCAGGCCGTACAGGCGCTGCTGGCGAAGGTGCAGTTTGAGCTGCCCGAATCCGCGGTGGCCAACGAAACGCGCAACGTGGTTTATGATCTCGTGCGCCAAAACACGCAGCGCGGTCTGACGCGTGAAGTGATTGAAGAGCAGAAGGAAACGATTTATCATGCGGCGGCGAACAGTGCCAAGGAGCGCGTGAAGTTTGCGTTCATTGTGGGCCGGATTGCGGACCAGGAGAAACTCCAGGTGGCGCAGGAAGAAGTGATCCGCCGCGCCCAGCAGCTGGCGCAGATGTACCAGATGCCGTTCGACCAGTTTGTGAAAGATTTGCAGAAGCGCAACGCCGTGAACGAGCTATACGAGCAGGTGTTGCACGAAAAAGTGCTGGAGCTGCTGGAAAAGAACGCCGTGATTACGGAAGCTGCTCCGGTGTAGAAAAAACAGGTGACCAAACGGTTACCTGTCCGTCATACGCGGCGTCTGTTTCATCATGAAAAAACTTGGTGCCGGTCTGGTTGTGGCAGCTGTGCTGCCGGGGGCTTTTGCGCAGACAAATGTCCCGGCAGGGCATGTGATGTCGCTGAGCGACTGCATTGGCGAGGCGATCCAGCACAATCTGGACGTGCAGTACGAGCGGTATAATCCCCAGATTGACCTGTATGCCGTGTATGTGGCGTACAGCGGGTATGACCCGGTGCTGAGCATTTCCGGCACGCATTCGCATAATGACGCCGGTGGCGCCATTACCAACGGAGTGGTTTACACCACCGACAACAACCAGTTCAATTCGACCATTGGCGGCTCCCTGCCGCTGGGCACCACGTATTCGCTGGGCGGGAACATCAATGATTATTACAACCCCGGGCCGGACGCCAACAACGGTTCGATCGGGTTGAATGTCACACAGCCACTGCTGAAGAATTTCTGGATCAATGGGGACGAGAAAACCATTCTAATCAGCAAGAACAGCCTGAAGCGCGACGAGCAGCAGCTGCGGCTGCAAATCATCAACAGCATCACGGCGGTGGAAAACGCCTACGATGAGCTGATCTTTGCCCGGGAAAATCTGACCGTGCAGGAGAAGGCGCTGGAGCTGGCGCAAACCCAGTTAGGCCAGGACCAGCAGCGGGTGCAGTTTGGTTCGCTGGCGCCGCTGGATGTGCAGCAGGACGAGGCGCAGGTGGCGCAGAACCGGGCCAACCTGATTGCGGCGCAATATGCGCTGGCGCAGGATCAGAACACGCTGAAGGGTCTGATCACGGATGATTACGCGAAATGGCACGACCAGGATATCGCCCCGGCTGACACGCTGACGGCGGTGCGGCAGTTATTCGATGTGCAGGATAGCTGGGGCAAGGGGCTGACCCAGCGCCCGGATCTGCTGCAGGCGAAGCTGGATATCGAACGCCAGGGCATTGTCCTGAAATTTGACAAAAACCAGCTCTACCCGGAACTGGATCTGAAGGGCAGTTACGGTTTCAATGGCGCGGGCGGCTCGTACAACAACACGTTCGGGCAATATGAGGCGGGCAACCGTCCGTATTACAGCTATGGCGCCCAGGTTTCGATTCCACTGAGCAATGCCGGCGCCCGCGACCAGCTCAAAGCGGACAAACTTTCCATGCAGCAATATCTGCTCAAGCTGAAGCAGCTGGAGCAGTCGGTGATGGTGGCAATTGATGACGCGGTGAAGCAGGCGGAGTCCGCGCTGGAAAGTGTGGATGCCACCAAGCAGGCCCGGGTTTATGCCGAGGCGGCCCTGGATGCGGAAGAAAAGAAGTATTCGGTGGGCAAGAGCACGACGTTCACGGTGCTGCAATTGCAAAACAATCTGACGGCGGCGCGTTCCCAGGAAATCCGTGCACTGGCCAATTACGCGGAGGCGATCGCGAATCTTTCCCAGCAGGAAGGCAGCACGATTGAACGCCACCACCTGAACCTCCAGATCAAGTAGTCCTTGCGGACGGCCACTGTGGGGGAAGGGTAAAATCAGTTCAACGCTCGACCTTACCCCCGCCCTCTTCCCCTGGGAGAGGGGAAAAGGTTCCAGCGTCTTGCGTTTTCCAAGCGGATGGATTGTTCACACCCAATGGCCGGCACCGTGCTGGTGCGGCATGATTGACTGTGGTAAATGAACTGCCCCGCAAGCTCGCCTATTCTTCTGGCTGGCCACGTTGCTGCGGCTGGTTTTCAACACAGCCGCGCTCCGTCAAATTGGATCCGCCTTAATGTGTGCCAGATGAGCTTTGGTTATGTTCTTAGAAATTTCACCTCGCACTGTTTGAGGGCGAAGCTGCATTTACAGTTTCACAGCGGGCGGTTATAGGACAGAATTTCCCCGTGCCGCAAAATCGTCTGCAACGCAGTCTCCGGGCCACCTTTCTGGGGCTGGCCGCGAACATCACCCTGACGGTGGTGAAATTCGCGGCTGGCTTCATTGGCCATTCGCAGGCGCTCATCGCGGATGCGGTGGAATCGCTGGCGGATATTTTCAGTTCCATTATTGTCTGGCGCGGACTGGTGGTGGCGGAGACGCCGCCGGACGAGGATCATCCCTATGGCCATGGCAAGGCGGAGCCGTTGGCGGCGGCGATTGTGTCGGGCATGCTTTTACTGGCGGCGGGTATGATTGCGTTTCACTCGTTGCAGGGCATTGTGGAACCGCGCGCGGCGGCCTCGGGCTGGACATTGATTGTGCTGGTGGTTGTCATTGTGGTGAAGGAGATGCTGTTCCGGTTTGTTTTACACGAGGCGGCGCAGGTGGAGAGTTCGGCGGTGACGACGGATGCGTGGCATCATCGGAGCGATGCAATCACCTCGGCGGCGGCGTTTATTGGCATCACGATTTCGCTACTGGGCGGCAAGGGTTATGAAGTGGCGGACAACTGGGCGGCGATTGCGGCGGCGTGCGTGATTGGTTTCAATGGCTGCCGGCTGCTGCGGCCGGCGCTCAACGAGTTGATGGACCGGGCACCGGACCAGGAATTGACGGATCGCATCCGCACGATTGCCAAGACGATTCCGGGGGTGGATGAGATTGATAAATGTTTTGTACGCAAGATGGGCTATCATTTCTTCGTGGATATTCATGTGATGGTGGATGCGCAGATGACGGTGGAACGGTCGCATGCGATCGGGCATCAGGTGAAGAATCAGATCCGGCGGGAAATCACGAACGTGAGCGATGTGCTGGTGCACATTGAACCGGTGCGGGCCGCCAAAACTTTCGCATGATGAGCAACGCAACCCATTTCAAAGGCTGGTGCAAGCCGGGTCCGGTGCCGCCGGGCCTCGAATCCGGCGTGACGGTGGAACCGCATGAAACGCTGGATGCGATCAGCGGTCATTACCGATTGTTTCAACTGCGGGACGGTCACCGGTTTTCCACGGACGATATTTTGACGGCGTGGTATGGCACGACCTGGTGTCCCACGGCACGCACGGCGCTAGACCTGGGGAGCGGCATCGGCACGGTGGGGATGATCTCCGCGTGGCGGTTGCCGGGGGCGAAATTTGTGACGGTGGAGGCGCAGGCGGACAGCGTGACGCTGGCGCGGAAATCGCGGCTCTACAACGGGCTGACGGAGCGGTACGAAATTCGCGAAGGGGATTTTCGGGCGCCGACGAGTTTGCAGCCGCAGGAAAAATTCGAGCTGATCACGGGGAGTCCGCCGTATTTTCCGCCGGATGCGGGGGTGCAAAGCGAGCATCCGCAGAAGCTGGCGTGCCGGTTTGAATTGCGCGGGACGGTGGCGGATTATTGCACGACGGCGGCACGACATCTCGCACCGGGTGGTTTTTTCGCCTGCGTGTTCCCGCATGAACCGGTACAACTGGCGCGGGTGGAGGCGGGCGCGCAGGCGGCGGGCCTGGTGATTGTGCGCAAGCGGCCGGTGGTGTTTCGGGAAGGCGATGTGGCGTTGATTGCGCTGTTTGGGCTGATGCGGGCGGAGGATCTGCCGGAATGGTTCCGCGGCCAGACGTGGACGGAGCCGGATTTGATTATTCGTACGCGGACGGGGGCGATTCACCCGGAATATTCGGCGGTGAAGCTGGCGATTGGGTTTCCGCCGTGAGTGGTTTAACCACGAATTAACACGAAGGAACACGAATCAGGACGCCGGGAGGATGGGTGGTCAAGCGGGCGGCAAGGGGGATGGTGATTTGTCGAGCAAAATGGTCTGACACTCGCCCTCATCCCGGCCTGCTCCCCCAGGAGAAGGAGAAATGGTTGCCCCGCTTTGACTCCGCCCAGCAGATTGATTGTTCACGTCCAGTTAAAATAGGAAGTCTATAAGAGACGTCGAACACGCCGGTACTGCTTATACCACTCACAGTTTGTAACTGCTTGTGGCGCTCCTCCGGAGCTTGGGCAGGCCGCCATTAGTCCGGTTTCAAACTGCAAGTGGTATTAGGCTTTCAACGCAAGGTTTGCAGGTATTGGATCAATTCGTTGCTGACTTGCAATCGCGCGTCGCCGGGATTGATGAACGCGCCGGCATAGTGTGGTTGGGAGAGGATAAAAGCCCAGGCGTCGGCCGCGGGCATGACCAGGGTGGAGACGGGCTGGTCCAGCCAGGCGCGAATCGCGGTCCAATCGGTAAACAGGGGCAAGTGATCTTTGCCAGCGCGATCGGCACAGGCGGGAATTTTTAAAAGGCTGTCCTTTTCGAATATTTGCTGGCCGGGTTGGGAGCCGGGCGAGATCTGCGTTTTATCGGGGAAAAATGGAACCAAAAAATTCGCGCAGGATAATTGCCGAAACAGCTCGCGCTGGGTTTGCTCGGTCTGGGCGGCGGCGAATGCGGTCAAAGCGGCAACCAGGGCAGGATTTTCGACCGGCTGGTTGAGATCAACGGGCGGAATCACAATGTCGGCCGGCAACCTGGCCGGGGCTTGGGTGCGCGCGTAAAACTCATGTCCCGCGTATCGCTCAGCAAAGGAGCTGGCAGACATCACGAAGGTCCGGTCCGCCTGGGCGGCAAAGTCTGATCGCAGCAGCTGAAGAAAGCGGCCGGCGACGGCTTC
>CAIJGS010000121.1 GCA_903820285.1 uncultured Verrucomicrobia subdivision 3 bacterium | reverse complement strand
CTTAAGCGGGAGCTGCGATTCAGCTTCTCCGCCCGCCGCCAGTTCTGGCGCGGTTGCGAGGTGCTGGCGCAGTTGAATGAGAGCGACCATATCGTCGGCTACGTGGAGCACGGCAAAGCAGAGGGCACCTGCTATTTGACCATGGACTACGTGGAAGCGGACAATCTCAAGGAACTGTACGCGCGGCAGGATCCGTTGCTGGTGGAAAACGTGGCGCAGATCCTCATAGATATGGCCACCGGCCTGAGCCACGTCCATGAAAGCGGGTACATGCACCTGGATTTCAAACCGGAGAACGTGCTCATCTCCCGCAATTGCGCGGTGCGGCTGATTGACTTTGACCTCGCGCTGCCCGTCCCCGAAAAGCCGGTGCGCATGGCCAAAAACGCCGGCACCCCGGGCTACATGGCCCCGGAACAGCTCAAACGCGAACCGCTGGACGCGCGGGCGGACATCTATTCCTTTGGCGTGGCAGCGTATGAATTACTCACCAACCAAAAGCCATTTCCCGGTGCCACTCCGGCGGACATCCTGGCTGCCCAAATGAGCCCCGCCGGACCGATTCCGCCCCGCGAGCATAACCCGGACATTCCCCCCATGCTGGAGGGAACAATATTAAAATGCCTGCAAATGCAGCCGGAGCGGCGCTATATCACGAGCGGGATGCTGGTGCGGGATTTGCAGAATGCGCTGTACGTGGAATAGCAACAACGGTCAGGCGGCTGGCCAGGCTTCGTGTGCGAATATTGTTTATAGTTGGCCCTTTTGATATGTCTGCCAGCAATCACAACTGGGTTTGCTTTGACTGCCACTTTGTGAAGCGGCAGCCCAAAACTGCAAAACGCGTTCCAAAATGCCCGGAATGTGGTTCTGATTGTTTCTGCCTCGGATACAAGGTTGAGATACCAAAGAAGTCGGACACGAGTGGATGGAGCAAGCTACGTGCCGAGTGCCAGAGAAGACATCTGGCATCGTCCGACATGCAGGCTATCCGCCGTGTAAGAGAGGCACATACGGCGGAGCGTCAAATTGCCCGGCTTCGCACTCTCGGGCCAAACAAAGATCGGGAGAAGATTATTGCCAAGTTGAACGACAAAGTTCACGCCTCATAGACGAAGATTATCCAATTCAAAGTGCCCTATTTATGAATCGAATTTCCTTTGATGTAACGGCGAAAGAACATCAGCGGCTAAAGTCTTTGGCCGCCCTGCAAGGCAAGTCCATGAAAGATTATGTCATCGATTGCACCTTGAGACGTGATGAGGCAACTGGGGAGACAGCCGCTTTGAAAGAACTCGAAGTATTTTTGGATAACCGGATTCGTGACGCGCAAAACGGCGCTGTCAGCAGGCGGATGGTCGGCGGCATTTTTAGAAAAGCATACCGCGAACGCACAAGCAAATAGCTCAACCTTTTTGAATTAACGGCAATTTTTGATTTCCAGCCTTAACCACGCTTGTGCAAGAATAGAAAACAGATTTACTTCGCCCTGGTATCCGTGATGGCGCTGCTTGTGTTTGCTTTCATGCTGCGGACTGGTGTCATTCCGTTCTTGGCAATGCAAGCCGACAGCATCCGGCACGCTGGCACTTGGGATGATGACCCAAAAAACTGGTTGCGCGCTTTTAACGAGGAACAACCGGCCGAGGTCAGGGTGGTTCATTCCAAATATTGGAGATCAAATCACTTTACGGTTGAGTATATTTATTACTTCGAGGTCGAGACCACGCCCGCATGGAAAAACAGGTTTTTCGCGAAGCAAAACCTCAAGCAGGTTTCTACTGAAACCGCCCGGAGCTTTCGCACAAATATCCACGACGATGGCACCCCCAATTGGTTCGCGCCAGATCCGGTTGGCCGTTATGACGTCTGGGATAAGGCCGGGTATACTGGCTCGGCATGGGTAGACAAGACCACCGGGCACATCTTCTTTTATGATATGCAGCTTTGAGCCGATTGGGCAGGCAAGTTGGGCCTAACAAGCAATGCCAATTCCAGGTTAAAAATGCATATACCGCTCCTCCGGAGCTTAGGCAGGCCATCATCAGTGATGGTTCCATCGTGCAAACGGCATTATTTCCCGGCGGCGGCTTTCATCTGCCGGATCCATTCACAATTCAGAACCTTTCCGGCAAAAGGGACCATGCCCGACGGTCCCCGCCTTTGCCCGACAAGGGGAAATTCACGAAACGACGGCATGGGGTGAACACCCCATATGATCCGCCGGGTCCCTGCGCTTATCCTGCCGGCTAACTATGTTTGCAGTGAATCTCTCGGAACGGTCGGCAGCCGCGAAAGCGGACGCCGGGCCGACGGATGTTTTGATTGATTCGCGTCAATTATCGGCTGTGCTTAAATGAAAATAAAAACCAACGGCTTCACCCCCGGCGCTCCGAAGACGCTATTACCCAAGTGTCCCACCGGCATCCAGGGTCTCGATGAAATCACCGGTGGCGGATTGCCGCGCGGGCGACCCACGCTGGTGTGTGGCGGCGCGGGCTGCGGCAAGACGCTGCTGGCGGCGGAATTTCTCGTGCGCGGCGCAGTGCAGTTCGGCGAGCCGGGCGTGCTGATGGCCTTTGAAGAGACGGAAAAGGAGCTGACGGCCAACGTGGCCTCGCTCGGTTTTGACTTGGCGGGTCTGGTCCGGCGCAAGAAAATCGTCATCGATTATGTCCATATTGAGCGCAGCGAGGTGCAGGCGAGCGGCGAGTATGATCTGGAAGGCTTGTTCGTGCGGCTGGGTCACGCGATTGATTCCATCGGGGCGAAGCGCGTGGTGCTGGACACGTTGGAAGTGCTGTTCGCCAGTCTGCCCAACGAAGCGATCCTGCGGAGCGAGCTGCGCCGGCTGTTTCGCTGGCTCAAGGACAAGGGCGTGACCGCCGTGATCACCGCCGAGCGCGGACGTGAATCGCTGACCCGCCATGGGTTGGAGGAATATGTCTCGGACTGCGTCATCCTGCTCGATCACCGGGTCAATGACCAGATTGCCACGCGGCATCTGCGCGTGGTGAAATATCGCGGCGCATTGCACGGCACGAACGAATTTCCCTTTCTCATCGGCGACGAGGGCATCAGCGTGCTGCCGATCACGTCACTCGCGCTGAACCATGAGGTGTCCACGGAGCGGATTGCCACGGGCATCCCCCGGCTCGACGCGATGCTAGGCGGCAAAGGGTTTTTCTGCGGCAGCAGCATTCTGGTCACGGGCACGGCGGGCACGGGCAAGACGATCATTTCGTCCAACTTTGCGCAGGCCGCCGGCCGGCGCGGGGAGCGCGTGCTGTTCTTTTCCTTCGAGGAATCGCCCAACCAGATCATCCGTAACATGCACTCCATCGGCCTGCGCATGGAGCCGCTGGTCAAGCGCGGCCTGCTGCGGTTCCATTCGCAGCGACCCTCGCTCTGCGGCCTGGAAATGCATCTGGCAACGATGTTCAAGGAAATTGCGACCTTCAAGCCGCAGGTCGTGATTGTGGATCCCATCACCAGCCTCATGGAGCTGGGCACCGTTTCCGAAGGCAAAGGCATGGTGACGCGGCTGATTGACTATTTGAAGGCGGGCCAGGTGACCACGCTCTTCACCAGCCTGACGCAGGGCGGCCACACCTTGCAACAAAGCGAAGGCGGGATGTCCTCGCTCATGGACGCATGGCTGCTGCTGCAGGACTTCGAAGGCAACGGCGAACGGAACCGGGTGCTCTATGTGCTCAAGGCGCGCGGCATGAAACACTCGAACCAGATCCGCGAGTTCCTGATTTCGGACCATGGCATTGATGTCGTTGATGCCTACATCGGGGCCAGCGGCGTGCTGACCGGTTCCGCCCGCGTGGCCCAGGCCGATCTCGAAAAAGCCGCCGTGCTTTCCAGCCAGCAGGAGGCCGCCCAGCTCAAGCGCGCAGTGGAGCGCAAACGCGCGGCGCTCGAACGGCAGATCAGTGATTTGCGCGCCGATTACGAAACCGAAGCCCTGGAGCTGCGGCGCATCGCGGAGCAAGTCGGCACGCGCACGCTGCTGCTGGGCACCGAGCGGACCGCTTCCGGCATCTTGCGGCAGGCGGATGCCAAGGCGGCGGTCCATCCCCGCGGCCGCGCGAGAAACAGAAAGGTAAACTCATGAAAACAAAAAGCGTCAAACCCCGCGCCACCACCAAGCCTCGCCCCTTGGCCAAACTCTGGCAACTGCGCCTCTATGTGGTGGATTCGACGCCCAAATCCCTGACGGCATTGGCGAACCTGAAACAGTTTTGCGAAGCTCACCTTAAGGGCATTTATCGGATCACGGTCATTGATCTGCTGAAACAGCCGCAACTGGCCAAGGGCGACCAGATCCTGGCCATTCCCACCGTGGTCCGAAGATTGCCGAAACCGGTGCGGACCATCATTGGCAACCTGTCGGACATTAAACCCCTGCTCGTCGGCCTGGATTTGCGTCCAGCCGATTAACTGGCATGACATCTCCGAAATCCAAAACCGCCCGCCGCGCGCCACAGCCCGTGAAAAAGCCCCCGGCTGGCCAGTCCCCGGCCAAATATGTCCTGCGCCTGTTCGTGGCGGGCGCCACAGCCCGGTCGCGGCAGGCCATTCTGCGCGTCCGTCAGCTATGCGAAACGGAACTGAAAGGCGGCTGTGATTTGGAGGTGATTGACATCTATCAGCAGCCGGCCTTGGCGCGCATAAACCAGATCGTCGCCACCCCGACGCTCATCATCGAATTCCCGCCGCCGCTGCGGCGGTTCATTGGCAACCTGACCAGCATTAGCGGTCTCCTCGTCGAGCTGGATTTGGTCAAGAAGGTCAAACTCAACCTTTGAAAATCATCCGTTCCCAAGGCCCCGCCCCGGCCGGCGAACTCGCCGGCCTCCGCGCCCGGCTGGCGGTGGCGGAGGAAACGCTCCGCGCCATCCGCAGCGGCGAAGTGGATGTCGTTTTGGTGACGGTCGGGAAAGGCGTGCAATTGTTCACGCTGGACGGGGCCGAGCAGTCCTACCGCGTGCTCATCGAATCCATGAACGAAGGGGCGCTGATGCTGGCGGCGGACAAGACCATCCTGTACGCCAACCAGTGTTTCGCCCGCATGGTCAAATGCCCGCTGGAGCAGGTCATCGGCAGTTCCTTTCGCCGCTTTATCTCCACCAAGGACCGGACGACGCTGCAACTGCTGCGGCAACGGATTGCTGCCTCCGGCACCAAAATCCAACTACTCCTTCAGGTCAGCGACGGCACGCAAATGCCGGGACATCTCTCGATCCGTCCGCTGGCGCAGAGTGATTGCAAAAGCGCGACCTTTGTGGTGGTGGTGACGGACATGACCGAGACCCGGCGCAGCGAGGAGCGGCTGCGAACCTTGACGAACCGCGTGGTGCAGGCGCAGGAAGCCGAGCGCGGGCATCTGGCCCATGAATTGCACGACACGGTGACGCAAATGCTCTGCGCCGTCCTGGTTCGCAGCCATACGCTGGTGGACAAACTGCCGGCACGCAATGAGCCAGCCAAACAGGAGGCGAGAGACCTTCATGAAATCATTCGCGGAACGGTCGAAGAAGTGGAGCGCATCTCGCGGAATCTGCGGCCGAGCGTACTCGATCAGCTCGGGCTGATTGCGGGTCTGCACGACACCAGCACCGAGTTCGCGAACCGGACGGGTGTCACCGTCAAGATGGTCTGCGTACAACTGGCCATGCGGCTGCCGGCGGACACCGAGCTGGCACTTTTTCGCATTCTCCAGGAAACCCTGCATAACGTGGAAAAGCACGCCCGCGCCCGGCACGTGACGGTGCAGTTGACCAAACCGGGCGATTTCGTGCAGCTGACGATCAATGACGACGGGATCGGCTTTGACCCTGACCATCACCCAGTCCGACGGAAAGGGAGAGGCGGTTTTGGTCTGCTCGGCATGCGCGAGCGGGCGGCCTATGTGGGCGGCGTATTAAAGGTCAAATCCACCCGCCGCGCCGGCACGGAAATCGAGATCCGCATTCCCCTGCCGCCAAGCGGCAAGGTGCCCGATGGAGTGGGACGAAAAAAGCTGGCAAAAAGCAGTCAACGTAAAGGAAGTGCCTCTTAGATTCAGAGTCATTCCCCAGCGGCGGCTTTCATCTGGCGAATCCATTCGTCAGCGGAGCGACCTTCGGAAAGGGCGGTGATTTTGAACCGGGCGAGGTCGGCGAGGAAGGGATCCAAGCGGGCACGGAAGGCGGCGCGGTCGGCGGTGGCGGCATGGTCGCCGGGGACATGGCTGGCCAGTTCAACGTAGCGAATTCCCAGACGGGCCTCTTCCACGCGGCGCTTGAGCTCCGGGGTGTTGGCGACGGTCTCGGCGTGATCGAACAGAGCGTTGGCCGATTTCAGCAGGTCGGGGCCAAACAGCGGGGAAGTGGGCGGATCGTAGAGGTGGAGGTGAATATCCGGTTGCTGCAACCGGTGGTGGAAGAGTTGGAGATAGGCGTAGAGGTCGGGGCCGGCGGGGCCGTAGTAGCCATCGCAGAAATCACGGACGAGGGGCCACACGTCCTGGTGCGGGTTCCAGCAGAGGTGGGCCATCACCCAAGTGCGCATGGTCTGCAACTCGCCATTACCCTGATAATTGCCTTCACAAAACATTCCGGAAACCCCGTTCGACCGATAGTAAGCCATGTCCGCGCCCAACTCATCCCAGTCAGGATAGGGCTGGAGGTAGTGGGCAAAGTTGGTGACGTAGTGCCAGATTTGCAGGTGACCGGGAGCGACTTTATTCCAGGCCAGCAGCGCGGCTTGGGAT
>CAIJGS010000120.1 GCA_903820285.1 uncultured Verrucomicrobia subdivision 3 bacterium | reverse complement strand
GTCGAGGAACCCAAAATATAATTACCAGTCTGGGTGGGCGTAAGGGTCAGATTGGTCGAAGCGGAGGTATTGGTAACAATATTCACCAACTGTTGGACGTTGGTGACACTGATATTTTCCAGATTCCAGCCGGTGTGCGGATCTGAATTCGTATAATAACTGCCGGTAGTGAAATCATAGTCGAACCGCAGCCTCACGCTCCTGCCCGCATAGGCGGCCAGTGACAAGGTGTGCAGCGTAAAAACGGCCTCCCCCGCCCCCCCGCTGCCCGCCTGCGCGTAAAGATCCTGCCAAGTCGTCCCAAAGTTGGTAGAAACCTGCACCCTGGCCACTTCGGCGGTGTTGGCATA
Source organism: uncultured Verrucomicrobia subdivision 3 bacterium (assembly GCA_903820285.1). Classification (GTDB taxonomy): domain Bacteria; phylum Verrucomicrobiota; class Verrucomicrobiia; order Limisphaerales; family UBA11358; genus UBA11358. The sequence goes on along the minus strand of CAIJGS010000120.1, from coordinate 5,357 downwards.
ACCCAGCAGGCTCTTGAAACTGACCGCGCCTGTGTTGGTCGGAAATAGTACTTCGTTGAATTGCAACAATTGCGGCACAGGACTGGCATGGGTCAGATGAAAACAATTGCCCGAGCCATCCTGCGCATTGGTGATAATGGAATAGCCCGGCACCGGGGCGATGGTGAAATTGGTGAGCCCGTTCAGGGCCTTGTCCACCAGGTTGCCATTGGTGACTTGCGCCGAGAGCCACTGGTAGCCCGTGCTGTTCGGATTTGCCGACGGGGTGCAACTGTAGGTGGTGGCGGCATTGACAATCGGCTGGTTGGTACCGCTGATGATAAGCGGGACATAATCCGTGCCTGGGACGGCCGGATCAAACACGGTTACGTTATAGGAATAATTCTTCGCGCCGGCGGCGGTCACCACATTGCTGATGGTCACGGCATAAACCGTGTCCGTACCGCTGAATGGAAAGACGGTGGTCGTCGTCGGATCCAGTCTGGTCGGGTACCACACCAGGGTGTTTTCACCATATCCCGCCACATATGTCTGCTTCGTAACCGCCACCGGCACGCCATTGCTCGTCATGGTTATCGTGGCATTGGTGAAAGCGGCGTTGGTAAGGGCAAAGGACCATTGCGGATACACGACCTGATACGGCACATAGCCCGCCGGCGGCCAGGCAACATAAGCGGTGCGGGTGGCCGGCCGGGTGGCACCGTAATTGGCGTCAAACACCCAGAGGGCGTTGACGGAATAGTCGCTGCCTTGCGCCGGTACGTCGCCCGTGGCCATGATTTGGGTTTGCGGATAAAGGATCCACCGACGATGGCCCACATCATAATTGTACGTCCCAAAATCCCAGACGTAGGCGGTGATTGCATCCGGCCCGTTTTCGGCTTGGACAAGATTGGAACTACCGGCGGCGTTGGTGCCGTCCGCGCTCAAACAATTCCAGCCCGTCCAGTTGCCGGCATGCTGCAAGGTGCCTTGCGCGGCCATCATCAGCGCGGCGGACTGATCCATGGCGCTCTCGGCGGCGTCGAACGTCACCGCCGCCGGAATGCCCGCGAGCGCCCGATACCAATTAAGCCGCCGCAAGGTGGCGCTGGTGAACAGCGGTGAATTGGTGCCCGGCACACAACTGGAAACCACGGCCGTTGAATTGATCGGCACCCCGACAGTAACCAGGTAAACCGCGTTATAAAATTCCCGCACCTGTTCGCGCGACGTCGTGTCCACCGTAAACCCGCCGTTGACCACCAGCGGCCGGGGGCCGCCCCCGGGCAGCCCCGTCAGATCAGTCGGTGCCAGCGGCGCATCCCCCAGCGTCACTTGCGCCTGGGTGGAAATGGCCATCTTAAAAACCAAGCTCAGGCACAACACGAGCCTGCCAGAATTTGTTATGAGCATAAAAGATTTGTTAACAATCACCCGCCCGCCCAAAAAAGCAAATGGAAAGCGGAACCGGGCGTGCTAAAGACGCACAGTTTCGGTAAAAACATCTTCATCTTACGGTGTTTCTTCGGAGAGTGGGAGCGCCAATCATGGCTGCGGGTTTCCCTGAGCGAAGCAGTTTCCAGTCACCGGCGGCCCGGAGATGGCAGGCAAGCGGACCAAATCGCCAATGTGTCGGATTCTGAGCAAACGCTCCTACCATGCAAAGGCAAATAAGCCTAATTTTTGGAATGGTCGATTTCCGATGCCTCCAACACCCGCACCACTTCATGGCCACATTTGGCACAAGCGCCTACGAGAAGCACGTCCCCTTTATGTTCCTTGCCGGTGAATTTTGTCATTTGGGCCACGCTATGACAATTTACGCAAAACACGTTGGCCAGGATTTGGGTTTGGATTTCTGTTGGGATCATCGCCCAAAACAACGCGGCCTGTGATGTAAATTGACCGTCATTCATATGGGAAATATTATACCACTGCTAGCAAGGTATTGCACTATTTCTGGCTGCGGTAGCGTTTAATTGTTGGCTGAGCCACGGGTATGAAACCAAACTCCGGACGCGCTCCGCTGCTTCCCGGAGGGGCCGCAGCTCCTCGCCGATGGCTGTTTCCAAGGCGTCCAGCGTCGCCCAGAGCATGTAGCCAATCTTGTCCTTGAACAAATCGCCTGTCGCTTCCACCGGGTTAAGTTCCGGGCTATCGGGTGGCCGGGCAACACCTGAATGCGGGCGGGCAGTTTATGGCGCTCCGGGTGGAGATGGAACCGCGCCGGATCCTGGATGACGATATGCTCGGTGGCGGGATCACTGGCCGCCAAGTGCTCCAGGAACGGCCGTTCGTCGCCAAGTCCACCTATGGCAGACACAGAAACTCCGCCGCGTGCGCCCCGTCCACTTCCAATGCCGAGTAGCGATAACCCCATTCATACTTGGTTTGATAGGGCGCGGTGGGCCGGAAGCCCCGCAGCGTCCAACACTTGCGCACGACTGGAATCAGGCCGTAACGATGCTCATCCGTCACCCAAATCCGGACCGGCTTGCCACCAGCCACGTTCAAGTTCGTGCGCTTTGAGGTCCTTGGGCCAGTTGAAAAATTGCCGGTGGCTGATGCCCACATGTCCGGCAATCTGGCCGGTGGTGTGCTGACCGTTGCCGGCCAGGCGCATCGCCAGCAAGCGTTGTTGGTCGCTCACCTTGTCATACTGTGTAAAGGCTTCGGCAATCGCCTTGACCAAATCCGGTCGTTCTAAATGAAATCGTTTCGGCATCCCTTCTTTTACCACTTCGCCAAGTAAATAAAATTACGTGCAAAAATGGTATAATCCGCGCTATTGTGCAGATGCTAACCCGATTGGCGAACGGTAGGGCGGAATTCAACCGGCAGGAGGGGCATTATTGTCGCAAACGGAAAAACCGCTGTATCGCATTGGGAAATTGATTGGTATAAAAACTGGTGGCCGCGCTTTGATCAACATAGGGTCCGGCAACATTCGTGGCGGCCTGAAGGGTGAAGCCGTTGTTCCATTGCAAAACCAGTTGCCCGCGGCCAGGCACTATGTTCAATAAAGGACCGATCACTTTGATATTTGAAACATCATTCGTGTTGATCCAAGGACGGGCGTCGGCGGAAGCCGCACTGGTGAAACAATTCGTGAAAGTCACGTTGGTCGCGTGCCGCAGGTAATAGCCGTACGCCGGCAGATTGGTCCACATGGTGTTTTCCGGATATTGGCCGGCATATTCCGGCGGGTTGGGTGGCAGGGAATTAAAACCGCCGGCGAAGGAAATGTTAACATTGTCGAAAAGAATATTCTTTAAACGGTAAGTAACATTATTGGTAAAGCAGCCCGAGATGGGGCAGCCGCGTGTGTCGGTCAGGCTGGAACCCGTGATATCGCGAAAGGTGATCCCATTAATGCCGCCGACGGTGGCGCCACTGCGGCTGCCCAAAACAATGAAGATGGCATTTTGACACCCGGAAAAGTTGATCCGTTGGAAGGTGACGCCGCTGATGGTGCCGCCGTCCACCGACTCAACGGCCATCGCCGAATGCGCGGTGTTCATCACCGTACAATCTTGAAACGTGATGTTGGTGAAGGTGCCGGTGCTGGCGGTGCCGAATTTCAAGCCGTTGGATTGCGACCGGGTGATCGTGCAGTTTTTCACCAAGAGATCATTGATGCCACGCGTATTGCCACTCTTTAGGCAGATCGAATCGTCCCCGGAATCAATGGTGCAATTCTCCACCGTCACATGCCAGCAATCCACCACGTCGCACCCGTCGCGGTTGCCGTTCAAGCCGTCGTCGTTGACGGTCATGTTGCTGATCGTCAAATAATCCGACTGCAGGTTGACCATCGTCCACATCGCCGCGTCCACGATGTTGATATTTTGGAAATGAACCTGGTTGCAGGCGGCAGTCCAGATGGCGATGGGCCGGGTAGCCTCCACGCCGGAGGTGAAATTGTTGCGGCCGTTGCCGTTGATGGTGCCGCCGCCGGTAACGGTGATATTGGTGCAGCTTTGCGCATAGACCAGCGCCCGCTGGCAATTGACTGTCTGGCTGTTGCTGACCGGCGGTGTTTGGGTCGGATAATCGGCGGCCGATCCGCTGCCGAACAATGTGGCGGTCGGATCAATGAAAAAGGTCAGGTTGTTTTTCAAGGTAATCGTGCCCGCTAGGTAAGTGCCGCCGTGCAGCCAGACAAATCCGTTGGCGGGACAGGCGTTGACAGCTGCCTGAATATTCGTCGTGCTCATCGTGACGCCATCCCCCACCGCGCCAAAATTCCGCACGTCCAGCCACAGCGAGTTGGTTTGCGTTGTATCAAAACCAAAAATGTTGGTGGCGGCATTGCCGTTGACGTCCACGGCAATGATGGTGGCGCGGTATTGAACATTGGTCGCCAGCGGGGTGGTGTTGGTGGCCAGCAGTTGCTTAGTTACGCCGTTGGTGTTGAAAACCAGCGTTTGCGGAACTCCGTTGAGCAGTAGCGTCACATTTGAGGCGGACAGATATCGGCCGGCCGAATCCACCTCGAAGGAAACATTGGTGTGCGGATTGCAAAAAATGGCCCCGTCTGCCGGCAACGCGTAAATAATTATCGGCGGAACCAGCGTGGTCGGGACAATCTGCATCCGGTTGTAATTCTGGTCGCCACCGCCTGAACCGCCACCGGTGGTCTGGTTGGCAAAGAGCGCCACGCTGTCAATGCTGGATCCGGCCGTGCCCGCAAGTGGCTGGCTGTCGCGAAAGGCCAGCACTTCGTTGTTCGTCGCGCAGCGGACCACGAATTGATACGTGTTGTTTGGTTCCAGGGTGAACTCACAATTCAAGCCCGTGACGCCGGCATGGCCGCCGGCGGAATTGCCATAGCCGGCGGCAAAGGGAAGCCCGATGGCAGTGGTTCCGTTGCCATCCTTGATCAGATACGAATCGGTTCCGCCCCCGGCATAATAAAACTCAAAGCGGTAGCCGGTTTCGTAGGCGGTTACGCTGCCGGTCGCGTTGCCGTTCCGCAAAGCGAAGCCGCCATAATTTGTTGCCGCCGGGCCGATGCCTTCGGACATCCACTGCAGCCTGAAGGTTGCGTTGGTCGTCAGCGAACTGGCGAAACCGCGATAGGCGACCGTACGGTTGCCGCCGGCGGGAGCCGTTCCGTTCGCATAAATTCCCCACGAACAATTCGTGTAAGCCGTCCCAGCCACATTGGTGGGTGACGCGACGGCAAAACCGTTGTTGAGATACCAGCCGCGCGATCCGCCGCCGCTGAAGGTGTTTGTGGTCAGCACCCAGGCGGTGAACCCAAAGCCCTGGTTGGCACCGTTGGTCCAGTTAGGGGTTTTATAATAGGCGGCGGCATCATCGTAAGCGCTGACTTGGGCCGGCATGGATTCTGCGGCGGCGAGCATCACCAG
>CAIJGS010000119.1 GCA_903820285.1 uncultured Verrucomicrobia subdivision 3 bacterium | reverse complement strand
GTGCTGGGCACCGGTTCTGATACAATGGCAAATTTTGACATTCAGACACTTCAACAGATTTCCACACATCTTTATTTAGACCAAGTCAACTGGATTCAGTTGGTTGGGACATACGACGGGCAGGTTATGAGCCATTACACGAACGGAACTTTGGCCGTTCAAGCCAATGTTACAGGCCCTATTGCAGTGAATAATGAGCCACTGGCAATTGGTGAAAACTTTGACGATAATTCGGATTATTTTAACGGCGACATTGATGACGTCCGCATCTACAACCGCGCCCTGTCTGGCGATGAAGTCTCCCAACTCTACGCCATTGAATCCCAGCCTCCCACGAATTCCCCAAGCATTTCCACCGAACCTTCCGACTTTTACGCCACGGCCAATCAGTCAGCATCGTTCAATGTGACCGCTGTTGGTTCGGGCACGTTAAGCTACCAGTGGTTGTTCAATGGCACCAACCTGCTCAATGCCACCAACAGAACGTTGAATATCGCCTTGGCCAAACAGGCCAGCATCGGCCAATACACCGTAGTCATCACCAATGCCTATGGCAGTGTGACCAGCACTGTGGCCAATTTGTTGATGTTTCCCTACCTGAGTCAGCCATTTGTTGGCGTGGACACCTATTGGGGGCAGACCAACACACTGAGCGTGGGGGCATGGGGGAGCGGCTATCTGGCGTATCAGTGGTATTTCAATGGCGTGCCTTTGGATGGTGCCACCAACTTTTCATTGCCTTTGGGGGCCATTCAACTCACCAATGCCGGCCAATACAGTGTCGTAGTAAGCAACGCACTTGGCAGTGTGACCAACGCACCCTATTCCGTGGTGGTGAATCCGGCGAATGTTTCACTTACGGTTCCTCCCAATGTGGTAATCCAAGGAACGGTTGGCTACAACTATGCGGTTCAAAGCACCACGAACTTGGGTGACAGCAATTCATGGGTCACGGAAACCAACATCACATTGACTCAGCCGATTCAAAACTGGACTGATTACGGCGTGGATACCCGCAAATCTGACCATCCGCAAAAGTTCTACCAAGTCGTGCCGGGGCAATAGTGGCATGACGGCATTCAACCTTGCATCGCCAAGACGGTCGTGTGGGGTTTCTTTTTGTTCAGATGTCCCATGTGGCGAGATTTAAGGTGAAACAGGCATTTGATTGTGTGAACCAAACATTCTTATTGCCACCCGACGGATTGCTGCATCCATTGCAAATCGGCATTGTTGGGGAGATCGTTTGACGCCGGAAGGTTCAATGTATGCGGGTCTTGCCATTTTTTATGTTCCGCGTGCCCGTCTGCATAACAAAAGTTACAGCCTTTCGAGTGCCAAATGCCGGGGTCGTCAGACCAATGGTTGCCGGTGGTTAAAACGGCGAAAATACCGTCATTTATCGAGGCGGGATCCTCGTCCAAAAAAATGATGGTCTGCACCAGGGGTGTTTGGTTCATCTGGTTTTCTTTGTACATGGGCAGGCGGTTCGGGATTCCCATCCTTCCCTGCCCGTCGTACTGAACGCCACCGACATAATATCCCAGTTGAGCCTGCATGCTATAACTTCGCACATGGCTGGTGCGGTCGGTGGGGCAACGATAGATGCCGACATTGGGTGTGAATGGATAAAGCAGCCCCATGCGCAGCAAGTCAGAGTTGGTCGCCTGGGTGGCGATGGCCATGTTACCCTGAACCCAACTGGGATAATTGGTGCCGGCGGGATCATCAATGACCAACTGGCCGCCGTTGTCATCTCGGTAAAGCTGCCAAGCCATGACCAATTGTTTGTGATTGACGATGCAACGAACTTGATTGGCTTTTTCCTTGGCGCTGCTCAACGCGGGAAGCAGCAAGGCGGCCAGAATGGCAATGATTGCAATGACAACCAACAGCTCGATGAGGGTAAAAGCAAAATTGACGGTCTGATTCGTTTTCCTCATAATCAGTTACTTCGCAGACACTTTTATAGAAAGGAGTCCGAGTTGTCAATGCGGAGATGCGGTCGGTTTGAAACGCTCATTGTGTATATGTGCGGCACGATACGGATTTGGTCCCGATTTTTTGTACGAAAACACCATACGTTGATCCGGTTGTCTTAGCTTTTTTTAGCCGTGCTCCGCTATGAAAAATCAGTCAGCTTCCGTTAACCCCACAAAATTTCCCAGCAGTTGCAGGCCGATTTTCTGGCTTTTTTCGGGGTGAAATTGGGTGGCGAAGACGTTGTCGCGCCAGACGGAGGAGGCGAAGGTGTCGCCATATTCGGTGCGGGTGGCGATGATGCCGGGATCGGCGGGTTGCGGGTAGAAGCTGTGGACAAAATAGACGTAGCTGCCGCTGGCGATGCCGCGGTAGAGGGGGCAGTCGGGGCGGGTGATTTCGATCTGGTTCCAGCCGATTTGCGGGATTTTCAGACCGTTTTTAACCGAGAAGCGGACCACGCTGCCGGGGAAAATGCCCAGGCCGGCGGCGCAGGAGTTGAATTCTTCGCTGCGGTCAAACAACGCTTGGTAACCGACGCAGATACCGAGAAATGGTTTGCCGGTGTGGATGAAGTCGCGGGCGGCTTCCAGCAGTTCCTGTTTGCGCAGGGCGTGGATGCAGTCATCGAAGGCGCCGACGCCGGGCAGGACCAGGCCGCTGGCGTCGCCGATCTCTTCCGGTTTTTGCACCAGGCGGACGTTGGCACCCACCTTGAGCAGCGATTTGTGGACGCTGCGCAGGTTGCCGGAACCGTAATCAAGCAAAGCAATCACGTCGTCAAGAATAGGCGAAGGGACGGGGCTTTTAAATCTTAAATCGTTGGCGTTTGCAAGTCAGGCGGTCAGCGGCACTTTGCGGACCCGCGTGGCGAAGTCGTCGATTTCCTCGGCTTTTTCGAAGCCGACGTTCAGGATGTGCACGCAACCGAGGCCGAGGGCGTAGCGGACGGATTCGTCGCGGCGGGCTTCGTCGTTACGCAGGCGGCCTTCGCCGATGATTTTCATGCCGATGACGCCTTTGCCGGCGGTGTGGAGCTTTTGCAGCAGCGGGACAACGCTTTCCGGGGGGCCGTCCATGCTCATGCCATAGGGATTGATGCGCGTGTGGACGGATTCCACCCACGGTTCAGTGGCGGCGGCTTCGAGGGCCTCGAGTGAATGGCAGGACACGCCGAGGGCGCGAATCTTGCCCTGGGCCTTGAGCTGGCTCAGAATTTCCATCTGCGGACGGAGCTGGGTGGGCCAGTCGGCATCGGTGACGCAATGGAGGAGGAGCAGGTCAATGTGATCCGTCTTCAACTCTTTCAAAAAGCGGTCCACGACCACGTCGGCGGCAGGTCGCTCGGGTTCGGGGATGCCGCCTCGGTTCCACCAAATCTTGGAGATGAGGGAATAGCTGTCGCGCGGGCAGCCGGCCAGGGCCGGGGGCAGGTAGGTATGGGTGCCGTAGAGGTCGGCCAGGTCAAAGGTACGTACACCTCGGTCGTAGGCGTCGCGCAGGAGGGTCTGGAAAGCGGTGCGGCCTTTGCGGGTCTGGTTGGATTCCCGTTTGCCGCCGTGGCTGCCGGTGCCCATGCAAACGCGCGTGAACTTCAGACCGGATTTACCGAGCGGCACCCGTGTGAACGGATCGTGAAACTGCGGGGCGACGGCAGTGGTGGCGGTGCCGGATTCGGCAGCGCTCGCGAGCTGCGCGCCGACGATGATGCCACCGACGCCGATGGCGGATTGTTTCAGAAACTCACGGCGTTTGATTTTCATAAATTAAATCCGGTACCGCTATCAGACCGCTGCCTCAGACAACAGCTTCAGGCGGTCCGGCCGCTTCGGTGGCGGCTTGGACCACTATCTCACGCTCGGTCTTCAAGCGCAACTGTCCGCAGGCGGCGTCAATGTCATGGCCTTTTTCGCGGCGCAGGGTGGCGGTGACCTTCTGATCTTCCAAGGCGGCGAGGAACGCTTCGCACGTGGCTTCGTCGGGACGTTTCCAGGGGAGATCTTCCACCGTGTTGTACGGAATGAGGTTCACCTTGGCAAAGAGCCGTTTGGCCAGGGTGGCGAGGGGACGCGTCTGCTCCAGCGAATCGTTGATGCCGGCGATGAGGATGTATTCCAGCGTGATCATGCGGCCCTTGAGCTTCTGGTAATCGTCGCAGGCGGCGGTGAGTTCGCGGAGGGGATATTTTTTGTTCACCGGCATGATCCGGTTGCGGACCTCATCGGTGGCGCCGTGCAGGGAAATGGCCAGACGGAATTGCAGGGGTTCGACCGCGAGCCGGCGAATCTGCGGGGCGAGGCCGCTGGTGGAAATGGTGATCTTGCGGGCGCCGATGCCGCCGCCCCAGGGGGCGTTCAGGATTTTGAGCGCGGCGATGAGGTTGTCGTAGTTGGCGAGGGGTTCGCCCATGCCCATGACGACGATGTTGTTGACGAGGCGCGAATTGCCGGGAACGGGCTTGGCAGGTTCGCCGAGGGTTTCGCGTTCGGCGGCGTTGGCCTGGGTTTCGCCCCAGCGTTCCACGGAGAGGATTTGTTCGACGATCTCGTGGACGCCGAGGTTGCGTTTCCAGCCGTCGAGACCGCTGGCGCAGAATTTGCAGCCATAGGCGCAGCCGACCTGGGTGGAAATGCACAGGGTATGGCGGTCGCTGGCCTCGCCGTAGAGGGCGGGGTTGGCGGGGATGAGGACGCTTTCGATGAAAGCGCCGTCGGCAAGTTTCCAGAGGAATTTTTGGGTGGTGTCATGGGCACCCTGTTTGCGGGCGAGCTCCAGGGTCTGGAGGGAATATTCGGCGCGCAACTTCTCCCGGAGACTTTTGGGGAGATTGGTCATGGCGTCCCAAGTGGTGACGCGGCGGAGGTAGAGCCAGTCGAGCAGCTGGGCGGCGCGGTAGACGGGTTCGTCCCAAGTTTTGAACTGGGCTTCGAGGGCTTCGCGGGACAGGGATTTGATATCGGTCAATGACACGCCCTGAAGGTAACCCTAGTGGAGGCGGAAACCAAGCGGCAACGCGAGGTGGGGTATTGCCAATTTTCAATACCAATGGCCAATGGCGGGGAGGCGGGATGATTCTGGATATATCTTGATTTATATGAAAACAAAGGGTTTTTGAGGCTCATTTAACGGCTGAGGGCTGAAGGCTAATGGAGCTTCGGCGGGCGGCATGGCAGGGCGGTATACTGCGAAATATACGGCACCAAACATACAATGCCGGAGACAGACGCGGTTGGGGCGCGGCTGAGCTATGGGCTTCTCCCCTGGCGATGGACAGTGGGACAAAGCTGATAGTAAGTAAAACCGCAGAGTAAATACCACAAACGATTCAGTAAAGAGTTCAAAGATGAGGTGGTGCACCTGCTGTCCACCGCCAGGGGAGAAGCCCACTCATCGTGCCTTATCAGGGCAAACGCGAAATTTCCTGTTCCCAAGCGCAACAGCCACCAAACCTGCCCGCGAATCCATCGGCTGATGGCAAGGCATTCATGCCTGCGCATGGCCGTGAGCGGCGGCGAAGAATGCTTTCACCAAAGGATGCATGTCGCCGCGCATGGCCCGCCGTTCGGGCTGGAAAAGGGTCGCAACAAAGAACGGATGCCCCGCCAGTTCAACCGCCCGGACTTCGCCGTTGGCAGCGCTAGCCGCCACCCGGAGCGGACCGCTTTGAAACAGAGGTTCGTAAGCGGGATTTAACCCGAAGTTGCAATGGTATTCCTCAATGATGGTAGCGGATGCATAATACTTTCCGAATTTGCCCGGGCCGGTCAAAACCAGGTTCTCTGATTTCTCGACCAATGAACACTGCAACCGGGTCAAAAGCAACGATTCGGCCAGGGGATTCAGTTCTTCATGGTCAGCTAGGGGCATTCCCAAGACATTGCGGACGTACTCGAGCAGCGCATGCTGGAATCCACCGCAGGTGCCCAAAAACGGGATCAGTCGGGTTCTAGCCAGCTGAATTGCCCAAAGCGCACCGAGGGTATTCTCATATGGGCTCCCTGGAACGCACCAGATGCCAGCCAAATCCTGTATCGTCCCGCCCTGATTCGGGATAATTTCCCGGGTATTAATCCATTGTGCTTCAAAAGGGGGAACCGCCGACTGGCGATAGAGAGCCACGGAACGGTTGATGGCATCATGCGCGGTTATTGTGGGATCAAAGTCACCAATCAAACCTATGCGGGTTGTTTTCATGAGGTCATGATTTTCAAAACATGTTCATATCACCACTTGGTTTTTTTGCAAGTCCTCCCTGAATCCATGTTCGCATATTCATGCCATTGAACCGGTTCTCTAATTATGGCAACTTCTTGTGATGTTCACCCTCGGCTGCCGGCGTTTTGCCCTGATGCTGCTCCTGTTGTGGCTGGCCGCCGGTTCCATATCGGCCCAGTCCAGCCGGACGGGCTGGGGTTCCGTGCCATATCACGATGCCACCGGTACAGGCGTGACGTTCAGGGTTTGGGCACCGAATGCAACCAGCGTGTATGTTCCTGGCCAGTTCAACAGCTGGTCCACCACTGCCACGCCGCTGGGCAAAGACCTGACGAACGGCGTCTGGAATGGATCGTGGTCCGCCGATGTCACCGGCGCCACCGTGGGGCAGCAATATAAGTATTACCTTAATTATAGCGGTGGCAGCACTTGGCGGCATGATCCCCGGGCACGAAAGATGATCAATTCCAGCGCCAATATTGGGGCCAATGATTATATTTACGACCCCACCGCGTTCAATTGGACCAATGATGTGCCGGTGTCGCCCGCACTCAATGACCTGGTTATTTACGAGCTGCACATCGGCACCTTTTACAATACCAATGCCGGCGGGACGTTGCCCGGCAAATTCACCGATGCCACCAACCGGCTCGATTACCTGAAAAACCTCGGGGTGAGCGCGGTGGAAGTCATGCCCATCTGCGAATTTCCCGGCTATCAGAGCTGGGGTTACAATCTGGCGGACATCTATGCCGCCGACAATTATTCCTACGGTGGACCCGACGGTTTCAAGACGTTCGTGAAAGCCTGCCATGCGCACGGTCTGGCGGTGCTTCTGGATGTGGTGCACAATCATTATGGCCCCACCGATCTGGATATGTGGAACTTCGATGGCTGGGCGGGTACCAACTCCGTGGGCGGCGGCGGCATTTATTTTTACCAGACCAACGTCAATCTCGAAATCACGCCCTGGGGCAATACGCGGCCCAATTTCAACAGCCTATTCGTAGACAGTTTTGTTCAGGATAATTTCACCATGTGGCTGAGTGAATGCCATGTGGACGGCTTCCGCTGGGACACCCCGGGTGCCCTGATGCACGGTAACGACGGCACCTACATTCCAGCCGCCGGCAATCTCGTCACGGCGATCAATGCGATGATTCACACGAATTACACCGCCAAGATTTCCATCTCCGAGGACATCTACAATTCCTTCGGATTCGACAGCGCGTGGGACACGACTTATCCCTATACCATCACTCCCATCTTTACGAACACCGTGGATGCCAATCGCGATATTAATGCCCTGGTTTACGCCCTGGGCAATAACCAGCGTTATGGCGGCGCGGCCAGTACCGCGCGCGTGACCTTCATGGAAACGCACGACGTGGTGGGTGATCTGAATGGCGGCGCGCGGCTGGTGACGGCCATTGATCCCGCGATGCCGAACAGTTACCGCGCTCGGAAATTATCGTTTCTCGCCACCGCCCTTACCTTTACCGCACCAGGGGTGCCCATGCTGTTCCAAGGCCAGGAAATGCTCGAGAACCAGCAGTTCAGCTCCGGTCGCCCGGTGGACTGGACCAAGACAAACACCTACAGCGCCATCGTGAAATGTTACCACGACCTCATCGGCCTGCGCCGGAATTTCGCCGGCGGTGTTCCTGGGCTGAAAGGCAGTCAGATCAGTTTCCTGAAAGTGGATACCGGCAATCAATTGATCGCATACCGCCGCTGGGCCGGCAGTAATTCGACCCAGGACTCCATCGTCATCGGTAATCTCGCGGGGATTACCCGCACCAACTATTCACTGTCCTTGCCGCGCACGGGCACCTGGTATGTGCATTTCAACAGCGATTCAACGAACTACAGCAGCGACTACGGAAATATCGGCCCCATTCAGATCACCGCCACGGGTATCAGTGCCACCGCGTCCGTCACCATCGCGCCCTACAGCCTGCTCATCTTATCGCAAACGCCGCCGAGCCCCACGCTGTCGCTGGTGGTCACCAACAAGACCGGCATCATTTCCTGGCCGGTGACCTATTCCGGCTGGACACTGGAGACCGCCACCAATCTCAACGGTGCGACCGGCTGGTCGGCCATCTCGGCGTCGGCGTATCAGACCAACACCTCGGCCATATCGGTCAGCGTCACGCCTTCCAACCGGATTGCTTTCTATCGGTTGCATAAAATTTAGCCGGGCAGGGTGGCGGTGATTTTGCCCGTCAATCCATCCTCCACCCGCCACTTTCCACCCTCGTACGCGTTCCAGGGCGGGGGAATTTGCTTTCATTCGCCCTCCACACGGTTATTTTGGCGGGAATAATTTAGCCGAGACGCGCGGGTTGCGTGTTGAAGAATGATATTATGATGATGTTCCGCTGGCTCAGTTCCAAAACCGTGCGCGAGGCGTGTGCCTATCGCAAGCACGTGCGCCGTCTCGTGGCCGCCCAAAGTGACATCCTGCCAGCCTTGGCAATGGAAGGCATGACGGCGGCGTTCAAGGAATTGGACGCTGCGCTGACCGAGACGCCGTTGAACACCGGCCGCGTCCGCATCAAGACCGAGGAATTGCAGTTTGCCGCCGAGAAATGGCTCAAACCTTTTCCGAACGCCGCCTGGCGCGAAAATGTGGAAGTGCTGCTCGTGGCCCTGGCTGTGGCAATGGGCATCCGAACCTTCTTCCTGCAACCCTTCAAAATTCCCACCGGGTCCATGCAGCCCACGCTGTTTGGCGTGACGTGTGATAATCTGATCAACCGGCCTGACGTGCAAATTCCCACCGGCTGGGAACGCGTAAAAGAATGGTTTCAAGGCGTTTCCTATGTGCATGTGGTGGCCCCGGCCGATGGCTATCTGCAGAACATTACACCCATGGTTCATCTGGCCATTTTCAACATCATGCAGACCATCAAGATCGGCGATTCGACCGTCACGACCTGGCTGCCGCCGGATTACGGTGAAGGCCCGGAAGGTCGGGAAGTGCTCGAGTACCGCGCCGGCATTGACCGCAGCCATCTGTTCCATAAGGGTGAGGATGTCATCCGCCTGCGCGTGGCCGCCGGTGACCACCTATTTGTGGACCGTATCACGTACAATTTCCGCAAACCCGATCGCGGGGAAATCGCGGTGTTTGCCACGGCGGGCATCAATCATTGGCGCATGAAGCAGGATCAGTTTTACATTAAGCGACTGGTGGCCTTGCCAGGGGAAAAAGTCCAGATTGGTGATGACCGTCACCTGATCATTGATGGCAAGCGGCTGGATGCCTCCACCCCGCATTTCGCGAACGTCTATGGCTTTGACCCCGCGTCAAACCCGCTGGAAAGTCACTACTCGGGGCATGTGAATGGCACGGTGAACGCCCGCTATGATTATTTATATCCCGATCTGGCACCGCTGTTCCCCAATGCCGCCACCGTGTATACCAACCAGTTGTTTTTGGTGACCAATAACATTACTGGCGAGGGCCGGGTTGAGGATTCCTACATGGTCATGGGCGACAACACCTGCAACAGCTTCGATTCGCGTGCCTGGGGGCCGTTCCCGGCGCAGAACATCATCGGCAAATCGTTTTTCGTTTACTGGCCGTTTACCAGCCGTTTCGGCTGGGGCAACCAATAGTCAGGTATGAAATCGCCGGTTCGCGAGACTGTCCTCATTACCGGCGCCTCCTCCGGCTTGGGGTTGGAACTGGCGCGTTGTTTTGCCGCCGATGGCTCCGGCCTCATCCTCGTGGCGCGCAATACCGCTGCTTTGGAAAAACTGGCGGAGGAATTACGCCGACAACATGACATTCCGGTGCAGGTCATCACGGCGGATCTCTCCCTGAAGGAATCACCGGCGCAGGTTTTCGAGCAGGCGGGCAGGGCCGGGCAGACGGTGGATGTGGTGGTCAACAACGCCGGGTTTGGTTTGCATGGCGACTTTGCCGAACTCCCGCTGCCCCGGCAATTGGAAATCGTTCAAGTCAACGTTTCGGCCCTCGTTGCGCTCACAGGTCTTTTCCTGCCCGGCATGATCGAGCGCCGGCGGGGCGGTATTTTCAACGTGGGTTCGGTGGCCGGCTTTCTGCCGGGACCGGGTATGGCGGTTTATTTCGCCAGCAAGGCATTTGTCCAATCCTTCAGCGAAGCGCTCCATGAAGAATTGCGCGGCACGGGCATCAGTGTGTTCAACTTGTGTCCCGGCGCCACGGAAACGAATTTCTCGCAGGTGGCGCGGGGGCATCGCACCGGCAACCGGCCGGTCAAACGCATGTCCGCTCCGGAAGTCGTCGCCGCTGGTTACCGGGCTTTCCGGGCTGGAAAATGTTTCAAGGTGACTGGTGCCGCCAACAATGTGCTGACCCAGTTGCCAAGGGTGCTGCCGCGCGCCGCTGTTCGCCGGGCGGTTGGCCGGTTTAACCAATGATCCATTTTGTCCGGTTTTCCTTGGATGGATACTGGCATCCGAGTTTGGCGGGGCTGTGCAGAGAATGCGGACCGATGCTTCGCCAAACCCACAGAGCATTTATGAAAATACTGATTACCTGCTTCCTGGTCATGGCGGCATTTGTTACCGCGTACAACGCCACTGCCGCCGAGGTTGGGGATGGGGTCGCCACGAAACCCGCGCCGCCGGAATCTTATCAAATCCGCAATGTCAAATACGGGGACCTGCTGCGCCCGCAGGATGCCAATGGCGCGGATGGCACCCGCATTGTTTTGTATCCGGGCCAACTGTGGAAATGCATGACCTGGAAGATGTATCCCGCCGGCGAATCGCTTTACCAGTTGCAAAATCATTTTACGGGCAAGACGTTTATTCCCAAAACCGCCGGCGCAGGAACGGCGCTGGTTCAAGTGCCGTTTGGGCCGGTGGCCAAAGATCGTCCTAACTGGCGATTTACGAAACTGGCCGATGGTTCCTATCAGATTGAAGATCCGAAATCAGGCAACGCCCTGACGGCGACGGATTCCCCGGACGGAACTGTCCGCATCGTGCTGGCGCCCTGGAAAGAATTGCCGGAGCAAAAATGGGAACTGCTTAAAACCGATCCGGCCACGCTCACGATGTGAGTCAATTCCGCCGGGAAAACGCCAGCTTGACCCCGAGCAGGATGAGTACAGCACCGGTGGCCCGCTCAATCCATTTTGCATACCGCAGGAAGGTTTCCCGGATGCCATTTACCGAAAGTACGGTTGCCAGCAGCGAGAACCACGATAACGCGATCAGTGATATTTCAAACCCGTAGGCGCAGCGCCATTGCATCGGTGTTTCCGGGGTAAGGATGACGCTGAAAAAACTGACGAAAAACAAAGCCGCTTTCGGATTTGAAAGATTGATTTTAAGGCCCGACCAGAAGGCGGATGAGGCACTCATGGTTTTTCGCACGCCAGGAACATCGGCCTGATCCGAACTGGTTGATTTTCCGGTGCGGAATGACTGAATGCCGAGGTGGATCAGATAGAGCGCACCGACCGACTTGAGGGCATTGAATAGGAGCACCGTTTTGGCAATCATCAGGGAGATACCGGCCAGCGAAGCCAACACCCACCACATGGTTCCGACGGTGATGCCCAAAGCGGTGTAGAGTCCGGTTTTTTTTGAGCAGAGCAGACTGTTGCGAGTAACGATAAGGAAATCGGGTCCCGGGCTCATCACCGCCAGCAGTCCGATGATCGTAACGGTCAGGAGGTTGTTCGTATGCATCGTTCGGTTTCGTCTTTGGTCCGTTGGGCCGAGCTGTCCGCCGTTTGATCATCTCCGGAACTGGCGGCGGAAGAGATCGCCGGATTCCATCATTTGGTGGAGTTCCTCGAAGAGCGGGGCGACTTGGGCGCGGTTCAGGGAGGTGGCGCTGTCGAAATAGCTTTGCAGGCCGGCGGAACGGATTTGTTCGACCAAGGCGTCGGGGATGACGTTGGTGTTGGCGGCCATTTTGGCCAGGTCGGCGCGCAGGCGTTTCACGGATTCATCGAGGGCGCGGTTTTGGATGTCGTCGGGCAGAAATTCGAAGGCGGGGAGCATGCTTTGAATATCGGCGGGCATGGTGGCGTCAATCAGATCGTCGCGCTGATGGGCGGGCAGGGCGGGCAGCCAGCGGGACCAGGGCTGTTCGATGCGGGCGAGATGCTGTTCGTAGGGCGGCAACTGGTTCAGGCGCTGGGCAAGGGCGTCCATGGCGGCGTAACGTTCGTCGCTGGAGAGGCGGGTCATGTCCACGGCGGCGACCTGGCGGCGGAGTTTCTCGAGGGTCAGGCGGCTATGGCCAGCCAGTTGGTAGCCGCCAATGGCCAGCACCCAGCCGGCAGCGAGCAGGACGGCGGCTTGGACGAAGGCTTTTTGGTGGCTGGGGATCATTTCAAAATCGGGTCTCGGTTCTCAGGTTCAGGATTTAATGTCGCGGACGTAAAAGGCGGTGCTGCCGATCACAAAAAAGCTGAGGTTGAAGCCGACGAGCAGGCTGAGCGACTGGCCGATTTTCCACCAGGAGATAGGCTGGGCGAGCACGAGGCGCCAGACATCCAAATGATAGGTCAGGAACCACGGTGTGAAGTCTGAAAAGTAGGGGATGTTCTGGAGGATGGAACTGACGAAGATCAACGATATGGCCAAGATGGTGGCGGTGGCCGGCTTGACGTTGAAACAGGAGAACATGAACGCCAGACCCATGATGGTTATGGCCTTGATGGCGAGCATCAGGTGGGCGGCAAAGAAATAGCGGCAGCCGGTGGAGGCATCGAAGATGCTGAACGGTTCGCCGGGATTGGCGACAAACAGATGGCCCCACGGAAACCAGCAGGCGGACCAGGCCAAACCGGTGATCCCGAGTGCGAGCGCGAGAAAGAGGGAGAAGATCGCGCCGGCCACCCATTTCACGGCCAGCAGGCGCACGCGGGTGACGGGGCGGGAAAGGATCATGCGCAGGGTGCCATCCTCGGCTTCCTTGGCCACAAGGTCGCCGCCCACGAGCGAGACAAACAGCGGCAGCAGCAGGTAGGCGATGGGAAAGAGCATGAAGGTGGCTACGGTGAGACAGGAGATATAGTCCTTGGGATCGAAGCCATTCATTTCCAGCAGGCGGGTCATCTGGCGGGTGGGACCGGCGGAAAACCGGAACAGCAGCAGGATGAGCGTCTGCGCGAGCAGGAACATGATGAAGCCGATGTACGTCCGTTTTTTGCCAAACAGCTTCCAGAGTTCGTTGCGCAGTTGGTAGAGGAACATGGTCAATTGGCGCGCAACAAGGGCGGCGGATTTTTGGTGCTCTTGGACTGCATGAGGTTCAAATAAAAACTTTCGAGCGTTCGTTCCTCGCGGGCGATTTCGAAGACCGGCAGGCCGGCTTCAACGAGCACTTTAACGATTTGGTCGGTGCCGGCGCCGTCGGCGAGGATGACGTATTTGTCTTCGCGACTGCCGGTGATGAGGCGGTTTTGTTCCAGCAGACGGACGGCGGCGGGGAAGTCGCCGGTTTTGAGGCGGACGTAGTTACGGGTTTGCGTGGCCTCGGCGAGGCTGCCTTCAAAAACCTTTTCGCCCTGGTGCAGGACGCAGATGCGGGTGCACAACTGTTCGACTTCGTTGAGCAGATGGGAGGAGAGCAGAATGGTGAGGCCGAGCTCGCGGTGCAGGCGGAGGATGGTGTGCCGCATTTCGTGGATGCCCTCGGGGTCGAGTCCGTCGCTGGGTTCATCCAGAATAAGCAGCTCGGGGGCGGGCAGGAGGGCCTGGGCGAGGGCCAGGCGGGTGCGCATGCCGTGGGAATAGGTGCGGACCTTGGACTGTTCGCGACCGGTGAGGCCAACCCACTCGACGACTTCTTTGAGGCGGGTATCGGAAACGGGGCCGGTGTAATGGCTGAAAATCTCGAGGTTGCGCCAGCCGCTGAGGTAATCGTAAAAGACAGGGGTCTCGAAAATGGCGCCGACCTTTTGCAGGGCGCGAGTGCGCTGGGTGGTGACATCGAAGCCGCCGACGCGGACGGTGCCGCGCGAGGGCCAGACCTGCCCCAGCATCATGCCGATGGCGGTGCTTTTGCCGGCGCCGTTGTGGCCGAGGAGACCGTAGATTTCGCCGCGCGGCACTTGCAGGCTCAGATTGGATACGGCGAGCCGGCGGCCGAAGGCTTTGTCAATGTTGCTGAGTTCAATCATGAATCCACCGTGTACGGGCCTAACAATTGACGGTTTGCGGCGGGCAAGCAAGACATTATGGAATGAGACCGGCGAGAGGGCGCAGACACCGCCCCGGCGGTTAAACCCGAAAACCGAAATTATAACGGTCACTCTGCATCCATCGCTTGGGCATAAACGGTTTGGAAAGAGCCTCACCAGACCCCTGCGGGTATGGCTTCGGCTTTTCCAAATCGTTTCTGCTCCAATATCTGGACGCAGCCTGCCCATTTTAATTTCGGTTTTCGGGTTAAATTTTATGAGCGCCATCTCCCCGAGCCTGATACCCCCATTTACCAATGGCGGAGAGAACCCGGCGTGCGAATGGTTTGCGGGCAGACCACGGTTCAGGATTGGGGGCAATTTCAGGATACGCCCCTTGTTATCAGACGGTTTCCGGAAGCAATGACAATTGGGTGCCACCCGGCCGCCGGAAGGCGGCGGTGGAAAGTCCTTCCCGCTCATTTTTGAAGCCGGCTTTGCGGCGGGCGACCTGAAACATCTGTTCAATCTGCTCTGCGAAAATGCCTTCGCCGCGCATCCGTTTGCCCCATTCGGCATCGTACAGTTTGCCGCCGCGAATGGCTTTCAGGCGGTTCAGCACCTTGTCCTGGCGGTCGGGGAAATGGGTTTGCAGCCATTGTTCAAAAAGCGGGGCCACGGCGTGGGGCAGGCGGAGCATCGTGAAGCCGGCCGACGTGGCACCGGCGTCTGCGGCGGCTTTGAGAATGGCGGGCATTTCGTGATCGGTGAGTCCGGGGATGACGGGGGCGATATTTACGCTCACGCGAATGCCGGCGGGGGCCAACTGGCGGATGGCGGCGAGCCGGGCAGAAGGCGGGGAGGTGCGGGGTTCCAGCAGCTTGCGCAGGTCATTGTCCAGAGTGGTGACGGACAGGCAGACGCTCACGCAACGGTGGCGGGCCAAATCGGAGAGGATATCAATATCCCGGGTGACGAGCGCATTTTTGGTGATGATGGCGACGGGGTTGCGGAATTCGGCGAGAACTGCCAGACAGCGCCGGGTGAGTTTCAGTTTGCGTTCCACGGGTTGGTAGCAGTCGGTCACGCCGCTTATGACGATGACTTCCGGATGCCACTTGGGGGAGGACAGTTCGGCGCGCAACAATTCGGGCGCGCGTTCCTTGACCATGATTTTGCTCTCGAAATCCAGACCGGCGGAGAAGCCGAGGTATTCGTGAAAGGGCCGGGCATAACAGTAGATGCAACCATGTTCGCAGCCCCGGTAGGGGTTGAGGCTGGCATTGAAACCGATGTCCGAGCTGTTGTTGCGGGCGATGATGGTGGCGCTGTGATCGGCCAGGAATTGGGTGCGGGGCAGGACGTCCTCCTCGGGATTCCAGTCGGCGTCGGCTTCGAGCCGGATGGGCTCGAAACGGTTGGCCGGGTTGGCGAGCGCGCCGCGATGGGCGGCGATGAGTTTATCCGGTTGCATTCAGGATTTTAGCATAGGTTAGCATGGGTTTAGGAAGAGAGACAAAACATCCAATAACCAACATCGAATGCCATGTCAAAAGCGCGTGGAGGGGCGGCGGGCATTGGGCTGACGCTCAGGGAGGGACTGGGAGACATGTCTCCCGGTTCAAAGCGCGGACATGTCCGCGCACTCCACATGGGGGCGCAGCTATGAGTTGGCGGGCCGGTGGTTTGATGGCGATTCAAGGTGGTTTGATTTGGTTTGATTTGGTTTGATTTGGTTTGATTTAGTTTGATTTGGTTTGATTTAGTTTGATTTGGTTTGATTTAGTTTGATTTAGTCGGATTTTCAGGGCTTTTCATAAAAACCGGCCAGGGCTGGGGAGGTCTTGGGACGGGGTGGGGTGGCCAGTGCGGGGAGGATGGCGGGCTTTGGACTGGCGGAGGGGTGCGGCGACGGGGGCGTCGC
>CAIJGS010000118.1 GCA_903820285.1 uncultured Verrucomicrobia subdivision 3 bacterium | reverse complement strand
CCATGCGCACCACCCGCCAGGCTTCGCCCAGCGCCAACACCTGCTGAAACATTTTCTCCGGTATCATCACCCCATTTCACCCAACTGTTTCCTTGATTTCAACCCTTTTACCCATTACAAACGTCGAGGAACCACAATGTTGTTCTCCAGCAATGTCACGGCCAACTCCCCCATCGTCTCCAGATAAATTTCCACCGGCGTAACCGGCTCCAATTGCAATAGATCCCCCGCCAATCCCTGAAATTGCCATCGAAGCCGCGACATTAGCGTTGCCGGAGCAGCCGACCGCCCATGAAACGCCGCCGCCGTCGTCCCATCCCGGTTCTTCTTACGGCGCAAGGGCACCACCAAATCCGTTGCCCCAAATTGCAGCACCACAATATCAGGATGAAACGCCAGGCACTTGCTCTCCAGATGCCGGGGTACGCGGGGTACGGGGAAACCGCCCATGGTGAACATGGACGTCGTGACGTGTTGCGCAGTTTCCTGCCGCAACTGCGTCACCGCATGGTGAAAAAATGAATCCGATGGCTGATGGGGAAATCCATCAATCATGCACGCCCCAAAGCCACGGATATGCCAGTTTCCTGATTCCAAAATTGCCTTCTGAGATTGGGGATAAAATATCTCCGCCCGGCGGGCTAGTCCATTTCTTTATTCGCCTCCAGAGAAAAATCGTTGTCCCCATTCAATGAGCCAGCCATGAATCATGGCAAACAACACTGGACAAACCAGATGAATAAAATTAGACCTTTCAAGCAGCGGGCTGAACCACTTTTACGGCTCGCTCTTATGCCAGGCGTTGCCCCATGCGTTCCTTTATCGCCATCATTATACTCGTCCTGACCGGATGCGGTCGGCTGAATCATGGCCCGACTACTGTTGCCACCTCGCCCACACTTGAGATGGACGTGATCGTTTCGATCTTACAGGAACGTTTTGGTGCCCATCTTCCAAACGGCACATCCCTGGTTATTAACAGCACCTTCTCGATTGATGGCTTTGGCCAGTCTTATGATGAGTTTACCCGTTCGCTCCTGTCAGAAGCCTCTGACCAGGTTCCGTCCGATCTCATCCGGGATTTCTGCCAGAAGAATGCCAAGCCCCAGTCGGTTTGGCCGGCGTTGGGATTGCGTTTGCCAATAAAACTGCTCAGTCGCTCTGAGCTGGATTCATTTTTTGCCGTACCGGCAAAGCAAAAAAAGCCGGACGGCTGGGACCGCTTCTACGCCAGGTATCCCAAGTCTCCCGGCATCATCACCATATCGCGCGTTGGTTTTAACCAGAGTGGCGACCTGGCCATAATTTACTTGGGGTCTCAAAGTCATTGGCTGGCCGGTTCCGGGCAGATACATATCTTTCGAAAACAGCACGGCAAATGGGTGGACGAAAGATTTTCCATCGGCCCAAGCTGGGTGTCATGAAATATCAACTCGTTATCCAGTTTCGGGCCGACAGTCTTGCCAACTTTGATGCCATGGTGGCTCTGGAGGATCACTTGATTGAGGACTTGGGCCGTTCCGACAAGGTGGATGGACATGACTTTGGCTCCGGCACCGCCAACATTTTCATTTTTACCACCGACCCGGCGCTGACATTCTGGCGGATCCGCCAAGTGTTGCACCAGACCGGCCATTTGCCGGTGGTGACGGCTGCTTATCGCGCCACCGATGGCAACGACTATACCGTGATTTGGCCAAAAGATTCATCGACTCCATTTACCCTTTTGTAATATGCGCAACGCCGACATTAACATCGTAGACCTCTCCGACGGAACCGTGCAGTACCTGGCCCGTCCGGTTTCCGGAGCGGACCCCAAAACCTTTGAACGCCTTGGCGGCGGCTGGGCCCGTGATGCGAAACACGTCTATTATGACGGGCAAAAATGCGCCAAGATTCATTCGCCTTCGTTTCGCCGGCTCAATCAGAGCTATGGCCTGGACAAAAACGGTGTGTTTTTTCGGATGGTTTTTTTCGCCGATGCCGACCCGATGACCTTCCAGGTTCTCGACTCCGGATTGCTTTTATATGAAGTCCATACTTTCAGCGGCGAGGACACGCGCGGTTACGCCAAAGATGCCCGTCAGGTTTGGTTTGGCCATCTGAAGGTGCGCGCTGCCGACGCCCCTACATTCTCGTCACTGGGAAATGGTTTTGGTCGCGACAAAAACGGCGTCTTCTACCGCGAGAAGCAGATCGATGGAGCCGACCTCACTTCCTGGCGTTATTGGCGTTCTGACATGAGCTTGGATGAGCATAACGTCTTTTGGCGCTTTAAGCAGATCAAGCACGTTGACCGCCGTTCCGTCCGACATCTCAGCGCCGAGAATTGCCTCATTGACCGTCACGGCATCATCATCCACGACCAGCGCGTCCCCTTGGAGGAGTATTTGGGGTTCACCGCGCTGCCGGAAACCGAACGGTCGGCCCTTTCAAATGGCAGCCTGTTCGAGCGCCTGAAAGACGAATGGCCACACCGGCGATAAACGGCTCACCCCCGGACAGCCCGGCCCGGCCAATCGCCGCCCTATTGGCCCGAGTAAAACGCATCCACCTTGGCCGCCACGTCGCGGTAGCTGATGTCCGCCTCGTAAATCTGTTTGAACTGTTCGATGGCCTCCTCGCGCTTGCCCATCGCTTCCAGCACACAGCCGTACTGGTAGATCAGATCCTTCTTCTCCTCGTCAAAAGCCGGCTTTTCCTTCAGGGCCTCCTGCAATTTGCGGCCCGCCATGTCATACATCTTCCGCTTGGCAAAACATTGCGCCAGCAGGTTCATCGCCTGAATCCGCTTGCTCGGATTGTTCTGCGCCTTCTGCAATTCCCCAATCGCCTCGGCCAGCTTGCCGTTTTGAAACAGCAGCGATCCCAGCTCAAACCGGATCACCAGATCCGTGGGATATTTGTCCGCCCGCTTCTGGCATTCCACCAGCTGGAAGGCGTTTTTCTGGGCCTGGATTTTTTCCACCTGCTCGGCGTGGTCCGGCGCAAAGGGATTCAGCTGCGAAATCTGGAATTCAAACTGCTTGGCCGTGGTGTCCGCTATCGCCCGGTCAATGGTCGGATCCGGCGTCGCGTGCCGGATCTGCTCGTACAAGTTTAGCGCCCCGGCATAATTGTTTTTCTGCGCGTACAGCTCCGCCAGCGTGCGCGCCACCTTCAGATTGCCGGGCTCCGTCCGCAGCCGGTCCTCATATTCCTCCGTCAGTCGCGCGGTGTTGTCCTCGGTCCGCTGCACCTTTTGCTCGCGCTCCAGCGAAACCGCCTCGTCCTTGTTCTTTAAAATATCGCGGTAGGAACCCGTCCCGTCTTCCAGCGCCCCATAGCCGCCTTCATCCAGCGTCTTGCGCGCGGACAGGTTTTTCAACGCCTGGTTGAGATCCCCGTCATTCGGATTGGCCCGCATCAGTTCCTGCAGCACCCGTTCGCCGTGCGAGGAATCGCCGCCGCCGGCCGACAGGGCGTTCGCATATTCGATGGCCACCGCCTTGTCCTTGGGCGAGGCTTTCACCAACTGCTCCAGTGCAAACATTGCCGTGAGCGGCAGCTCCAGCGCCTGCGCCGCCTGCACGATGATGCGTTGCGCGGCCCCGCTGTGTGGATCGCTGTTTAAAATCTGCTCCGCCACTGCCAGCGCCTCCGCCGGATCCCGGCGCAACGCGATCTGCGCCTTCGCCAGCTGCGGCGAGGAGCCCGCGCCGCTCAGCATCTTTTTGAAAAATCCCGTGCCGCCCGTGCCCGCCTTCTGCAGCTGCGCCGCGCGCAATTGCTTCCGGCACTCCAGAAACGCCGGCTCCTTTTCCAACACCTGGCAGAACAGCGCCAGGGCGTAGTCAAAATTTTCCCGCTGCGCCGCTTCCGCGGCCTTCTGGTAAAGCACCCGGGCGTCCCGGGATATCTCGTTCAATGATTTCTCTGGCATGACATCGGTTATGTGGTTGCAAACAATCTTGCGCCGTTCGCGCCGCAAATCAAGCGCACTGTGCGCGCTGCCGCAGGGCATGGTCCACCAGCACCAGCGCCGTCATGGCCTCCACCATCGGCACCGCGCGCGGCAGCACACACGGATCATGCCGGCCCCGGCCCTTCAGCGTCGTGTTGTGCAGGGACTCGTCCACCGTGTCCTGCTCGTGCATCACCGTGGCCACCGGCTTGAACGCCGTGCGGAAAAAAATCGTCTGCCCGTTCGAAATGCCGCCTTGAATGCCGCCGGAACGGTTCGCGGTTGTAAATACCTTCCCGCCGCGCGCCCGGAACGGATCGTTATGCTCGCGCCCCGTCAGCAGAATCCCGCCAAAACCCGAGCCGCTCTCAAAGCCCTTGCACGCCGGCAGACTCAGCATCGCCCGCGCCAGCTCCGCATCCAGCTTGTCAAACACCGGTTCACCCCAGCCCGCCGGCACGCCGCGGGCAATGCCCTCCACCACGCCGCCCACGGTATTCCCCTCGCGCCGCATCTTTTCAATCAGGCGGATCATCTTTTCCGCCACCTTCGCGTCGGGACACCGGACAATGTTCGCCTCCACATCCTTCAGCGTCACCGTTTCCGGATCCACCGCGCCGATGATTTTCTGGACCTGCTTGACGTAAGCCAGCACTTCCACCCCAAATTTTTCGTGCAGGATTTTTTTGGCAATTGCCCCCGCCGCCACCCGGCCAATGGTTTCGCGCGCGCTCGCGCGTCCCCCGCCCTGCCAGGCCCGGATGCCATACTTCGCAAAATACGTGTAGTCCGCATGCGACGGACGGAACTTGTCCTGCATCTCCGAGTACGCCTCGGAACGCTGGTCCTCGTTCTTCACCCACATCGAAATCGGCGTGCCCAGCGTCCGCCCCGTCGAGGAAATTCCCGACAGAATGTGCACCGTGTCCGATTCCTTGCGCGGCGTGACAATCTTGGATTGGCCCGGCCGCCGCCGGTCGAGGTCCGGCTGGATGTCCGCCTCCGAAAGCTTCAGTCGCGGCGGACAGCCGTCCACCACCACGCCCACACCGCCCCCATGGGATTCACCCCAGGTGGTGATGCGAAAGATCTGCCCAAAAGTACTGGCCATGCGTTGATGATGCGGAAAACCAAGCCCGGGGTCAAATGCGCGCTGCGCCCCTCCCCCGGTTCCCCGGTTTCGTTTCCCGGCGATTCGGATTGAGGACGCCCATCCGAGTCACAGCCCCGCCACCTCTTCAGAGTCAATTGTGGCCGAATAGTTACACTTTAACTTTCTTAAATTTTTGAGTTGCGACCGGACTTCAATCCCACATGATTTAGTCATGTGTACTTTTCAGAGGGTATTCTTGGGGTTCCTATTGATCTTGGAAACAGGCATCCGCCTGAATGCGCAAACCACCGCCTTTACCTATCAGGGTCGTCTGACCGATGGCGGCCTGCCCGCCAACGGCATCTATGACCTCGCCCTCTCCCTTTACACCACCAATCTCACCGGCACCGCCCTCGGCACCGTCACCAATGGTGCCGTGCCCGTCACCAACGGCCTGTTTACCGTCATCCCCAACTTCGGACCCGGCCTGTTCACCGCCACCAATTACTGGCTCCAGATCGCCGTCCGCACCAACCTCGCCAGCACCTTTATCACCCTCACTCCGCGCCAGCAGATCACCCCCACTCCGCTCGCCCAATACGCCACCGCCGCCGGCAACGCGCTTACAGCCAATATCGCCGCCATCGCAGGCTCCGCCAACTCCGTGGCCGCCACCAACATCTCCGGCGTCCTCGCCAGCGCCGCCCTCCCCTACGCCACCCTCTCCAATCTCGTCGCCGCCGTCGCCGCCCCTTGGACCAATCAGGTCACCGCCTCCAACGTCACCGCCGCCGGTGCCGTCACCCTCACCCCCGAAGTCTGGGCCTTTACCAACGGCACCTACTACGCCGGCGGCATCTGGCACCACGCCACCAACAACGTCATTCAGGAAGCCATCGATCATCTGCCCTATGGCGGACTCGAAGATCCCGGCGGCGGCGTGGTGATTCTCGGCCCGGGCGTCTTCTACGTAAACCAACCCATCAACGTTCACCAGACCAACCCGTTCACCTTCGAATTGCGCGGCCAGGGCCAGACGGCTTCCGGCATTGTAGGCACCTTCGCCGGCCCCGTCCTCTCCCTCGGCAATACCAATGGCACCCGCCTGAACCTGGAACTCGACCACCTCTTCTGCGCCTCCACCGTCAACACCTTCACCAACCTCGTCGAAATCGGCGACATCACCCCTGTTGGCAGCGACGCCTTCTTCAACCCCCAAACCACCGGCGGCGTCGCCAACTTCAACGTGCATGACTGTTATTTCGGCCCGTGGGCCGCCCTAACCAACAATGCATCCATCGGCTTTTTTCTGGGCTTTGCCACCCCTTCCACCGGGGTGGAAAGCGGTTTCACCCCCCGGCTCGTGCCCCTCTGGGTGCAAACCGTCCTCTCCGACAACTACACCATCCGCAACTGCCATTTCTTTGAAACCGCCGCCATTTATCTGGCCGTCGATCACGTGCGCATTGAGAACAACAACTTCTACTTCATGGGCGAAGGTACGGATTGGCCGAGCGATTCCCCCTTCTCCCTCCAGACCGCCATTGTCTTTGGCCATTACAACCCCAACGAAGCCTGGTTTACCATGGGCAACCACTTCTACTACTGCGGCGGCGGCATTTACACCGCCACTACCGCCGGCCACGGGGTTTCCATGAATGATTTTTATGAATCCTGCGGCTTCTCCGTGGGCACCACCCCGGATTCCAGCTGGACCTTGCTCAATGTCTTTGGCGCCGGCACCACCACCGTTTCGGATTACCCCAACTATTCAGTGATGGATGTGCCCAATCCCGCCATCGTGGACATCAAGCTGAATCAGCTGCAAGCCGGCACCACCGTCAGCGCCCAGCCCGCCGCCGCGCTCTCCGTTGCCGATGGCAACGTATCTGTCACCGGCACCCGCTACCCGGTCAAATTCCATATTTTCAGCGCCGGCGCCGGCAACGCCAATGGCGTCTACACCCGCGCCGGGGCCGTCTGGACCAATGCTACCGGCGGCACCCAGCTGAAATACAACGACACCGCCCGCACCTTTGAAATCTATTCCAACCAGACCAAACTCTATGGCTTTGCGTACGGCGGCGGCAACTTTGATGGCGGATTCAACGGCAGTCTCGGTGCCGGCCCGACGCCCGTGCCCTATTGCGTCGTCAACTCCGCCCTCACCAATGTCGCCGTCGTGGCCAATGGCACCTATTACGGCGACGGCAGCGGCCTGACCAACCTCCACTCCGCGACCGGTCTCAACACCAATTTCCCCTTCGGCGGCCTCAACGGCGTGACCAATCTGCTCTGCTTCACCAACGGAATCCTGCAAGCCATCCGCTGAGCCATTGTCCGACCGCAACTCAAGCATCGTCGCATTTGGAGCATAGACAGAAAAGACGCAGCGGCGGCCGGCTTTATTCCACGGCAAAGTCAGCCAGGCAATATGGCCGGTGCCCCTTACAGGTCCGGTTCCGTGACTACGGCACTCGCAGCCCGTAAAACCTCTCCAAATTGGTATTGGAAATCACGTTGGTGAAACTGAAATTCCCGCTGCCGTCAAAGCTGCCATTGGTCAGCACCGTCCAGTTTGTCAGGGGTAACTGCGGGTTCGTTGCCATGATCACATGATAGGTTCCCCCGGGGCCGCTGTTATTTGTCCCGCTGGCCATCAAGCTGCCTCCTTTTGTGGAGACTTTCAGGAATTTCGGCCTGATAACATAGGTGAATTTGTCCGCCGCATTCGTCGCCGACTTTCCATAACCAAAAACCGGCTCCTGCGCATTTGCGCCCGGGCCATCATAAGTGTCCGGCTCATAAAGGCCCGACTGCACGGTCACATCCACCGTTCCGGCTCCCGCCGGAACCGCGACAGAAATCTGGGAATCGCCAAGCACATTCGGAGCGGTGGCCGCCGTGTTGCCGAAAAAGACGGAAACCTGCCCGGCCGCTCCGGAAAAATTATACCCATTGATCATCAGCAATGTGCCGGTCGCACCCACACTCTGGCTCAAATTGGTCACGGCGGGAGCCAGGTTCACGACCTCAAAGTTGCTGGCAGCAAGCTGGGTAAGACCGCCCAGAATGTCATTCATATTCCACACCAGTCCCAGACCGTTGGTGGCGTTCACGGCGGCAGATGTCCCGGAGACATACATCGCGCTGCCAATGTCCGCCAGGATCAAACCATACCGTTGCATGGCGCGGGCCACGATTTGCGACTGCGGCCCCATGTTGGTGATCAGTGTATTCACCGTGCTGTTGTTCCGCAGGCGCAAGCGGGCCCCGAGCGGAAGCATGCCCGACGCGCTGACCTTGTGCGACGCAGGATAAATGTAATGGGCACTGACAATGCTGCTGGGCAGCGTCATGCGCAAGGCGTGGTTGATCACACCCTGACCGCCTTGCGACGCCGGCAGCCCTTCATCCGGGCGCGCGAGCCCGGCCAGGACGGACAACCCTGCGGCATCCGCCGAGGTATAACCCAGCGGCCGAAAATAATTCGTATTAAAGTACCAGACGGTTTCCTGCGCCGCATGCCACTTGCCGTCGGTGTGGCTGGTCTCATCCAGCAAATTCGGATCGGCCGGTCGCGCCGCGCCATAAAATTCGTACGCGATATTGTTGTCCTCGTCCCAAATGAGGAGGTGAGAGTCGCCCCGTTGACCGGTATTATAGCCCGGACCACTCGCATTGGGTCCGTTCTCATAATCGCCCTCGATCATGGCGTTGGCCGGAATGGGCGCGGCAACCAGATCGCTCTCCGTGGGGTAATCATCAATGATAACGCTCACCTTCGCGCTGCTGTTGCCATGCACCACATTGTAAGGAATGCCGTATAACGGGCTGGCACCATCAGTGGGGCTGTCGGTTCCCCAATCCGGATGAATTTTCCGCGAACTCCCGATGGCAGAAATGACGGTCGCCGAATTTGTCGCCACCGGCGCGCTGCTGATATCCTGATTCCAGGGATTATTCGCCGGAAAAAGGTTCTGGCCCAACAACTGCCCCATCGCCGGCATCACCGCCAGCCCGACCGCCAGCCCCGCGATCAACCCGTCCAATCGCTGCCAGCATCGTCCGGTTGATCTCATCCTGAATGAGGGATTTTTGAGCACAGGGTAAAAAAGTGTCTGATCCGATCACACTCTCGTTTGTCTCTCTGGACATTGTCCGCCGCGCCACTCGCCGGAATTCACTGCACCGTCACACTCTTCGCCAGATTCCGCGGCTTGTCCACGTCACATCCGCGCGCCACCGCAATGTGGTAGGCAAACAGCTGCAACGGAATCGTCGCCAGAATCGGGCTCACCGGCTCCGGCAGCGGCGGCAGATAAATCACATCATCCGCCACCTTCGCAATCGCCTTGTCCCCCGCCGTGGCCACCGCAATCACCGGGCCCTTCCGCGCCCGGATCATTGCCAGATTCGCCATCGTCTTTTCATACATCGAATCCTGCGGCACCACAAACACCGTCGGCGTGTCCGCGTCAATCAGCGCAATCGGCCCGTGCTTCATCTCCGCCGCCGAATAGCCTTCCGCGTGAATGTACGAAATTTCCTTCAGCTTCAGCGCCCCCTCCAAAGCCACCGGGAACGTGTAGCCGCGCCCCAGGAAAAAGAAATCCTCCGCCTTGTGATATTTCTGCGCCAGCTTTTTGATCTTGTCGTTCTGCGCCAGGATTTTTTCCACCTGCTTCGGCAAAGCCTCCAGCGCCCGCATGATCTCCCGGGCCCGGTTCGCCGACAGCATCCGCATCCGGCCCAGATGAATCGCCAGCATCGTCAGCACCGTCAGCGTGGACACAAAGGCCTTCGTCGAGGCTACCCCGATCTCCGGTCCCGCGTGCATGTAAATGCCCCCGTCCGACTCCCGCGCAATCGTGCTGCCCACCACATTCACAATCGCCAGCGCCCGGTGCCCGCGCCGCTTCGCCTCCCGCAACGCCGCCAGCGTATCCGCCGTTTCGCCCGACTGCGACAGCACCAGCAGCACCGTGTTCTTTTCCAGCGGCGCGTTGCGGTAGCAGAATTCATGCGCGAACTCCACCTCCACCGGCAGTTGCGCCAGCTCTTCGATCAGATATTCCCCCACCAGCGCCGCGTGCCAGCTCGTCCCGCTCGCCGCGATCACAATGCGGTCGATCGACCGCAGTTCCGCCGCCGACATGTTCAGCCCGCCGAACTTCGCCGTCGCCCCCTCAAAATCCAGGCGCCCGCGCAACGCGTTCAAAATCGTCTGCGGCTGGTCGTAAATCTCCTTCAGCATGAAATGCGCGTGCTTGCCCCGCGCCGCGTCCTCCTGGTCGAATTCCAGTTTGCTAATCTGCACGTTCGCCGTGTCCGCCCCCAGGTTGCTCACCTCGAAACTACCCGCGGAAATCGTCGCCACATCGTAATCGTTCAGGTACACCACCTGCTTCGTGTGTGCCACGATGGCATTCGCATCGCTCGCCAGATAATGCTCGTCCTTGCCGATGCCGATGATCAGCGGCGACCCCCGCCGCGCCCCCACCATCAGATCCGGGCAGTCCGCGCAAATCACCGCCAGCCCGTACGTCCCGATCACCTCCCGCAATGCGTCCACCACCGCCGCCACCAGCGCCTCTTTCCCGCTGCCGCCACGTTTCGCGTAGTGCTCGCCGATCAGATGCGCCAGCACTTCCGTGTCCGTCGTGGATTTGAATTTGTGTCCCCCCTTCGCCAGCCGCTGCTTCAGCAGGTCGTAATTCTCGATCACCCCGTTGTGCACCACCGCAATCTGGCCGCTCGCATCCGGATGCGGATGCGAATTTTCATCGCATGGCACCCCATGCGTGGCCCAGCGCGTATGGCCAATTCCCAAGGTGCCGTTCACCGGCGCAGCCTTCACCAGCGGCGCCAGCCCCTCGTCAATCTTGCCGAGCTTTTTGCGGACTGCCAGCACGCTGTCCCCGAGCACCGCCAGCCCCGCGCTGTCATAGCCGCGGTATTCCAGCCGGCGCAAGCCTTCCAGAAGAATGGGTGAAGCTGATTTTTTCCCGATGTACCCGATGATGCCACACATAGTTTGCGGGAATCTGCCGCGCCCGCCACCAACAGTAAAGCGGGAACCCGCAAAAAAACTGCTATTTAAATTTACTGATAGACGCCCCCGCCCGCCCGTTCAACCCGCCTGCAAAATCCAGTCCGCTACTTCCGTCAAACCGTCCAGCACCCTGGCCCGCGTAAGCTGTTCCGGCGATTTTAGTTCTAATTTCGCCCCGTATCCCGTGCGCACCAGCAAGCTCTGCTTCACCCCCGCGTTCCAGCCGCACTCCAGGTCAATCAGCTTGTCGCCCACCATGAAACTCTCCGCCAGCTCCAGCCCAAATTCATCCCGCGCATCAAAGAGAAACTGCGGCGAAGGCTTCCGCCCCCGGCTGGGCTGGTCCGGCGCCTCCGGCGCAACATATACCTTTTCGAACCGCACCCCTTCCCGCGCCAGTTCATCGGCAATATGTGCGTTCACCCGCTCCGCGTCCGCCATGGTGAAATAACCCCGCCCAATGCCCGATTGATTCGTCACCACAAACAGCCGAAACCCCGCGTCCGCCAGCCGTTTCAAAGCCGCCACCGCCCCCGGAAATATCTCCACCTCCTCCGGCCGCGACAGATAGTTTTTCTCCGCAATCAGCGTCCCGTCCCGGTCTAAAAATATGGCTCTTTTCATTTTCGCCGCAAAGACTGGCTAATTTGTGGCAAGAATGGAATTGAAATTTTTTACCGTTCCTCCAGAATCGAACGGATTTACGTTCGGTAACTTTCAACTGCAACCCACACATTAAAATCACATGAGCAATCGAGGCAGATTAGGCATTCTCGTTGGTGGTGGTCCGGCCCCCGGACTGAACGGCGTCATTGCCGCCGCCACCATCGAAGGCATCAATCAGGGTTACGAAGTCATCGGCTTTCGTGACGGCTTCAAACACATCGCCCAGGGTGACACCACCCAGATCAAGCCCCTCGCCATTCGCGATGTCAAGGACATCTACATGAAAGGCGGCTCCATCCTCGGCACCGCCCGCACCAACCCCACCAAGTCCGCCGAACAGATGAAGAACATCTTCACCGTGTTCGAAAAACTCGGCGTCACCGCCCTCGTCAGCATCGGCGGCGACGACACCGCCTTCTCCGCCAGCTACGTCGCCAAACAAAGCCTCGGCAAAATCAAGGTCGCCCATGTCCCCAAGACCATTGATAACGATCTCCCCCTGCCGGGCACCGCCCCCACCTTCGGTTACGAAACCGCCCGGCACTACGGTACCCAGATCGTCCGCAACCTGATCGAAGACGCCCGCACCACCTCCCGCTGGTACATCATCATCAGCATGGGCCGCGCCGCCGGCCATCTGGCCCTCGGTATTGCCAAAGCCTCCGCCGCCACCCTCTCCGTCATCTCTGAGGAATTCCGCGGCGAGCCCGTCACCGTCGATGGCGTGTGCGACATCATCATCGGTTCCATCATCAAACGCAAAGCCGATGGCTCCAACTACGGCCTCGTCGTCCTCGCCGAAGGCCTCATTGAATCCCTCGGCGAAAAAGGTCTCGTCGAATCCCTCCCCGCAGGTCAGCTCGAACGCTTCGGCAAAATCATCCGCGACGACCATGGCCATCTCCGCCTCGGCGAAATTGAATTCGGCCGCCTCATGAAGGAGCTCCTCACCGTCCGACTCGAGAAGCTTGGCATCAAAATGGCCTTCATCGACAAGGACCTCGGCTACGAACTCCGCTGCGCCGACCCCATCCCCTTTGATGCCGAATACACCCGCGACCTCGGCTACGCCGCCGTCAAATTCCTCCGCTCTCCCGAAGCCGAGAAATACGGCGCCATCATCAGCTTCATCGACGGCAAGATGAACCCCCTGCCCTTCGATCAGATGCTCGACCCCAAGACCGGCCGCATGCAGAACCGCCGCGTCAATGTCGATGGCGAAGCCTTTGAATGCGCCCAAGCCTACATGATCCGCCTCGAACGCGAAGACTTCGAAGACACCAAGCAACTCGCCAAACTCGCCGCCGTCATCAAAATGAGCCCCGACGAATTCCGCGCCCGCTTCGGCTACCTCGCCGGCCTCAAGTAATTATTTCCCCTCCACCCGGCGGCAGGCCAAAAACCTGCCGCCGTTTTTTGTGCCTGCCAGGCCTGTGGCTGCGACGCCCCGTCGCAGAGGGTGAAGGCGACGCCCCCGTCGCCAAACAGTTGTCGCTTGCTTCAGAGCCCTCAACCCCGGCTTCCACTTTTGATTAAATGCCTCCGATAAAACATTTTCATCCCCCCCATTCACCGCTAAATTACCCGCCGTGAAACCGCTTACTGAATGCCAATTATATACGTTCGTGGACACCGCCTACCTCCACGGCCGCCCCCCTGAGCTCGTCGCCCAGCAACTCTGCGATGGCGGCAGCGACCTCATCCAGTTACGCGCCAAAAATTCCACTCCCGCAGAAATCCGCGCTCTCGCCCACAAAATCCTCCCCGTCACCCGCCGCGCCGGCGTCCCCCTCGTCATCAACGACCACCTCGACCTCGCCCGCGAACTCGGTGCCGATATCTGCCACCTTGGACAGGAAGATTTTTTTGACGCCGGCCACACCCACGTCAACCAGCTAAAAACCCCGAATTCCCCTTTAAAAATCGGCCTTTCCACCCACGCCCCCGCCCAGGCCCAGCGCGCCCTCGATGCCGGCGCCGATTACATTGCCATCGGCCCCATCTACGCCACCGGCACCAAACCCACCGCCAAACCCGTCACCCTCGAATACGTCCGCTGGGCCGCCGCCCACGTCACCGTCCCCTGGTTCGCCATCGGCGGCGTCAACCTCGCCACCCTCGATGCCGTCCTCGCTGCCGGTGCCCGTCGCATCTGCGTCGTCTCCGCCATCCTCAACGCCTCCGATATCACCGCCGCCTGCACCGAATTCCGCCGCCGCCTGGCGTAAGCGAGTGTTGAATTAAATGATTAAAACAGTTTTTCCCATGTGTTCTCTGCGTTCTCTGCGGTTAAATATCCCCAGTTAACCCCCCGTGCCCCCCCTCTTTGAAATCCTCTTTGAAGATGCCGACCTCCTCGTCGTCAACAAACCCGCCGACCTCGTCTGCCACCCCACCAAGGGCGATGAATACTCCAGCCTCATCAGCCGCGCCCGCCTGCACCTGCCCGGCACCACCCCTCACCTTGTAAACCGCCTCGACCGCGAAACCAGCGGCGTGGTTGTCATTGCCAAAAACGCCGCCGCCGCCGGCGAACTCGGCCGCAGCTGGGAATCCCGCACTGTCGAAAAAGAATACCTCGCCATCGTTCACGGCTGGCCCGCCGCCGATCACGCCATCTTAGATGGCCCCCTTGGCAAAGATGAAAAAAGCCGCATCGTGATCAAAGATTGTGTCCGCCCCGACGGCTCCGCCGCCTCGACCGAATACACCGTCCAACAGCGCTTCACCCGCGAAAATCAGAGGTTTTCCCTCCTCCACGTCCGCCCACAGACCGGCCGCAAACACCAGATCCGCATCCACCTCGCCCACGCCGGCCACCCCATCGTCGGCGATAAAATTTACGGCCCCGACGAAGACTGCTACCTCGCCCTCGTCGAAAACCGGCTCACCCCCGCGCAACGCGCCCAACTCATCCTCCCCCACCAAGCCCTTCACGCCACCTGCGTGCGCTTCATCTGGCGCGGCACCAAAATGGAATTCACCTGCGCCCCCGAAAAATTCTTCCGCGATTTTAATGGCAAGGTCATTTAAGCGCGGTTTGCCAGCCAATTTTTGTTGTTTACTTTTTAAAAAGGGAGCCGATATTAACAGACCTTGAGTATGGCTTGGAAAACGTTAAGCTTGCATTTTAAGCAAACTTATGAAGGCGGCTACCGCTACCTTGATAGGTGTGGCGAATTTATGCTGGCGGCAAATGCGAATCTAAAATTTATCGCAGGCGAAGCGAAGCCTACCGGCGCAAAAATGGAAATCCCAGAACACGGAGTGAATCTTACGTGTGATTCAAACATTCTTGCTTTAAGCCAAGAGCTTCCACTCGAGACGGATAAATTTTTCTCACAGCTTTGCCAGGATTCATCCAATTTGGTGCAGGAACTATTTAAACCCACAAACATCGTTAAAAACGGATTTGCATTAAAGGCGTTTTGGCCGTTTTCTACAGTCCAAGAACTTCTGGCTGCCAGTCTAAAACTGGGCGGAGAATATCAAAATGAACTGGGGAAAATAGTTGGAATGGTGCCGGAACACAAAAAGCTGGATTTCACATTTGTATCCGGGAGCAAAGAATTCCATTTACTTGTACAACCGGTTACTTTTGATCGAACAAATTTGACAAAGCAAAATATTGGATCACAGATTAGCAGGATTGAAAAAGACCGAATTGAAAGACGCAACATATTTGCCGACCGAATTACTCAAAATTTCACAATTCCACATGCGTTAATG
>CAIJGS010000117.1 GCA_903820285.1 uncultured Verrucomicrobia subdivision 3 bacterium | reverse complement strand
TGTGGAGTGCGGCGACATGTCGCCGCACTCCACATGGGGGGATGGCTGCCGGATGGCCTCATTACTAATTTCATGCCGTGCCTTGATATGCCTTGATGAGGCACGATTGCAGGGGTTTTTGCCTTGATTGAGCCTTGATATCGGGTTGTGGCCGGGTAACCAGGACAGGGCCGGGGCCGGACAAAAGGGGGCGGGGCCTTTCGACTGGGTTGATGGTCCGGGGCGAAAGGCGGCAGGGAGATGGGTAAAGTCAGCAGAGGGATGAGGTGCATGACCGGGGGCGTCGTATACTTGGTAAACGACGCCGGGAAAACCATACCGCAGGTTTATAAAAATGCAAGCGGGTTTGGAAGGTCGGAAAGGAAATTCAGGATTCGAAATTCGGGGGGGGCTGGATACGGCAAAAATCGCCAAACATGAAAAAAAGGGAATGGTGGGCATGGCGGCACCAAATGAGAAATTGCACCCGCCAGGAAGAATGTCTGCGGGCATTTCCTCCGGCCAATTCCTGATGGGAGTTGTTACATTACCACTGGCCCGTCACCGTATCCGACAATTCAACACGAGGGATTGGTATTGGTGCATGGGGCTTACGGGAGCTGCTCGCAGATGGGCCTATGAGTTTAATCTCCGTTTCTATGAATGAGCGCTGGCAAAAAAATATCAACCAGGGAACCACTCCGCTTGCCAGTCCGACTGTGGTTAAATGCAGGATCTCGGCTTACTCTGGATTCCCCGATTTCGTCCACGTGGGCGCATTCATTTTCAAACCCGTGATTTTGAGCACATAGGCAAACTGGCAGGGCGCGGCTGCCGGCAATGTCACTTTCAGCCCGGTGGCATCCTGGCTGAACGCCAGCTTCCCATCATGACCCAGCAGTGTGACGCCGGCAAATTTGCCCTCCGGCGCCTTGCCGGCCGCCAGCGCGGGAATAACCGCTTCGCCGGCCGGCCAGTTGCCCAGAATGATCGCATAAAGCGTCTCGTCCTTGACCGTGTAGCGAATGTTCAAGCCGCCCTGACCCCGCCGGCCACCTTCGCCAAACTGTGTCCAATTATGCGTGGCATAAATGGCCTCGCCATTCACGTCCAGCCATTTGCCGATGGCCAGCAGCGTCTGCTGCTGTTCATCGGGAAACGTGCCGTCCGACTTGGGCGAAAGATTCAGCAACAGCGTGCCGTTCTTGCTGACGGTATCCACCAGCTTGGCGATAATGGACCCCGCACCCGCGACCCGCATGTCGCTGGTATACCCCCAGGTGCTGCCGATCGGTTCATCCACCTGCCATTCACCCGTGCGGATGCCGGACGGCGAGCGCCCGCCGATCTTCTCAAAATCGATCACAGACCCGATCGTGTTCGTATTGTTGTCATCCGGCGCATACGCAGCCTTCTTGGTGCTCAGGGAAACGTCTTTGCCCCAGGCTTTAGCGCGGTTGTAATAATATGCGGCGATGCGCAGCTTGAGCGGATCGAGGTAGCGCTGATCCACGCCATTGTCGAACCACAGCATGTCCGGCTGGTATTTATCAATCAGCTCCACATTGCGCGCATACCAGTCCGCGAGAAATTTCTGGCAGGCCGCATCGCTGCGGTCGGCCACATGATAAAAATCCGCCCACTTGGGATCGAACAGATCCGCCTGTTTGGCCTTGAGCTCCGCCGCGAGTTCCGCCGGTGGATTGATGAACTGGAAATTTTCAATGCCATGATTCGACACACCAAACTTTAAACCCTGCTTGCGCACCGCCTGGCCCAGCTCGCCGATGAGATCGCGATGCGGCCCCATCTGCTTGGCATTGAACGGCGTCACCGCGCTGTCCCAGAGCGCAAAGTTATCGTGATGTTCCGCCGTGGGAATGACGAATTTTGCCCCGGATTTTTTGAAGAGTTCCGCCCAGGCATCCGGGTTGAACTTTTCGCAGGTGAACAGCGGAATGAAATCCTTGTAGCCGAATTTGTCCGGCGGACCAAAGTGCTCGGCATGCCACTGCCGGTCGGCGCCGTACATGTGTTTTTCGTACCATTCATTGTGATGCGCCGGCACGGCATACAGCCCCCAGTGCATGAACAGGCCGAACTTCGCCTCCACCAGCCATTGCGGCACCTGATAATTCTGTTTGAGGGACTCCCACGTGGGCTGGAACGGTCCCGGCGGCAACGGGGTGGTAATGGATGCCACCGCCGCCTGCACCACTTCCAGCCGGGTTTCCGGTGCCATGTCATAGCCGCGCGTTTCATTGCCACCGGCAGCAATGGTGTTGTTATTCTGAGCCAGCACCGGACTGTTCAGCGCGCCGGTCAAAACCGTCGCCAGGGCAAACAGAGGTAAACGGGACCGCGGTGATAATGGGTTCATGAGCGTGTGGTTATAGTGGAATCGGCCGTCAGATTAGCGCAACCCACAAAGCCTGCCCATCGCCATTTCAGGGGATTCAAACCAAAAACACAATGTTGGCGCCGGGATGTTTATTAGACCCGGCACGTGAGTCGAAACTTCCCCGAATGCGTCGGGGCCAGCACCGTCACCGCTTCCATCTCGATTTTCACTGCTGGTTGAAGCAGGTCCGTCAGCCGGTCCATCAGCCCGGCCAGTTCCGCCGCCGTCGGTCCGTTCCCATCCGGGATATACCGCAGCCGGCAGGTGCCGTTTTCTTCCTGCGCCAACTGATAGTGCAACACCCCGCTGATCTCCGTGAAACATTGGTCCACCTGCCAGGTGGTCACCCGCCGGCCAGCCGGGCCGTGCAGGGCATCCCGCAACCGGCCGTGCACGCGGTAGGACGTCGCATACGGCTGTTCGCTGCGTTCCACCAGATCGCCGATGCGATAGCGCAACAGCGGCATGTAATCGTTGGTCAGCGTGGTCACCACCAGGTCGCCCACATGATGCGAGTCCGTTTCCACCACTTCCAGCAGCGCGTTCTCATGACTGGCTTTCATGTCGCCGTGTTCATCCTCCATGAGCAGATGGCCGGTTTCCGTGGACCCGTACAGGTTGAACACCGGCACGCCGAAGGCGCGCTGCAAAATCCGCCGGTGAACCGTACTCACAAATTCATAACTGCACAGAATGAACCGCACCGAGGGAAAACGAATCCCCGATTGTTCGCAGAACAGCGCCAGCCGGGCGCCGTGCACCGGCGAGAGGTCTAGAAATTGCGGGGCCCATTCGATGATCTCTTCCGCCATGCGCCGGAGTTCCGCTTCCGTCAGCACAAACGGAATGCGCGCCAGGTTCACATACCGGCTCAGCCCGAACGTGCGCTGGGCCGGCGATTGCCAGACCACCGGACACGACCGGTCATTGCAGGCGGGCGTGGTTAGCGTGGCCCGGCGGGCACCCGGGTGCTCGTCCAACACCTTGGCCACGTAACCGTTCAGCCGCAAAACCCGGGCTTCCTGCTCATCCCACCAGCCCTTGCGAAACAAAACCGGCGTGCGCTCCTCGGAGGTGCCGGAAGTATGTTCCAGTTCCACTTCCTTCCGGGCGAGCAGGGACTCCAGGTCCGCCGCAGCCGGCAGAAAATTTTTCGGAAACCCTTCGCGCATATCACGTTTGGTGATGAAGGGGATCCGGGATATGGGTTCGCGGGCGAACCCTTCCAGCTTGGCCAGCAGGGTGCGGTAAAGCGGCATTTCCCGCCAGCGCGGCAGCAACTCCTCCAGCCGGGCCAACTGGCCGGCTTCATACATGAGTTCTGGGGTGGCTAACATAATGGTGGCGGGCGGATCCGCTTGACTGGAAATTTCAGGGCAAAGCGCCAATTGTCAAACTCTCATCGCTGCTTTACCTCAGATTTCATGCAATCGCGCAATTCCCGTCAGCCGCGCAGTTTTTGCGCACCCGGAGGCCTGGTGGGCACAATTTGCGCACCGGCGGCCGGCATAAATCATTGATTTGCGTTGTTTTCCGTAACTAATCATTTGGCACGCCGGCTGCATTCATCCAGGTCACGGACAATAATTTTTTTAGTCCGCACGTAAACCAAACCAGTACAAAACGAAATTAACAATATGAAAATGAAATCCTTGAAATGGGCGGTGTGCGGCCTGGTGGCCGCGTTGACCTTGATGACTGCCAGCAGCGTAATGGCCCAAGCCGACAACGGCGGCGGGGGTAACGGCGGTGGCAATGGTGGCAATGGCGGCGGCGGTGGCCAGCGTCAGCGCCGGAATTTTGACCCTGCCCAGATGATGCAGCAGATGCAGCAGCGCATCCAGGACGAACTCGGTTTCACTAACGACACGGACTGGAGCGCGGTGCAGCCGCTCGTCCAGAAGGTGTTGGACGCCCAGCGCGAAGCGCGCGGCCCCGGCATGGGCCGTCTGTTCGGTCGTGGACCCCGTGGCGGCAACAACGGTGACCAAGGCGGTCGCCCCCAACGCGGTGGCGGCATGTTTGGCCAGTCCAGCCCCGAAGCTGAAGCGCTCCAGAAGGCGATTGACGACAACGCCCCCGCCGGCCAGATCAAAGATCTGCTCGCCAAATATCAGTCCTCCCAGAAGGCCAAGCAGGCCAAGCTGGAAGCGGCCCAGTCCGACCTCCGCGCCGTGCTGACGGTCAAGCAGGAGGCCACGGCCACGCTGCTCGGTTTGCTGTAAACCCCATTCACCCCGAGAAACTGGCGATCCCATGTCCGACCAAACCGTTCAGGATTCGAAGTTGCTGCTGGACCGCATGCTGGCGGCCCGGCAGCTGACTTCATTGGATGTGCAGGCGCTCGCGCATGTCCGGCCCCAGGTGGCGGGCGAAGAAAATATTCTTCGCTGGCTCGCGACCGAATACGGCCTGCGCTACACCACCCTGGATGACGTCGAACCGGATCGCCAGTTGCTCTCGCTCTTTCCCGCCCGCATTCTGCTGAAGGAGGAAATCCTCCCCCTGCAACGGGTCAACGGCTGCGTGGAAGTCGCCACCAGCCGCCTGTTTGCCACCCAGGGTTTTGACGCCCTGAAAACTCTCACCGGCCTGAACCTCAAGCCGGTGCTCGCCACCACCGAAGCCGTGCAGCGCGAGATGAAGAAGCGCCTCGGCGTCGGCGCCGACACCATCGGCACCCTCGATGAGGAAAAGGCCATCACCGTGGTGGATGAAAATGCCGAGGATAACAACCTCGACGCCGGCGCCGAAGACGACGCCTCCATTATTCGCTTCGTCAACCAGGTGCTCAAGGATGCCATTGAATTGCGCGCCTCGGACATCCATCTGGAGCCGTTCGAAGACGAATTCAAGATCCGCTATCGTATTGACGGTGAATTGCAGGAAGTCCCTGTGCCGCCGCAGTTGAAACAGTTTCAACCGGCCATCGTGTCGCGCGTCAAAATTTTGAGCCACCTGAACATCGCCGAAAAGCGCCTCCCGCAGGACGGCCGCATCAAGGTGCGCATTGACGAGGCCGAGGTGGACATCCGTGTTTCCATTATTCCCATGTTGCATGGCGAAGCGGTGGTCATGCGTCTCTTGCGCCAGAATTCCACCCTCCGCGGCCTCAGCCAGATCGGCCTGAACGCTCGCGAGCTCGAATGTTTCCAGCGCGTGCTCCAGTTGCCGCACGGCATCATCCTGGTCACCGGGCCCACCGGCTCCGGCAAAACCTCCACGCTTTATACCGCGCTGAACGAGATCAACGACGCCGTCCGCAAAATCATCACGGTGGAAGACCCCGTGGAATATCAGCTCAAGGGCGTCAACCAGATCCAGGTAAACGAAAAGTCCGGCCTCACCTTCGCGCGCGGGCTGCGTTCCATTTTGCGGCATGATCCGGACGTGATTCTGATCGGTGAAATTCGTGACCAGGAAACCGCCCAGATTGCCGTGCAGGCCTCGCTGACCGGTCACTTGGTTTTCTCCACCCTCCATACCAACGACGTGCCCGGCGCGCTCACCCGGCTCGTGGACATGGGCGTGGAACCGTACCTCGTCGCCTCCTCGCTGGAAGCCGTGCTCGCCCAGCGCCTCGTGCGTGTGCTCTGCCCGCATTGCAAGCAACCGGATAATTCCCCAACCGCCTTCGCCTTGAAAGCCAAGCTCGGCATTCCGGCGGAAAACACCATTTACAAGTCCGTCGGTTGCCGCGAATGCCGGAACACCGGTTTCTATGGCCGCCATGCCATTTTTGAATGGATGGACACCAACGAAGAGATCCGGCAGATGATTTTGCGGTCCGCCTCCACGGATCAGGTCCGCGACGCCGCCCGCCGGGGCGGCATGCGCACGCTGGCCGAGGACGGCTGGCGCTTGGTCGCCGCCGGGGTCACCACCGTGTCGGAAGTGATGAGTGTCACCACCGCCAAGGAAATTGCCCGCACCGAGAAAATAACCACCGGTGAATCTGCCGCCAGCATTGCCGTGGCTGGTTAACCTGAGTATTTTTCCCCGCCATGCCCACGTTTCAATATCGCGCGCTTCAAACCAACGGCAAAATCGCCGAGGGTGTGCTGGATGCCTCCGGCCGGCCCGATGCGATGCGCCAGATCGAAACGCTCGGCCTGCGGCTGGTCAATCTCACGGAAAAAGCCGCCGGGTCCAAAGGCAAGAGCGGCAAAAATGCTGCCGCGCGCGCCAGCGGCAGCCCGTTCAAGTTCGAATCCAAAAAAGTTTCCGCCAAGGAACTCGAAAACTTCACGCGCCTCCTGTCCAGCCTGCTGGCCGCCGGCGTGCCCCTGAGCCGCGCGCTTCAGATTTTGCAGAAAGAAGCCTCCTCCCCCGCGGCGCAAGCCACGTGGAAAGGGGTTAACAACCTGGTGGTGGACGGTCTGTCCCTCGCCAATGCCATGGGCAAATCGCCGGAAACGTTTCCGCGTGTTTATGTGGCGATGGTCGAGGCCGGCGAAGCTGGCGGCTTCCTTGATGTGGTGCTCGCCCAGATCGCCGAATTTCAGTCCCGTGAAAAAGATCTGAAGTCCAAGGTGATGACGGCGATGCTGTATCCCATCATCCTGTTCGTGCTCGCGCTGGTGGTGCTTACCGTGCTGCTCGTGTTTTTCATTCCCAAATTTCAGCGCGTGTTCGCCAGCTTTCACGGTTCGCTGCCCCTCATCACGCAGGTCATCATCGGGGCCAGCCATATGATCCGCTCCTACGGCCTGCTCGTGGCCCTCGGCATCGTCGGTCTCGGATTTTTGATCCGCACGTGGTTTGTGTCCGAAAAGGGCAAGCGCATGTGGGAAGGCCTCATTTTGAAAGCGCCGCTCGTCGGCCCGCTCCTCGCCCAATTCGCCATGGCGCGCTTCTGCCGCATGTTGGGCACGTTGATCGGCGCCGGCGTGCCGCTCGTCCATGGCTTGAATGTGGCGCGCCGCTCCATCGGCAATCAGGTGCTCGTGGACGCCGTGGCCCAGGCCATCGACCGTGTCCAGCAGGGCGGCCGGCTCGGCCAGAGTCTCGCGGATTGCCGCACGCTATTTCCCGGTTCCGTGCTCGAAATGATCTCTGTGGCCGAGGAAAGCGGCCGGCTGGATGTGGAACTGGTCCGTGTCGCCGTCGTTACCGAATCGGATCTGGATCGCAACCTGAAAACGGCGGTGGCCTTTGCGGAACCGCTCATGCTGTTCCTCATCGCCGGGTTCATTGGCATCATTTTCATCGGCATGTTGCTGCCGGTGCTCACCATGTCGGATTACATCAAATAAATATCCATTTTAATTTTTTATGAAAATCGAAGTGAAACAACTCACCCTATCGCCGCGGACTTCGCGCCGCGGCTTCACCCTCGTGGAAATGCTGCTGGTCGTCACGATCATCGGCATTCTCGCCGCGCTGGTCATCCCCAGAATCGCCGGCACCGGCGAACGCGCCCGCGTGACCGCCGCCATGGCGGACATCAACGGCGGCATCAAGTCCGCCCTCGGCCAGTACGAGGTGGACAA
Source organism: uncultured Verrucomicrobia subdivision 3 bacterium (assembly GCA_903820285.1). GTDB lineage: Bacteria > Verrucomicrobiota > Verrucomicrobiia > Limisphaerales > UBA11358 > UBA11358. The sequence goes on along the minus strand of CAIJGS010000117.1, from coordinate 36,546 downwards.
CGGGTTCTATCCCAAGAGCCTGCAGGATCTCATTCAGGCGCCCAGCAATGCGCGCAACTGGCATGGCCCTTATTTCGACCCGCCCAAGCTCCCGATGGATCCCTGGGGCAACAACTACGTTTACTATTTCCCCGGCAAACATAATCCGAATTCCTATGACCTGTTGTCGGTCGGACCGGATAACAAAGAAGGCACGGACGACGACCTCGGTAACTGGACCAAATAACCAGCTTGAAACTGACCGGCCACCAACCTGTTTCACCGAAGTGCCCGCACGAATCACAAATTCAGCCGATGCGTCCGGGAACGGGGAAGTGTGCCGCCGCGTTCACGCTGATCGAGCTGATTCTAATTCTCGCGCTGCTGGTCATCATTACGTCCCTCGCCTTGCCGCCGATGGCGCGGTTCATCCGGGGCCGGGCGCTGGACTCCGAGGCGCGGCGGTTTTTGTCGCTGGCGCACGCCGCCCAGAATCGCGCGGTTTCGGAAGGCATGCCGATGATGCTCTGGGTGGATGCCAAACAGGGCTCGTATGGTCTGAGCGCGGAAACGACCGGACAGGACGGCGATCCCAAGGGGGAAAATTTACCGGTGGATTCGACGCTGACGATCGGTGTGCTGAATATCGGGGCGGCTGCGGCCGTCACATTTAAGGATCTCCCGGCCATCCGGTTTTTGCCGGACGGCTCGATTGATGAGAACAGTCCGCAGACGGTGCAGTTGAATGATTCCGACGGGTTCAGCCGCTGGCTGATCGAGACGGGCAATCGCACGGGTTATGAAATTAGCGATCACAACCCGTAACCGCCAAGGGAAGCGGAGCAACCGCGCCGCATTTACGCTGGCGGAAGTGCTGGCGGCGCTGCTGTTCCTGGCCATCGTTATTCCGACGGCCGTGGAAGCGGTGCACGTGGCCAGCCTCGCCGGCGAGGTCGCCGCCCGCAAGAGCGGGGCGGTCCGGGTGGCCGAACGGGTGTTGAATGAAAGTCTGGTGACCACCAACTGGACCAGTCAGCAAAGCGGCACGGTCACCGAAGGCGTGGTGGATTATCAGTGGAAACTGACCAGCCAGACCTGGCCGCAGGAGGCGCTGCAACAGGTGACGTCCCAGGTGACGTTCACCGCGCAGGGCCGGAATTATTCGGTGTCGCTGAGCACACTGGCCAATTCCCAGCCGCCACCGGCGGCCACGGCCAGCTCATCGCAGTGACAATGAAGTGATGGTGTTAGTGAATGTGAAATGAATATTAATACCGACAACCGCAGGGCGCGCCAGGCGTTCACGCTCATCGAGATGATTCTCGCGATGGGGGTGGCGGCGCTCGTGCTGGTGTCGGTCACCACCGTGCTGTTCACCACCATGCATGTGCGCGATGCCACGGCGGACGCGGTGGATGCCGAGACCCCGATCGACCAGACGGTGGCTTTCATCAAACGCGACCTCCAATGCGTGGTCACTCCCACCAACGGCACCAGCAAATTTCTTTCCGGCAGCTTCCGCACCGGCACGGTGAGCAGCCTCGGCGTGAGCGAACCCGTGGCCATTGAAATGTACACCGCCAGCGGCGCGCTGAGCGACAGCACGCCTTGGGCCGACATCCAGCGTGTCACCTATGAATTGAGAAATTCCGGCAACAACGCCGGCGGCGGCCAGGATCTCGTGCGCAGCATCTCGCGGAATCTTCTGACCACCGCCACCCCGGACGTCACCGACCAGCTTATGCTGAGCGGCGTTTCGAGCATCCGCTTTTCCTGTTACGACGGCGCCCAATGGAATGATACCTGGGACACCAGCAGCGTCAGTTCGGTGAACACCAACCTGCCCGTGGCCGTGCGCGTGGATATCCAGATGGCCGGCAACAACGCCGGCCAGCCCATTGAAATTATGGTGCCCATTGACTCGCAGGCCCGCACCAACGCCGTGATCACCGCGTCCAGCTCGACCGGAAGTTGACATGCATTTGCCACACACAACCATGAACGCGCTTCGTTCCCGCCGCTCCGGCGAGAACGGCTCTGTGCTCATCATTGTGCTTTGGATCAGCATTGGTCTCGTCAGCATCGCGCTCTATTTCGCCAACTCCATGAATTATGAGTTGCAGGCGGCCGACAACCGCGTGGACGGCATCGCCGCCGAGCAGGCCATCGAAGGCGCCGCCCGCTACGTCTCCTACGCCCTCCTGAATTACGCCACCAACGGCGCCATGCCCGATAACACCCAGATCCAATGTGCCGCCGTCCCCGTGGGCGATGCAAAATTCTGGATCATCGGCCGCGACCCCAGCGGCACCCCCTCCACCGAGCCCTATTTCGGCCTCGTGGATGAAGGCGGCAAGCTGAACCTGAACAACACCAGCACCAACGTGTTTCAATACCTGCCGACCATCACCACCGATTTTGCCAATGCCATCATGGACTGGCGCGGCACCAATGGCATCGTCTCGCTGGATTACACCTCCCTGGGTTACGAGGCCAAAAATTCCCCCTTCGAAACCGTGGATGAACTGCGCCTCGTGTCGGGTGCCACCATGGACATGCTCGTGGGCGAGGATATCAACCGCAATGGCGTGCTCGACAAAAACGAAAAAGATCTCAACAGCAACGGCGAACTCGATTCCGGCCTCTTCGAATACACCACGGTTTACACCCGCGAACCCAATTTCCATGCCGATGGCTCCTCGCTCACCAACGTGAACACGGCCACGCAGAGCAAACTGACCACGCTCTTCCAGGATTCCGGCACCAGCAGTGCCACCAGCATGGCCCAATCCCTGTATCGCAGCATTCATCCGAACGGCGCGGCGGCGAACAATTGCAACGGCCTTTTCGATCTCTGCCTCCGGCTGAAAAAGGCGGGCATGAGTTCCGATGATTTTGGCAAAATCGCCAATGGCGTCACCACCAGCACCAACACCTATTTCCGCGGCCGCGTCAACGTCAACACCGCCAGCGGCGACGTCCTCACCGCCGTGTTCATGGGCCTCAATGTGGATGATCAGACCGCCGAGAGCGCGGCGCAGACCCTTCTCACCTACCGTCAGCAGAACGCCGGCAACCTGGCCTCCGTTGCCTGGATCATTGACGCCCTCGGCAACAACAGCCCCGTCGTCACCGCGCTCGCAAAAGGCGATTACGTGACCACCCACAGCTATCAGTTTGCCGCCGATATTGCGGCGGTCGGTCCGTTCGGTCGTGGCTACCGCCGCGTAAAATTCATTTTCGACCTGAGCGACGGCTCGCCCAAAATTCTTTATCGCCAGGATCTCAGCCGCCTCGGCTGGGCGCTCGGCGAAAAGGTGCGGCAGGATCTGGTCGCGAAAAACACGCAATGAAACCTGACTTTAAATTCAAACCGCGGCGGCAAAAGAAACTGGCGGCCCTGCTCGGACTGACGCTCGACGGCAGCCGGCTCGAGGGCGTGGTGCTGCGCCGCAACAACGGGTCGCTCACCGTGGGACAGCAGTTCGCCGTCACCCTCACGCTCGATCCCCTCACCGCCGCGCCGGAACTGGTCGGCCGCGAGATCCGCAATCAGCTCGATACCGCCGGCATCCGCGAACGCCATTGCATCGTCGGCCTGCCCTTGAAATGGGTGCTGACCATGGCCACCGAGCTGCCGCCACTCGCCGAGGCCGATGCCGCCAACCTCCTCGAAGTCGAGGCTGAACGCGGTTTCCACTCCGATGTCGCCACTCTCCAGATCGCCAGTTCGCGCGCCGCCCTGGCTGGTGACAAACAGAACGTCCTGCTCGCCGGCATTCCCACCGCCCATCTCGTGGTGCTGGAGAAAGTTCTCGTCGCGGCCAAACTCAAGCCCGTCAGCTTCGGCCTTGGCCTGAGCGCTCTGCAACCGCCCGCCGATGAAAAATCCCAGGGCGTCCTCGCCCTCGCCATCGGCGAAGCCAACGTTGCCCTGCAAATTTCCGCCGGTGGCGGCGTCCTGGCCCTCCGCACCATCGAAGGCGCCGTGGAAAATGAGAACGGCCAGCCCGTCCTCCAGGCGGAGATCGTCGCCCGCGAAACGCGCATTTCCTACGGCCAGCTGCCCGATGAAGTCCGCAACGCCCTCAAGCGCATCCGCATCTTTGGACCGCAGGCACTCGCCCGCCGGCTCGCCGACGAACTGGAAATCCGGTTTGGTCCCATGGGTCTGCGGGTGGAAATCGTCAGCGGCTATGCCCCCGGCGAACTCGGCCTGCAGCTGCCCGCCGAAGCCACTCTCTCGGGCGCCTTCAGCCTCGCCGCCCGCCGGCTCGCGGAACAGCCGACTCCGTTCGAATTTCTCCCGCCCAAGCCGACCGTCATCGAGCGCTTTGTCGCCAAATATTCCTCCGGCCGCCTGCGCACCACCGGTGCCGCCGTGGCCGCCGTGGTGGCCCTCGTCGCCGCCCTGTTCCTTTGGCAGCAGTTCCAGTTGCAACGCCTCGGTTCCCAGTGGAACGCCATGGCCGTTCGCGTGGGCCAGTTGCAGCACGTGCAGGACAACATCGTCCAGTATCGTCCCTGGTACGACGGCACATTCCCGAACCTCGCCATCCTCCGCCAGCTCACCCTGTGTTTCACGGAAGATGGTTCCGTTACGGCAAAGAACATCGAGGTCCGCGACGGCAACACCATCACCTGCGCCGGCACCGCGCGCGATATCCAAGCCCTCATCGCCGTGGATAAGAAACTTGCCGCCGTCCCCGGTGTCACCGGCCTGCACTACGTACAAAGCCGCGGCAAATCTCCCATCCAATTTGTCCTGACATTCCATTACAACAACGGAGGTGGCAATTGAAAATTGAAAACCGCCAGCAATTCCTGATCACTCTCACCATTGTCGCCGTGGCGCTGTATGTGGGCGTCAATTTCATCTATGGTCCGCTGTCCGACTGGTACACGGCCCGGTCCGCGCAGATCAAAGACCTGCGCGCCCGCGTTGCCGAGGGCCGCAGCCTGCTGGCCCGCGACACCGCGGTGCAGAACCACTGGAACGACATGCAGAGCAATTCCCTGCCCGCCGACACCGCCCTCGCCGAGCAGCAGCTCCTCCGCGCGGTAGATGAATGGTCCCGCGATTGCGGGGCCGAAGTCACCAGCCTCATGCCGCAATGGAAAAATGATTCCACCAATTACATGACCCTCACCTGTCGCGTCGAAACCTCCGGCGACCTCGGTTCCCTCACCCGGTTTCTCTATGACCTGGAAAAGGGCCCCATGGCCATCCGGCTGGATACCGTCGAGCTCGGCGCCCATGATACCACCGGCCAGCAGATGACCATGAGCGTGGACATCGACGGCCTCGCGCTCGGCGCCAAGGAGATCAAATGAAAACCGCACCCCTGATTCTAACCCTGCTCGCGCTCGGACTGGCCGGCGGTACGGTCGCGTTCGCCCAGTCGAACAAGGAGCCCGGCCCCACGGATTACAGTTCGTTCAGCCGGTTTATCACCGACCGCAATATTTTTGATCCCAGCCGCCAGCCGCATTACCGCACCGGCATCCGCCGGCCTCGACCCACTAGCATTCACATTCCCGTCTCCGCCCCCTCGTTTGCCTTTGTCGGGGCCATGACTTACAGCAAGGGCCTGTTCGCCTTCTTCAGCGGCAATAGCGCCGATTACAAAAAAATTCTGGTCAACCAGCAGGACATCGCTGGCTACACCGTCAGCGATATTTCACTCACCAGTGTCACGCTGGATTCCGCCGACAAGAAAGAACACCTCGAACTGAAGGTGGGCGACGTCATGCGCCAGGTGGATAACAAGTGGGTCCTGACCGGCCCCGGTGAAATCACCGGCGTGGCGGATACCTCCGGCTCCAGCACCAGTTCCAGCTCGGCTTCCAGCAGCAGTTCCACCAGCAGCACCCCCGCCGCCGGCGGACCAACCAGCGACATTTTACAACGACTCAAGCAATTACGGGAAAAGGAAAACCAATGAAAAAAATTATTTTAAGCCTCATTACGTTAGGCGCGGCCGGGCTGATGGTTGCCGCCGCCCAGGATACCCCCGGCGGCAATGCCGGCGACAATAACCCACCCGTGCCCCCGCCTGGCCAGGGCAACGGCCCCGATGTCGGCGGCCCGCCCGGACCGCCGCCGGATATGCAGCTTGGCCAGCCGCAGCCGGACGCCGACAAGCCCACCAAGTCCATTGTCATCCTGCCGGCCACGACCAGCCCCAAGCCGCACGAGGACATCACGTCCGAGTTCATGCCGCCCGTCAACGCCAGCAGCACCAACAGTGACGGCACCTTGCGCCTCAATTTCCGCAATGCCCCGCTCGAGATGGTCCTGAATTATCTTAGCGACGCCGCCGGCTTCATCATCGTGCTCGACACCCGCGTGAACGGCAACGTCAGCGTCATCAGCAGCCATTCCATGACCAAGGACGAGGCCGTGGACCTGCTCAACAATGTCCTCAATAAAAACGGCTACGCCGCCATCCGCGATGGCCGCACCCTCACCATCGTGGACAAGAACGATGCCAAGACGCGCAACATCCCCGTCAAGAGCGGCAACAAGCCGGAGGAAATTCCCAACAACGATGAGATCGTCACCCAGATTATTCCCATCCGCTTCGTCGAAGCGCGCCAGCTCGTGTCCGATCTGAGTTCGTTCGTTTCCGCCCAGGCCACCGTCGTCGCCAACGAGGCCGGCAACTCCGTCGTCATCACTGATACCCAGTCCAACATCCGCCACCTCACCGAAATCATCCGCGCCATTGACGACAGCGCCGAGGCGGAAACGGAAATTCGCGTCTTCCGTCTGAAATACGCCAGCCCCACGGATGTGGCGTCCGAATTGAGCAGCATCTTCCCCAGCAGCAGCGGCAGCGGCGGCAATACGCAGTCGCCCATCCGCTTCGGCGGCGGCGGCGGCGGACCCGGCGGCTTCTTTGCCCGCATGATGGGCGGCGGTGGTGCCGGCGGCGGCGGCGGCAGCTCCAGCGACCGTGTCAAAAAGGCCACCCAGGTAACGGCCGTGGCGGACTCCCGCATCCAGGCCGTCATTGTGACGGCTCCGAAAGAACTCATCGAACAGATCGCCGGCATGATGACCGAACTCGATGTGGCTTCCACCCGCGACCAGAACGTCTATGTCTATCACATGAACAATGGCGATCCGCAGCAGGCCTTGCAAGTCCTGCAAACCATGTTCCAATCCAGCGGCACCTCGCGCAGCGGCAGCGGCTCCAGCTCGTCGTCCAGCAGCGCGCTCATGCTGCGCCAGCAGAATAACGCCACCACCACCAGTTCATCCAGTTCCAGCTCCGGCTCGAGCGGGTTCGGCGGTAGCTCCGGCGGCCGCGGCCTTGGCGGTACCCAATTCTGAACCTACCTGAAGGAAAAAATATTATGAAGACCAGTTATTTTCAAAAAGCCGGCGGCGCCGCGCTGATGTTCCTGCTCTGTGCGGCCCTCGCCGCCCACGCGCAATTCCGTCCCGGTGGCGGCGTCGGCGGTGGTGGCGGTTTCGGCGGGTTTGGTGGTTTCGGTGGCTTTGGCGGCGGTGGCAACGGCGGCGGCGGCAACCGCGGCGGTTCCAGCTCCACCACGGCCGGCCAGTATAACAACAACGGTACCGTTGGCAGCGCCACGATTACCGTGGACCCCACCACGCACAACATCGTCGTCATCGCCGATGCCGAGACCAGCCTCCAGATCAGCAACGTCATCGCCAACCTCGACGTGCCCGAACCGCAGGTGCTCATCAAGGTCGTCTTCCTCGAAGTCGCCCATAATGATTCCTCCGCCATCGGCGTGGAAGGCAGCTACACCGGCCACAGTGGCTATTTTGAGCAGCTCACCGGCTACACGACGAACTTCGCCGGCACCTTGGGCTCTAATGGCGTATCCGGCGCCAAGGTAACCCCCACCTACCAAAGCATGAACGTGGGCCAGAACCTCGGTGTGGCCTCGTCCGGCAATCCCGCCGGCCTCTACCAGATGCTCGGCAATGACTTCACCGCCACCCTGCGCGCCATCGCCCAGGCCGGCAAATCCGAAGTCCTCTCCCGTCCCTCCATTCTGGCCCGTGATGGCCAGCTCGCCAAGATTGTCGTCGGCCAGGAAATCTATCTGCCCAGCGGTGTCAGTTACACCACGGCCGGCACTTCCACCACCATTCCCATCATCAACGGCAGCTACACCGAAGTCGGCATCATCCTGAACGTCACCCCCTTCATCGGCGCCAATGGCCTCGTGGAAATGATCGTTCAGCCCCAGACCTCGCAGCTGGATACCTCCACGCCCGGCCAGTTGATCGCCGCCGGTAGCACCCTGCTCGGTTCCGCCTCTACCCCCGTGTACGCCCCCAATGTGAACATCCGCTCGGCCGATACCGTCGTCGTCACCCCGGATGCCCAGACCGTCGTCATTGGCGGCCTGATGGGCAATACCAAATCCTCCAGTGTCACCAAGGTTCCCATCCTGGGCGATATCCCCCTCCTGGGCAACCTGTTCAAGTCCACCACCAAAACGGATGACAAGAACGAACTGCTCCTGTTCCTCACCCCGCACATCGTCCGCGCCCCGAATCAGATCGGTGAGCTGACCGCTGCCGGCACCCTGTCCTCCGATGTCGTCACCAATTCGCTGTCGGAAAAGCAGCTGGATAAGTTTCTCGAAACCGTACCGGTGAAGAAAAAATAAGGTTTGGCAATCCGCCCGGCCGGTTGCAGACTCCGAAAAACCATGGAACTCAAACGCAGCCAGAAACTCGTGACCGGCCTGGTGGCCGGTGCCTGGCTGCTCGTGGTCGGCTGGCAGGTCCGGGAACATGCGCGGGTGGTCGAAGCCGCCCGCTCCGACCTCCGCAACCGGTCCCATGAAATCGCCAGCACCCTCGGCGCTGTCACCCGGGCCATGCGGTTTCACGGCACGGTGTTTCAGGAACGCCTCGAGCCCGTGCTCAAGGAACTCGTCACCGTCCACACCAACGCCCTCGTCAGCTCCGGCGGCCTCCTCGCTGTCGGCCTGCTCAACACCGAGGGCGACCCCCTCTTTTCCGTCGGCGAAACCAACCTGTTCTCCCGCGAGATTCTCGCCGAGGGCGAACATTGGGCCAATGAATACGTCGCCTTCGTCCAGCCCCTCGCCGGCGATACCGTCAGCCCCGAGAATACCAACCTCAATCCCACCGTTGTTCTCCCCTCGTTCCACGACCTGACCAACGGCTCCGGCCGCGGTCGCGACTTTGGCACCCGGCGCGACCAGCCCCTCGGCGAACCCGGCCAGACCAACGGCGGGTTTCCTGGTAATATTTCCGGTGGCAATCCGCCACCGCCTACCACCAATGCCGCCGGCGAATTGGAATCCCCCCCGCCGCCGCCGCCCGGCGATGACCGCCGCCCGCCCGATGGCGGCGACCGTCCCCGGGGCGGCAACCGCCGCGCCCCGTGGATGCGCTGGATGTCCGAGAGCGAATTTAAATCCTTTACCGCCCGCCGCGAACTCCACGGCCTCGCCCTCGTCATGTCCGCCGAGAACTATCGCGCCATTTGCAATGACGACTGGTGGCTGCGCTTCATCATCGCCTTCTTCGCCGGCGTCTCCGCCGTCGGTGTCGGCCTCGCCTGGCGCAACATGGGCCAGACCGCCGAATTGCAGATCCGCCTTGTCCGCGCCAGCGAACTCAATTCCCATCTGAAGGAACTGAACCTCGCCGCGGCCGGCCTCGCCCACGAAACCCGCAATCCGCTGAACATCATCCGCGGCCTCGCCCAGATGGTCTCCCGCCTGCCCGATGCCCCGCCCGAAGTGCGCGAAAAAACCCGTACCATCGTTGAGGAGACGGACAAGGTCACCGCCCAGCTCACCGAGTTCATCAATTACTCGCGCCCCCGCGAAGTCCGCCGCAGCAAAATTTCCCTGCAAGCCGCCGCCGCCGAAATCATCCGCACCCTCAATCAGGATATTGAGGAAAAGAAACTGCGCGTCGAAACCGCCGGCGACCCCATCGACATCCAGGCCGACGAACAGCTCCTCCGGCAGGTCCTGTTCAACCTCCTCCTCAACGCCATCCAGGCCGTCGAGCCCGGCGGCCACATCGAAATTTTCATGCAGCGCGAAGCCGCCGGCCTCGCCTCCGTCACCGTCCGTGACAACGGCCCCGGCGTGCCCCCCGAACGCCGGCAGGAGATTTTCAAACCCTACTTTACCACCCACCAGAAAGGCACCGGCCTCGGCCTGGCCGTGGTGCAACAGATCGTCCTCGCCCACGGCTGGGAAATCCAGTGCCTGCCCAACAGCCCCCGAGGCGCCGCCTTTCGCATCACCCATCTGAAGCTTTCGGCCTGACGGCTCTATTAGGGTCACTGCCGGCTGGTCCGGCCATGCCGTCGCCAACCATTAGGTTTGAAATCAAACCGCCGCCAGGCAAATGAAGAAAGTCCTTACCACCGACCGCGCTTGCCCTTGCCCGCACTTTGCGGTAGTTCATTACGGCATGCGGAGGAACACACTGGACCCCCGGCGGAATCCGGCGGGATTCACGTTGATCGAACTGCTGGTGGTCATTGCCATCATCGCGATACTCGCCGCCCTGCTGCTGCCGGCGCTCGGCGCGGCCAAGGAACGGGCGCAGGCGATCCGCTGCACCGGAAATTTTCACCAGCTCGGCCTGGCCTTGACCCTGTATGTGGGAGACAACAATGATTGCGTGCCCTCGGCCCTCAACTTTGGTGTGCCCTACAATGAGGTTGCGCTGGCGGCGGCTTCCGTGGATGACTGTTTCAACTTCGGCGGCGTGGCCAGCTTGCTCGCGCTTTCCGCGCCGGGTGTGCTTTGGTGTCCGTCCGACCGCATTCATCCCGCGCCGGCTGGCTCGCCGACTACGAACAGCGCCACCTCCGCAAGTTTCCGGTATTTGATCTGGCAGCAGTCCGACCAGTTGTCCAACGTGAAAATGACCTCCTTTGGCCAGCCCTCGGCCCAGGTGGTCTATCATGAATGGAGCGACAACCATTTTCACCGCGCGGGGCAGCCCTTCACCGTGCAGCCATTTCTGATCGCAACGGCCGCTGACGGCCATGCCCAAAAATGGAAGGTGATCTTCCGCCAGAACAACGCCACCCATTATTACGATCCCAACTGGTTCAGCTACGGCCCGGGCGGCCAGTTGAATACCGATGCGCCGAACATCGGCGGTGATGTCCAAACCGGCCATGACAATTTATAACCGGCCGCCATTCCGGCTTTGGCTGGCTGCGCTATTGCTGCTGCCGGCCACGCTTTCCGCCGCCACCGTTTCGCCCGCGCTGGACAGCTACGGCGACAGCCAGCTTGCGGGGCTGGGGGAAATCCTGCGCCACCGCGTTCAGCTGGCACCGCTTAATTTCTGGGTAACGCTGATCTTCCTTGGTGCGCTGGGCCACACGTTTATCACCCACAAATTCCGGCAATGGTCCCATGCGTTTGAACAACGTCAGCCCTGGCTGGCCCACGGACTGCATCTGCTGGGCGAAGTCGAAATTGTGTTTGGCGTCTGGTGCCTGCCCCTCGTGGCGCTGTTGCTCGCAACGGCAGGCTGGTCCGAAACCCAGGAGTATCTGACGCAACGGGTCAGCTATATCGAACCCCTGTTCGTGGTCGTAATCATGACCATCGCTGCGACCCGCCCGGTGCTGCAGCTTGCCGAACGCGCGCTAGCCACCGTCGCGAGTCTGGGCGGCGGCCGTCCCGTTGCCTGGTGGCTGGCCATTCTTACACTGGCCCCGGCGCTTGGGTCCTTCATCACGGAACCCGCGGCCATGACCATCGCGGCCCTGCTGCTGGCCAAACAATTTTACGGTCGCGGCCCGGGCAATGCCTTCGCCCACGCCACGCTGGGATTGCTGTTCGTGAACATCTCAGTCGGCGGCGTGCTCACGCACTTTGCCGCGCCGCCGGTGTTGATGGTGGCGCGCCCCTGGCATTGGAACACGCCGTTCATGCTGTCGCACTTTGGCCTGGCCGCCATGGGTGGAATCGTGGTGGCCAATGCGGTTTACTGGCTGGCCTTCCGTCGTGAATTCGCGCGCCTCGCGGCTGCGCCGGTACCGGCCGCCGAGGCCGCCGCGCCTGTGCCCTGCTGGCTGCTGGCGCTTCATATTGCATTTCTGGTGTGGTCGGTTGAAAACGCCCATCACGCCCTGCCATTGATCGCCGGTTTCATGGTGTTTCTCGCCGTGCACTTTGCTACGCGCAGTTATCAGGCCGCGCTGCAATTGCGTTCGCCGCTACTCGTGGGCGCCTTTCTGGCTGGCCTCGTCATTCACGGAGGCTTGCAGCAATGGTGGATTGCGCCCGTACTCGGCCGGCTCACCGAAACGCCTTTGTTGCTCGGCGCCGCCGCGTTGACCGCCTTCAATGACAATGCGGCCGTCACTTATCTCGCCACGCTCGTGCCCGGCCTCACCGCCGGCATGAAAACTGCCGTGGTCGCGGGTGCCGTTGCCGGCGGCGGGCTCACCGTGATCGCCAATGCCCCCAACCCGGCAGGCCAGGCCATTCTCAGCCGGTTTTTCCCGGATGGGGTGTCGCCCATCGGACTGTTCCTCGGCGCGCTGCCGGCGACCCTGATCTTGATCGCCAGTTTTCTGTTGCTCCGGTAAGTGCAGACGTGAAAGACTGTTGCCACCTCAACACCAGATGAAAATCACTTTCAATGGCGCGGCCGGTGGCGAAGTCACCGGCTCCTCGTATCTCATCGAAACCAACCGCGCCCGCATCGTCCTCGACTGCGGCATGTTCCAGGGCGGCAAGCGGGCGGACGAACTGAACCATCTCCCGGCCGGCTACGACAAGGTGGATGCCGTCGTGGTCACCCACGGCCACCTCGACCACACCGGCCGCCTGCCGCTGCTGGCGCGGGCCAATTACGGCGGACCTATTTTTGCCACGCCCGCCACCATCGAGATGAGCGCACTCATCCTGCGCGATTCCGCCAAGATCCAGGCGCAGGACAATGAGCGCCACAACCGCAAACGCGAGCGCGCCGGAGAGCCGCCGCACGACCCGCTCTACACGCCGGCACACGTCGAAACCATTTTGCAGCAGTTCAAGCCCGTGACCTATGATCAGCCGGTCGAAGTTGCGCCGGGCATTCGTGCCTGCTTCGCCGAAGCCGGCCACATGCTGGGTTCCACCAGCATCAAACTGTTCGTAAACGAAAACGGCCGCGAACACGCGATTGTTTTCTCCGGCGACCTCGGCCCGCGCGGCGCCCCCATCCTTAAGGATTACGAACCGTTTCAGAAAGCCGACCTGGTCGTTTTGGAATCCACCTATGGCGACCGCGACCACAAGCCGTTCAAGGACACCGTCGAACAGTTTTTGGACATCATCCGCGAAGCCTCCGCCAGCAAAGGTAAAATTCTCGTGCCCACCTTTGCCGTCGGCCGCGCGCAATTGCTGTCGCTGCTGCTGGCCTGGGCGATCCGCGAACATCGCATCAAGCCCTTTCCCATCTATCTCGACAGCCCCATGGCCATCGAGGCGTCCAAAATTTATCAGCATCATTTTGAACTGTTCGATGACGAGATGCTGAAATTCATCCGCGAAGGTTCCATCAAGCATGACCTCGCCACCCTGCACCTTTCCGCCACCGCCGATGATTCGAAGAAAATCAACGACGTGCCCGGGCCCTGCCTGGTCATGGCCGGTGCCGGCATGTGCAATGCCGGTCGCATCCTGCACCACCTCAAACAAAACCTGTGGCGGCCGGACACGCATGTGATTATCGCCGGATTCCAATCGGCCGACTCGCTGGGCCGGCGCCTGGTGGATGGCGACAAGGTGGTCAGCATCCATGGCGACAAGGTGGCCGTGAAGGCCCAGATCCACACGCTAGGCGGATTCAGCGCCCACGCCGGCCAGACCGATTTGCTGCACTGGTTTAATGAGGTGGCTGGCAGCCGTCCCCGCGTGGTCCTGACCCACGGTGAAAATCCGCAGCGCCAGGCCCTCGCGGCGAAAATCAGCCAGCAACACGGTCTCACCGCCCAAATGCCGGAACTCGGCCAGGTATTGGAACTGGTGTGACCAAAAACTGTTCACCATTCAACGACGATGCCCACCGTAATCATCAAATGGCTCGCCCAGCCGGAGGATCATGACTATCCGGCGGCCCGCTCGTATCTCAGCCTTGTTTACCCGCCGCATGCGGCTGAGCAGCACGTCGCCGATCTGAAAACCGCGCCCGTGAACCAGTTCAAGGCCAAGGACATCTTTCGCGCCTCCGGCCTTGCCCTGCTCGGCACCAGCAACTCCCACGTGCAAAAAAACATCGAAAAGATTCGCGCCGGCGGCAGCCTTTCGCCCGTGCTGCTCGTGCGCGATACCACCGTGGGCAAGGTGGTCATCGCCGACGGTTATCACCGCGTCTGTGCGGTTTACACCTTCGACGAAGATGCGATTATTCCCAGCAAAATTGTTTGAGCGGTCCCGTTTTCCTGACACTCGCCAGCCTGCATGATTGCCTTTCACCCGGAAATTCGTTAATTCTGGCGGGTGCCCGAACCAAGCCTGTTGCTCCTCATCCCGGCTTATAATGAAGAAGCGCGCATCGAACCGGTGCTGCGCGGCTACGCGGAGTATTTCCGGGAGCACTATCAGGGCAAATACCAGATCATCGTGATCATGAACGGCTGCCGCGACAATACCATGGCCGTGGTGCAGCGGATGTCACAGGAGTTTTTTTCCATCAGCTACCAGAATTTCCCCGCACCCATTGGCAAAGGCGGGGCCTTGATCGAAGGGTTGAAACTCGCGCCGCTCGCCGATGTCATCGGCTATGTGGATGCCGATGGCGCCACGCCACCCTCCGCCGTGCTGCAATTGCTGCAACATTTGAAGTCCGGCGACTGCGTGATCGGTTCGCGCTGGCTCCCCGGCGCCATCCTGCACAAGTCGCAGACCCGCCTGCGCCGCATCACCAGCCGGACCTTTCACACCATCGTGGAAGGATTGTTCTGGATGGGCATCAAAGACACGCAATGCCCCTGCAAAGTGATCCGCCGCGATGTGGTGGAAAAAATTCACCCCACCCTCCGCCTCGCCGACCTGTCATTTGACGTGAACCTGCTCGTCTCCATCAAACGCGCCGGCTTTCAGATTCAGGAAGTGCCCATTGAGTGGACGGACATGATCGGCTCCAAGGTCACGTCATCGCTGTTTCGTTCCTCGTTCACCATGTTTCTTTCCGTGGTCCGGCTACGGCTGGTGTATTCGCCGTTCTACAAATGGCTGAAACCGCTTCGCCCGCTGGAGGCGTTCATCTACAAGAAGCTGCGCGCCCCCCAGCCGCTGGAAGGCCGTGACGAGAGCCAGCCGAAGTCATGAAGCTTGGGTCGGCTGCGCCCGCCAGGTGAACCAGCCGCAGACCGCGAGCAGCAGCACGTTGTAGCCACCCATGATCTGCAACACCGAGATCAGGCTGCGGTGGTAATGCCCCAGCGTGAACCCATAGGCAATCGCCAGCAGCACTAGCACCGGCACCACGCGGAACTGCCCGCGCGCCAGCAGATTGTTGGCCAGCACATTCGCCAGCGAGAGCGGCACCATCGCCCACGCATACCACGGCAGCACCGCCGCCCCCACCTTCACATATTCCTCCTCGAAGACAAACCGGATCACCCACGAGCGCAACACCGTCAGCCCGATCGCCCCGCACGCGGCGAGAATGACTGTGCCCACCATCACGACCCAGACCAGGTTGTTCTTTTCCGCCCGCGCCGCACTGTGGACAATCTTGGGAAACATCACCGTGGCCATCGGCAGCACCAGCCAGAGCAGCGCGCGCGAAAGCGTGCCGGCCCCCACGTAAAAGCCGGTTTCATCGCTGGAGAAAAACACCTTCACAAAGATGGTGTCTGCCGTGAACAGAAACTGTACCGCGCCAAATCCCAGCAGGAGCGGGATGATTTGCCGGAGCACGGCGCGGGTGTCGAACGCCTGCGCGGGCAGCCGCCAGATGCTGCGCGTCTGCCAGAGGCAGACCGCCACGCCCGCCGCCACGCCGAGGCCGATGCCCGTGACCATGCCCGCCGACCACCAGCCGGCGGCCAGCACCAGCACCGCCGCCCCGGTAAACCGGCCACAGGCGTTGAAGATGGAAACCCAGCCGAGCCAGAGAAAGTTTTGCAGGCCCTGCATCACCCCGGAAAGAATGGGCAGCCACACCGAAAAAAAGATGACGCCAACCATGATCCACAGCACGGTGGGATGGTTCATCTTCAAGGCCGATTCCATCGGTGCCTGCCAGATGAATACGATCAAAGCCAGCAGTCCCGCCAGCAGCAGCGTGGCCAGTGTGGCCCAGCGCAGCATGCCCGCCACATCGCGTTCCCGGCCCAGTACCCGGGCCTTCGCCGTCTGCTGGGCAAATACCATCTGCAGCGGCAGCATCGGCACACAGGCGGTCACCGCCAACATCACGCCAAAGAGGCCGTATTCCGCCGCCGGCACTTTTTTGGCCAGGAAATGCACCGCCCACATCAGGCCGCCGCCGAGCACATTGGCAATCATCAGCCAGCCGCTCTGGCGGAAAAAGGCTGTGCGATGGGATTCGGCGGCAACGGATTTATCGACTCCTGACATGCGCGGGAAAATACGCGACAACACCGGTTCAGGAAAGCGATTTAGCGTGCGCGCTGGTTACATCTACGCGGAGACTTTCCAGCGCAAATGCGTCCATAATGGCGGGCATCTTGCCGGCCGTAGCGCCGGCACTTCCAGCCCGGCGGGGAAAAATCACCAAGCAACCGAACCTCCAAAGAGAACTTGGGTTGCGTCCGAAGACGTGATCCCCCCACCTTCTCAGCCTCTTGATTCGTGTTCCTGGGAGTCGCTTCGTGGTCCCACCGTATCTTCTAGGGCTTCAATCGTTTGGCGAAGGGAAAGGTAAACGTCGGCTCCGCATTGGCCAAAGCCAGGCCAAAGTCCAGCATCGCCTGGTGACCGGCGGCATCCACGTCAATTGGCGGGAGCAATTGATTGGCCAGCATGCCCTTGAGACCGCCCATGAAATTCTGCCAGACGCTGTCCGCGGCGTTCTTGGGCTTGATGGACGCCACGGTGATTTGCATTTGCGTCTGCCCCGGCGTCCGCCGGAACAGCAGGGTGTTCACCTGGGCAACCAGTTCGTTCTCAAAATGCACTGTGCCATTGCGGTAGCAGATGTCCTGCAGGGTGATGGAGACCGGCGTGGGTTTGCCATGATCACTGAAGTTCAGCCGCACCTGATTAACCACCCGGAGGCCATTGGTGAGCACGCCTTCGATTTCCACCCGGCCATTGCCCTGCCCGGTCACGTTGATGGACGCCAGCTGCCGTTGCAGCGAGCCGCCCGTCATAAGTTTCGCCAGGTGGCGACGGATCAGCTCGGTGTGATCCACCACATTGCGCAGGGAACCGGTGCCGCCAAACTCAAATTCGCACGTTGCCTGAAAGGTTGCGCCGGCAAGATGGCAGGAACTGGAAATCACGCGGGCGCATTGGGTGTTGCCCGCACTGGTAAAAACGGCCACCGGCTCCGGCGAAATCAGCGGCACAAAATACATGAACCGCGCCGCCGGGTTTTCCAGCGGCGGGCCATGGCCATAATCCATTTGCAGAGTGGGACCGGTGGGCGCGGCGGAGAGGCGGAAAGCAAAGGCGAGCCCCGCGATGGACGCGGACATGATACGGATAAATAACCGGGCGGACAGCATGTGTCCCATAAGCTTGGCTGGCCGCAACTATAATTCAAGCCCGGATCATCGGCGCCGTCTCTTTTACGGCAGGCTGCCCAGAAACCGCACGAGCAAGTCCTTCCCGCGTTCCAGTGAAGCCAGGGAAATCCATTCATCCACGGTGTGCGCCTGCGCAATGTCACCCGGGCCAAACACCACACTGGGAATGCCGGCGGCCGAGAGCACCGAGGCATCGCAAAAGTATTGCACCCCACAAGGTTTGGTCTGGCCCAGCGACTTCATAAACTGCCGCACCAAAGGCAGTTTGGCATCCGTCTCCAGTGCGGCGCAGGGAGCGGACTTGGTACCGGTGATTTTGGCGGAAAGTTTATGGGCTGCCAGCAAGGCGGTGATTTCGCGCTTCACCGAAGCCTCGGTCTCGCCAGGCAGCGTGCGGCGGTCCACGCCAATCACGCACCGGTCCGGAACAATGTTCGGCTGCGTACCACCGGAGATTTTCCCGACATTCACCGTGCCCGTGCCGAGCAGCTGGTGCTGGCGGCGGCGGAGTTGGGCGGCGTATTCCGTTTCCAGCAGATCCACGATGCGGGCCATGCTGTGCACGGCATTCTTGCCCAGCTGCGGGGTGGCGCCATGGGCCGCCTTGCCCTTGGTTTCCAGTTCCAGCCAGAGACTGCCCTTGTGGGCGGTAATCACTTGCAGACGCGTGGGTTCGCCCACAATCGCCAGATCAGCCTTAAAACCGGCGGTTGCCAGCGCCCGGGAACCGGCCTGCCCTTTTTCCTCGTCAATCAGGCCGGCAAACACGATCTCCGTAGACTGCGGCCGGGAACGGGATTGCGCGAGTTCGATCACGGCGGACAGCATCGCCGCAACAGAACCCTTGGTATCGCAGGCACCACGACCATGCAGCCGGCCGTTTTTGCGCTGCGGAATGAAACAGGTGTTATCCGCCCCGACGGTATCCAAATGGGGCGCGAGCAAAATGGTCTGGCGGACCGTCTGGCTCGGCCGGAGCCGGATGATGATATTCGCACGGCCCGGCAGCACCGGCCGGATTTCGACATCCAGACCCGCGTGGGCGGCGGTGGCGGCCAGAAAGTCGCCCACCCGTTTTTCGCCCGCATTGGGATGACGCACCGGCAGGAACGCCGGATTCACGCTGGGCAGGGCAATCAATTCGGCCAGAAGTTTTTCAGTCCGCGTCATGAACGCATGTTAAACAAAGCTCATCAGTGTGTCCATGCGGGTTTTGCGGCCGACCGTGTGCCACTGCGCCGGCTGGACTTCGGGCCAAAACGTGGTAAAACAGAGTCATGGCTGATGACCGCGATCGCCGGATTGAGAGACTGGAGGCCAACTTCGCCCACCTCGAACACCAGTTCGAGCAGTTAAACGGAGTGGTCGTCGAGCAGGGCAAGCTGTTGGAACGCCTGAAACGGGAGGTCCAGCGGCAGTCTTCCGCCATGGAAACCATGGAGCTCGAACGCATCAAGTCCAACATCACCAAGCCCCCGCATTATCAGTAATTCCCCGTCCGTCGGCGGGGTCCTCGACTTTGCCGGAAAGTTTGTTAGATTGGCAGGGTGAGCTTTGTCACTGAATTCAACTCGTTGCCGCTGGAAGCTTTGGTCAAAAAGTCGCTCGCCAGCAGCCCGGCGGCGGTCCGCTCCGCGGCCGCCACCACTCGCAGCACCCTGGCCGATTTTGCCGCCCTCATTTCACCCGCCGGCGGGGAAATGCTGGAGACCCTCGGCCAGCAGGCCCATCGCATGACCAAACAGCGCTTTGGCAAGGTCATCCGGCTCTTCGCCCCCCTCTACCTTTCCAACGAGTGCATCAATAACTGCTCTTACTGCGGCTTCTCCCGTGATAATTCGATTCTCCGCGTCACCCTCTCGCTGGATGAAGTCCGCCGCGAAGCCGCCGAGCTGAAAACCCAGGGCTTTCGCAATCTGCTCCTGGTGGCCGGCGAACACCCCAAGTTTGTTTCCAATAATTACCTGCGCGACTGCATCGCCACCCTCCATGCCGACTGGCCCAGCATTTCGCTCGAAGTCGGCCCCATGGAAACCGAGGATTACCGGCCGCTGGTCGCAGCGGGTTCCGACGGCCTGATCGTCTATCAGGAAACCTACGACCGCGCCGTCTATGCCGAAATGCATACCGCCGGGCCCAAACGCAATTTTGACTGGCGCCTCGAAACGCCCGAGCGCGCCTACACCGCCGGCTTCCGTCGTCTGGGCATCAGCCCGCTCTACGGTCTGGCCGACTGGCGGATGGAGGCCTTGAGCGTCGCCGCGCACGCCGATTATCTGCTGCGCAACTGCTGGAAGGCAGGGATCACCATTTCGCTGCCCCGGCTGCGTCCCTGCGCCGGTGAATTCGAACCGCTCACCCATCTCAGCGACCGCGAACTGGTGCAACTCGTCTGCGCCTTCCGCCTCACCTTCCCGGACGTGGGCATTGTACTCTCCACGCGGGAAAGTCCCCGTTTGCGCGATGGTCTGATCCCGCTCGGCGTCACCATGATGAGCGCCGGCGCGCGCACCGAACCCGGCGGCTACACCGGCGCCGGCAAAGAAAAGATTCACCAGACCGTGCGCGGCCGGATTGTGGAACTGGCGTCCGACGCCAGCGAATGGACGCCATCAGCCACCCGCGCCACCAACGCCACCGGCCAGTTTAACATTGCCGATGAACGGACACCCAGCGAAGTCGCCGAACGCATCCGTCGCCTCGGCTACGAACCCGTCTGGAAAGACTGGGATGCCGCCCTCACGGCCTAGCCGCCATTGATTAATTTGTAGGAGCCTACGTAAGCAGGCTCAAACATGCTTTTGGCAACGATCTTTTTGATCCGAATGCAACCGGTTTGCGCGCGTTAAGCGCCAGCGGAGCGCGGCGTTCACGCTCCTTCAACGTCCAAGCCAAAGGCAGGCCGGACCTTGCCCGCGCCTAACCGCGTCGGACTTGGAAACGGGACAGTCCGTTGACGCAAAAAATAAAAACCAATTTATGCGCGTTTTGATCGTTGGCTGTGGTTATGTCGGACTGCCGCTCGGCGCGGCGCTGGCCCGGGAAGGGTGCACCGTCTTCGGCCTCCGGCGCAATCCCGGTGCCACCGAGGAAATGCAGGCCGCCGGCATCCAGCCCCTCTTTGCCGATATCACCCAGCCCGCCACCCTCGCCAAATTGCCTCGCGATTTCGACTGGGTGGTGAACTGCACCGCCTCCGGCGGCGGCGATGCGGCGGACTACCGGCAAATTTACTACGAGGGTAACCGCAACCTGATCACCTGGCTGGCCAACTCACCGCCCCAAAAATATGTCTATACCAGCAGCACCAGCGTTTACGGCCAGAATGATGGCTCCGTGGTGACCGAGCAGGATCCCGCCGAACCCGCCGTGGCAACCGGCAAGGTATTGGTGGAAACAGAAAACCTGCTGCTGATGGCGGCACAATCCGGCTTCCCGGCCGTGATTCTGCGCGTGGCCGGCATTTACGGTCCCGCGCGCGGCCACTGGTTCAAAGCCTACCTGCGCGGTGAGGCGCGGATTGAAGGCGACGGTAGCCGATACCTCAACATGATCCACCGCGACGATTTGATTGGCATCATCATCGCCTCCCTGCTCCTGGCTCCCGCCGGGGAAATCTTCAATGCGGCGGATAACGAATCCGTCACCCAGTTGCAATATTTCGAATGGCTCGCCGGTGTCCTGAACCGGCCCCTCCCGCCGCGCCTGCCCGCCGAAACCGAAGTCGCCCGCCGCCGAGGCCCGACCAACAAGCGCGTCAGCAACGCCAAACTGCACACCGTCTTGAAATACGCCTTCCGCTACCCCGATTTTCGGGCCGGTTATGCCGCGGAGATTGCCCGGTTGCAGCAGGCAGGCGAACTGGAATTTTTGGTGGGTGGTTGAACGGGGCAATAGAGTTAAAGGTAAGACGGATGCAGTGGACAGATAATAACTGTTCAACCAAAGCCCTAATATATTCACACCGGCTCAGGTCCGCCTCTTCAAAGGCATTGATTTCCCTAAACCAGTAGCGGCAATGGAAATCATCATGTTGCCGACACTCACACGCTGCGCTGGGCGTCGGTACGGAGCGGCAGCTCCGCCCCACCCATGGCAGATGGGCAGCGCAGTCAATTTTTGGTGATGGTTTGGCAATATGCGTGCATTAGCCGTGGTTAAAGTCGGGCATCTTGGCGGCAATGAACGATTTAATCCTAAGAATTGCGATCCGGATTTACCGGTTCTTTGTCTTAAGTGTCGCCTTGGTGGTCGGTCTTTTGCACGTGCAAGCGGCCCCCAAACCTGACTGGCTGAGTGATGCCTCGGCAACGGTGCGGGAAACCTACGATGGCAATATTTTCCTCTCGGATGTGAATGCGCAGTTTATTCCGGCCGGTTATCCGCTGCCAGCAGGCAGCGTGGCGGCACTGAAGAACAAGTCGTCCACGATCACCTCTGTGGCCCCGAAATTCGGGGTGAGCTTTCTGCCGTGGACGGGCACCAATGCGCTGTCCCAATTCTCGCTGACGTATGCGCCCGAATTCGCGATTTTCCAGAATGAGGACAGTGAAACGCACTACGATCATCATTTTATCACCAAGCTGAAAGGTCATACGCAAAGCTGGACTTACGGGCTGGATAATAATTTTGAGTTTGTGGATGGCAGCCAGGTGGCGCCCACGTATCCCGGTGGGTATGTGACGGCCTATAATACGGCAGCCCCGCGCGAGCGGCGTCAGCAGATTCAGGATCGGGCCAACTTGACGGCGCTGCTGGATGAGGAGAGCTGGTTTTTTCGTCCAGGGGCAACCCTGCTGTACTATGATCTGCAGACTGCGCAGATCAATTCCACGGGTTACCAGAATTATCCCAGCCGCTACGATGTCCATGGCGGAACGGATATCGGCTTTAAGATTCCGGCCAAGACCGCACTGACCATCAGCGCCCAGGCGGGCCACCAGTACCAGGAAAAATTCGCCTTTTCTCCGTATGAAAGTTCCGCCAATTATCTGCGCCTGCTGGGCGGGGCGGAAGGGAAGCCGTTTTCGTGGCTGACATTCAAATTCCAGGCCGGGCCGGATTTCCGTTCCTATGACAGCGCCGCGCCAGTGAACAACCGCAATTTGATTACGTATTACGACGAAGGTTCCTTCACCGCCACGCTCTCCGCGAACAACACACTGACACTCGATGGCCGGCAATTCCAGTGGGTTTCCAGCGTGGGCAAGGTGCCGTATTTTGATACCTCGGCGAGTCTGACGTGGCATCATCGTTTCAGCGAGGCGGTGGGATCGGACTTGGGAGTGAAATATCTGGGAGCGGATTATCGTTCCGGCAATTTGAGCACATGCCAGCGCTATGATACGGAATATTGTTTCACCACGGGGCTGAGCTATGCGGCCACGCGGCAGCTCTCGCTGACTATGGGCGCGGAACTGGACTTGGGGCGCAATGCGATGGATGGGATTGCGGATCCGAGCACGCGGGATTTTCACCGGATTCTGGTGACGTTTGGGACGACGTGGCAGTTTTGAATATTTTCCGCCGTCCTCAGGCAGCAACCAACAACGCCTTTAACACCGCTCCGTCACTGGTCGGCGGTTGGCAGGCGGTGCCGGAGCAGACGTAGGCGGTGGCGCCGGCCTTGGGCGGCAACGTCTGGGCAAAGGGTTCCACCGCGCCGCTGTTGCCGAGGATGATTTTATTTGGCTGATACACGGAATGCGCAGCGCGCAGCAGTTCACACAGGGCCGGGGCATCCGGTTCGCCGGCCAGCACAACGCGGCGTGGTTCATCCAGCCAGAAATCCAGCGCATGCAGCATATACGCCAAGCCGGCGGGCTGGGTTTGCAGGCGATGGGCAAACAGTTGCAGAGTCAATTCGGCCGGCTGCTTGAATTCTTCCTTTCCGGTGATCGCAGCCAGTTTCAACAGGGCCAGGGTGGCCACGGAATTGCCGCTGGGTTCGGCGCCGTCGTAATCGTCCTTGATGCGCAGGATCAAATCATCGGTCCCGGCGGGGCTCTGCCAGAAACCGCCGTTGGCGGGGTCATAAAAGATTTCAATCATGCGCCGGGCCAGACGGATGGCGAAATCCAGATGGGCGGGTTTGACCGTGGCTTCATACAGATGAATGACACCATCAAGCAGGAAGGCATACCCTTCGAGCAGTTGCACCGCATCGCGCTCGCCATCGCGCCAGCGGTGGAAGAGGGATTGGGTGGTTTCATCCCATAAGGTCTCGCGCAGGAAGGCGAGGTTTTTTTCGGCGGCGGCGAGATATGTTTCCTCCCCCAACACAGCACTGGCGCGGGCGAAGGCGCCGAGCATGAGGCCATTCCAGGAGGCGAGAATCTTGTCGTCAAGATGCGGCCGGATGCGGCTGGCGCGGGCGGCGAGCATCTTGGCCTGCGCGGCGGCCAGCAAGGGGCGGTCGGCCACCGGCATGTCGGGCTGGACGATGCTCAGGACGTTCTGGCCGGGTAGCGGCTGCGGGTGGCTGTGGTCGGTGAAATTGCCCAAGGCGGTGATGCCATAGTAATGGGCGGCCACATTGTATTCCTCCACGGTGAGCAGGCGGGACAATTCGGTGCTGGTCCAGCAATAGAATTTTCCTTCGTGGCCTTCGCTGTCGGCGTCTTCGGCGGAATAGAAGCCGCCGTCCGGATGGGTCATGTCCCGCAGCACATAATCGAGAATATCCCGCGCCATGCCGGCATGATGGGGCTGCCCGCTGACCAGATAAGTGTCCAAGTACAACTGGGTAAGCTGGGCGTTGTCGTAGAGCATCTTCTCGAAATGAGGCACAAGCCATTCGGCATCGACGGCGTAGCGGGCAAAGCCGCCGCCCAGTTGATCGTGAATGCCGCCATCAGCCATGCGGTTGCAGGTATGGACGACCATGGAGACAGCCTCGGTATTCCGAAACCGGCGGGCGGCCCGGAGCACAGCCAGGGGAATTGAGGGCTGCGGGAATTTCGGCGCGCCACCAAAGCCGCCATTCGCTGGATCGTAGGCATCCATGAAGACCGCCGCCGCGCGATTCAGGGTGTCCGGGGTAAGCGGCACATCCTCCCGGGCGTCGCGGCTGGTGACGAGTTCCAGCCGGGCATGGAGTTCGGCCGATGTTTCGACGATTTCCGACTGCCGCTCGTGCCAAATTTTGGCGATCTGCTGGAGCAGTTGCAAGAAGCTGGGCCGACCATGACGCGGGGTCGGTGGAAAGTAGGTGCCGCCGAAGAACGGCTTGCGGTCGGTGTTGAGGAAGACATTCAATGGCCAGCCGCCGCTGCCGCTCGTGGACTGCACGAAGGTCATGTAAATCTTGTCCACATCGGGGCGTTCCTCGCGGTCCACCTTGATGCTGACAAAATGTTCGTTCAGAAAGGCGCCGACCGCCGGATCTTCAAACGATTCGCGCTCCATCACATGGCACCAGTGGCAGGTGGAATAGCCGATGCTGAGGAAGATGGGTTTATTTTCGGTGCGGGCGCGGGTAAAGGCGGCTTCGTTCCACGCGTGCCAGTTCACCGGATTATGGGCGTGCTGGAGCAGGTACGGCGATTTTTCGCGGGCAAGCAGGTTCGTGTAAGGAGCGGTCACGGCGCACCTTAACCCGGAGCGGGAGCGGAAGCAATCCGGGGATACAGTTCTTAGTAGGAGACGACGTCAGGAGACTCTAATAAATTCCCCCATTTAAGGCTTTCTATCGGATCCCAGCGGCGGGCGTTTAAGGTTTCCCGCATCCGGTTGGCGCTGTTCACCAAAAATGCGCCAAAATTTCGGCCAATAATCTTCCGCCAAGGGATTCAGCTTGGGATAGCCCGGCAAAATGCAGCCCATGTAAGACCAAGCCTCCGGGGTGGTTACCAACTGGTCCTGTACGGGATTGGCCGCGATATAAAAGCAAACTTTGGCATAGGCACTCCGTTTTCTTTGTTCCGGCCGCAGCACTTCATCCTGTGCCTGCGGCTGAAACCGGGCTGGCGATAATTCCGGCTCCAGGTAAGTCCGGAGAAACGCCCTGCCATTCAGTTGATCCGAATCCAATCGCAATCCTATCCAGACCAGATGCAGATGATCGGGCATCAGCAGTAAATGGGACAGGCCAGACCTGCCCGCGCAGCGGTATGCAACATGAGTTCCCGAAATCGGCTGTGAAAAGCCGGGGTTAACCAGCCCCGGGCACGGTCAAAAACAGTCAAAGTCCAAAACACCACGGCATCGGCCTGATAATGCTCGCGTGCCAGCCGGGGCAGATAGAATGAACGAATTAGCGGGTCTGGCAATTGCTCGTGAGCCGGCGGAAATTCCATGGCTGGAATTATTTTTTCAGCTTGAGGCAGCCATCGGTTCAAGCGTGCTTTGCAGGCTGGTTCACGCTTTGGAATTATTTAATAAGAGTCTCCTGACGTCGTCTCCTACTAATATATCAGCTTACTTCACCACCAGGGCGCACTTGGGCGGGGCGGACTCGGCGGTGAGACATTCGCGGAGGTAGGCCACGATGCTGTCCTGCAGCTGTTCGCAGCGGATGCTCCAGCGCCGGGCACCGGCAATTTTTTTCACGCAGCCGCGCAGGCCGCTGAAGCGTACCACCTTGGGCGACTGCTTGAGCTGGCCGCGCAGTTCATCGCGCAAGCGGGGGAAGAAAAAAAGTTCCAGGCTGTCGCCAGATTCCTGGGCGAGCCGGCAGAGGTCGGTTTCCCGGGTGGCGGCTTCGGGATCGGGCGTGCAGATGGTGTAGCCGAGGTGGGTGAGCACCTTTTCGAGGGCCTGCGAAAATTCTCCCACGGTCACCTCGTCGCGGGACAGCTCGGTCTTGAAATAATGAAAGACGCTGGCGGCGGCGTGGCGAAGCGTTTCAGGGTCCAGAATGCCATGCGCTTCACCGACGATTTCGACGGTGATCATCTCCGCTGAACAGGGAACGCTTTCCCCGCTCGCAAGCTGGAACATCAGGCAATCGGAATGTAATGCAATCATCGGGTAGCCTCCAATTTTTTAACTTCCGAGACAAAATCCGTGGCTTCCTGGAACCGGCGGTACACACTCGCATACCGGACATATGCCACAGAATCAATTTCCCGCAAACCGTCCATCACCATGGTGCCAATGACGTCGCCGGGCACCTCGGTCTCAAATTTTACCGTAATGCTGGCCACAATATGATCCACCAAGTCTTCCATGGCCTTGGGGGTCACGGGGCGCTTCTGACAGGCCTTGCGGATGCCGGAAATCAGCTTTTCCCGGGAAAACTCCTCATGGCGGCCATCGCGTTTCAGCACCATTAGTCCCTCATGCTCCACCTCTTCATAGGTGGTAAAGCGATGTTCGCATTGCAAACACTCGCGCCTGCGCCGAATGGTCGCGCCTTCGCTGGAGGCACGTGAATCAACGACTTTATCTTCCTGACAACCGCATTTGGGACAACGCATAAAGCCACAGCTAATGGTGGCTGTCTCTTTTTAACACACAACCTTTTGTGGTGTCAAGCAACCGGCGGAATTATCATAAATGCACCTTGCCTTCGACCTTTTTACTGCTATAATTAGCAACTCATTTTAGTAGAGAAAACACGCGACACCAATTTTATGGCAACAGCTAACGATCTTCGCCGGGGAATGGCAATCAATTACAACGGCGACATCGCCGTGGTCCTCGACAGCCAGCACCGCACGCCCGGCAATCTGCGCGCGTTTGTGCAGGCCACCCTGCGCAGCATCCGCACCGGCAAATCATCCGATGTGCGTTTCAGCTCCACGGAAAAAATCGAGCCCGTGCCGATGATCAGCCGCAAGATGGAATACAGCTACAAGGACGGCGAAGATTATGTTTTCACCGACCCGGAAAACTATGAAAGCGTGACGCTGGCCAAGGAATTGGTGGGCGAATCCAAGGACTATCTGGTTGAAAACGGCGTGGTTACCGTGACGTTCGTCGAAGAAAAGGCCGTGACCATCGAAATTCCGTCCAGCGTATTTCTGCTGGTGACCGATGCGCCCGAAGGCATCCGGGGCGATTCCGCCAACAATGTGCAGAAGACCTGCACCTTGGAAACCGGCATTCATTGCCAGGTTCCGCTGTTCATCAAGACCGGCGAAAAAATCAAGGTTGATACCCGCACCGGCAAGTACATGGAACGCGCCTGAAGCGTTTCCGTTCCATTCATTTCAAAAGCCCGCCTTGAGCGGGCTTTTTTGTTTTGGCGGATGATCACCCAAATCAAGGGGTTCAGGAATTATATGCCGATTCCGCATGTAAATGCTTTTCAAGCGAAACCAGACCGGCTATTTGTTGGACAGAACCTATGTCAGGGCAGATGAAAGGCGAAAAGGTGTTTCAGGGCATTGGCGTTTCGGCGGGGGTATGCCGCGGAAAAGTCATCGTATTGCGACGGACTCGCCGGGCCATCCTCAAGCGCGAACTGCCGGACGATTCGATCACCCCGGAAATTAAGCGCTTCGAGCATGTTTTGGTGCGCACCCGCCAGCAGATCACCGAAGTTCAGCGCCGGGTGGCCCAGACCATGAGCACTTCCGAGGCGGATATTTTCGACGCCCATCTGCTGATGCTCGAGGACCGGGTGCTGATCGAGGAAGTCTTCAAAATCATCCGTGAGCAGAAGGCCAACGCAGAATATGCCTTTCACACCGCCTCTGATCGCTACATCGCGGTGCTGGAAGCGGTGGAGGATGAATATCTCCGGGAACGGGCCGCCGACCTGCGCGACCTGACGAACCGCGTCTTGGACAACCTGATGGATGTCAAAGATGCCTACAATCTCCGGCATCTGAGCGAGCCTTGCATTCTGGTGGGGCATGATCTGAGCCCCTCCATGACGGCTACGCTGGACAAGAAATATGTTCTGGGCTTCGCCACGGACATTGGCGGCAAAACGTCGCATACCGCCATTCTGGCGCGTTCGCTGGACATTCCAGCCGCCGTGGGCCTGCAAAATGCCAGCGAAGAACTGGAAACGGGCGATTACGTCCTGCTGGATGGCTATAACGGCACGGTGGTGGTAAATCCCACCGACCAGACGCTGTTTGAATACGGCCAGTTGGTGAAGATCAAAGCCTCGCTGGATGAAAAGCTGCGCGAGATCCAGTTTCAGCCCGCCGTGACGCTGGATGGCAAGACGATCCACCTTTCGGCCAATATTGAAGATCAGCACGATGTGGCCGCCGTCACCCGGCACGGGGCGGAAGGCGTAGGCCTGTTCCGCACCGAATTTCTCTATATCAACCGCGACAGCCTGCCGACCGAGGAAGAGCAGTATGAGGTTTATCGCAGCGTGGCGGCTGCGTTGAAGCCGAACCCGGTGATCATTCGCACGCTCGACATTGGCGGCGACAAATTTGCCTCCCAATTGCAGCTGGCCCACGAGCTCAATCCCTTTCTCGGCTGGCGCGCCATTCGTTTCTGCCTGGCGCAGCCGCAATTGTTCTGCGCCCAGCTCCGTGCCATTCTCCGGGCGGGCGTGGAAGGCAACATCAAGATGATGTACCCGATGATTTCGGGACTGGATGAATTGAACCAAGCCAACCAACTGGTGGAACAGTGCAAGGCTGAGTTGCGCGCGCAAAACATCCCATTTGCCGAAAATCTGGACATCGGGGTGATGATTGAGATTCCCTCGGCGGCGCTAATTGCCGATGCGCTGGCCAAAAAGGTGAAGTTCTTCAGCATTGGCTCGAACGACCTGATTCAATATACGCTGGCCGCGGACCGCACGAACGAACGGGTGTCCCATCTCTACGAGCCCACGCATCCGGCCATTCTGAAGCTCATCAAGATGACCGTGGATGCCGCCCATGCCAACGGGATCTGGTGCGGGGTTTGCGGCGAAATCGCCGGAGATCCGGTACTGACGGCGCTGCTCATCGGTTTGGGCGTGGATGAATTGAGCACCGCTCCGGCCGTGCTCGACGAAGTCAAATATGTCATCCGCCGGGTAAAGCTGGAGGAAGCCAAGGTGTTGGCGGAGTTTGCGCTGCGCTGCGATTCGCCTTCGCAAATCCTCATGCGTTGCGCGGAACTGGCCTTGCAGACGGCCCCCAGCCTGTTTGAAAACAAGGCGGCGGCGCCCGCGCCCCCTGCGTGATGGCCCCCTGACCACCCGCTGCCAGCGCGGGCTCACCACACTTTATGGCCGCAGACGAAAGAATCTGGCTGAGGCGCTCAGGTCTAAATTCGTAAAGGCCTGTCCCGAATAAATGCAGTCCGTATACGGACCCATGGGCGTGGGCGCCCATTGCAGCGTGCCGGGGCCAGACCACCGGATAACCATTTGCGCGGCGCGGTTCAGACCGGCCGACAAGGTGGGCCGTGGCTGCACCAGGGCCAGGCCGTGGTAAAGGCCGGAACTGATATAAATGGCGTTGGCCATAGCGCCAGGCACATTGAGCTGGCCAAAGTCGTTGTTCCCCCAGCCAACAACCGTGCCGTCGGCGCGACGGGCGTAAGTATGATAATCGCCGGCCGCGATGGCCACCACATTGGACAGACCGGCGGGCACATTGGTCTGACCGAAAGCATTATCACCCCACGCCACGACCATCCCGTTGGTGCATAAGGCAACACTATGGGTCGAGCCTGCCGCGATAGCGATGACACCTGCCAACCCGGCCGGCGGCGAAGCCTGCCCGAAAGTATTGTCACCCCAGCCCAACACGGTGCCATCATAAATGAGAGCCAGATTATGATTTCGACCGCCCGCAATCGCCTGCACCGGCAAAGGGTAATATTGGAACCAATTCGTCGAAATAATATAAGGGGGATAGACCCACCACGACCAGTTGGTATACCAATATCCGCCGGACATCAGATTGTAGGGCAGATTGGTTTGCCCATAAGTATTATCGCCCCAGACCCGGACAATGCCGGATGGGAGCAGGGCCACGCTGTGGTTATCCCCAGCGGCCACGCTGAGTGCGGCGGTAACATCGGGTGGGATGCTGATCTGGCCAAAGTCATTCCGACCCCACGCCGCCAGCGAACCATCTTCCGCAATCGCGAGATTGTGATCTGTGCCGGCCGCAACGGAAACAAAACGCAGGCTGTTCGTGGGCACGTCGGTCTGCCCATCCCCATCATATCCCCAAGCTAAAAGGGTGCCGTCATGACGCAGGGCAACCGAATGGTAATCCCCGCCCGCGACCGCCACCGCGTCAGTGAGATTAAGGGGGACATCGGTTTGCCCGCCGGAATCATCACCCCAAGCCACCACGGAGGATGCGGGATAAAACACGCTCACCCGGCCGGTGGTGCCGGCGCTGCCATAGAGGTTCGTGACGGTGACGGAATAATATCCGGATTGAACGGGCGACAGGTTCGAGAGAGTCAATGAGGCATTGGTCGTAGTGAAATACCCTTGATTCCACTGCCAGTGATAACCAAATGGGGCGGTGCCGGTCACATTCACCTTCAAGCTGACGGTGGTCCCGGCATCCACCACCTGATTGGAAAACCCAGTTTGGATGGTGGGCGGCAGGTAAACGGTCAGTTGGGCCGGCGCACTGGTAACCGCACCCAGTGAGTTGGTGGCCACCACATAGTAGGCACCTTGATCGGTGGCGCTAATGGCGGACAAGGTCAGGTTGGAACCGGTCTGCCCAGTCAGTCGGGCCCCTTGGAAATACCAGTTGTACCTAAGCGGATCCAAACTGGTATCCGTACCAGCGGCCAGACTGGTGAAAGTGGCGCTAGTGCCGGCCACCGCCGCCGTCGAGACCGGCTGCAACACAAACCCCGGTTTGGCGGGTACCACCGTCAGGAGCGCCACCGGACTGATCGCACTGCCCAGTAAATTGGAGACGGACACCTGATAGGTTCCCATGTTCCAGCCTTGGACATCTGTGATGACCAAGTCAGGCGTATTAATGCCGGTCAGCAAATATCCATCCTCATACCATTGGATCACCAGCGGCGCACTGCCCATCACCGTCGCATGCAACACCGCCGTTCCTCCCGCCGGGACCGTCAACGAAGACGGAGCGGTGACAATGGTCGCCCGGGTTGGCAAAACCCGCAATAAAATGGGACCGCTGGTGGCCGTGCCCACCGGATTGGCCAGAACTATTTGATAATAGCCTTGGTTCATCGTTTGGGCATTGGGCAGCGGCAAGCTGCTGTTGGTGTCGCCGGTGAGCGCCAAGCCATTAAAAAACCATTGATAAGTCAGCGGGGCGGAGCCACTCGGGCTGACGGCCAACACAACATTGCTGCCACCCGGCGCGGTGACAACCGTTGGTTGGCTGGCGATGCCCGGCGGAGTCAAGACCACCAGGTTGGCCACCGAGCTCGTCACCGCCCCCGAGATATTGCTGACCAAAACCTGGTAATTTCCCGACTGCGTGAGTTGGAGGTAATTGAACCAAAGAAAATAGTTGGTCGCCCCGGGCAGATTGGTGCCGGCGCAAGTCCATTGATAGGACAGGGGCGACAGGCCGGTGGCCGTCACCGTCAGACTGAACGTATTGCTGACCGCCTGCATGGTCTGCGCCGGCGGCGACTGCGTAATAACCGGGGCCTGAATCAGCGTCATCGGGATACTGCCCAGATTGGTGGTGGCGCTGTTAAAATACCAGTACCGCAGGTTTTGCCCGTCCACCGCGGCAACGGTGCTCGAGGCCGGCAGATGGTAGAGCGTATTTTTCGTGGCGGTGTCAATGGCTTGACTGATCCCAAAGGCCACCGCTCCGTTGGTCGAACACGCGTAAATTTCCGTTCCCAGCGAACCCAGGTCGGCCAGGTTGGCATCATACATTTCACCCGTCCAGAAAAGCCGGGAGCCATCCAGCGCCATGATCAGATTGCGCGACCCATAGGCCCAAAAGTTATTTTGACCAACACTCTCCACCGGGGCAAAAAAATCCCCGCTCAGGTCAAATTTGTCAATGTTGGCACCCCAGGAACTGTCCACGTGATAGTAATATCTGCCGCTGGGGTCAAACTCCCCATCCCCCACGGAAACACTGGCATTGGTGATGGTCAAAACGGTGGACGCATCTATCAGATTCACGTTCTGCGACTGACCCTCCGTAACAAGCCGGTTCGGCTGCCCGGCATTGAGCTCATAAACATCCGTGCCGAGATTCAGCGGTGGGAGCAGGGTCTGGCTATTCAAGTCCACCACATAGGTCGCGGATTCCGACTCGCTCGCACAATAAAGTTTTCCATCGCCGTAACTGATGGTTAAATCGGTCGGGTTCAGCCCGATGGGGAGGGCTTTTTCGATTTGGCCATTGGTCGTGTTGATGAAGAGCAACGACCCGTTTTGACCGGCGGCCACCGGTGCCTGCAAGGCGTAAAGGTAAGGCCGCTGCCGGTCGGCGGCCATTTTAACAATATTCAACGGCAAATTATTCAACGTGACCGACAATTCCCATTTCAGCGCCCCGGCGGTGAATTCAACGTTATTGCTGTAATAACCTGCCGGCAGCCCGGCCGTATTGTAGGACAGGGTGGCCAGCCCGGGCGAAGTGCCGCCGCCCGGATTCAAAGTGAGCCAGTTGGAACCGGTCACGACCGCCGACCAAGCCATCGTTGCCGCACTCGTCAGCGTCAGGGTCGTGGCGGGCGGATTGCAACCCGCAATGGCCTGACAACTGATCGAATTGGGAGCGACGGTCACCGGTGACACGGTGAAAGTCCAGACCTTCCCGGTATTGGTGGCGGCGAAGCCGAGCTGGTCCACCCGCCAGAAATAGGTGGTGCCCGGGTTAAGTGATCCGGAGACCGGCCAGACGGAGGACAAAACGCGGCCCTGATACTGGTCGGATTGTGGGGTCGCTGCGGCAACCTGAGCCTGATTGGTGCCAAAGTAAACGTCATAACTCAGCGCTACGGGGGCGGCGCTCCAAGCGAGATTGGCCAGCGGCAGGCTGATCGCCAAATGGTCGGCGGGAGTGGGAACGGGATCCGCTCCGCTCACGGCCATGATGCCCGCAAGATCATAAACGGTGAGGTTGGTGGCGGCCTGATTATACAGGAACAATTTCCGTTGATCGCCCGACACGGCCAGAACCGTGGTGGCAAAGGGGAGATTCGTCAGCGGGGCGGCGTTTTGCGTGTTAAAGATTTCCGCCGATCCAAAAGCGAGCCGGCTGTCGGTCGAAATGCCGCAGATATTATCAGAAAACTGGTTGAGTTGAACCGCGACATTGGTGGCGACAAACATGCCATGCTGGCTAAAAACCCAGCGTCCGCCAGTGTCGAGAAATACCCGCGTATTGGAGGGTTCCCCCAGGCCGAAAGGAGGGGATTCTTCCAGCGGCGTCAGATGGGCGTTGGTGAACGCGTCGTAGCGGGTCAGCAAGGAATTCCAATCACCGTAAAACCAGCCGGACTGCCGGCAGCGATACAGTGTGTCGCCGTCGGGTGTGACGGCCAGGCCGCCGGAACCATTGCCGTCATCATAAATCGCCACGTTGGTGCCATGGGCATAATCAAAAATGGTGATGCTCGGCGCCCAGGCGGCGTCCGTAAAATAAACCAGATTCGAGCGCCCCGCCGCCAGGTGTAGTATGTCGGTCTTGTTGTAGGTGTTGGGGGTGGCTATGGCCTTTTCCGCCACCACGGTGAAACTGGTCAGATCAATTTTGGAAATCGTCCGATTGCCGTTATTGATAACGTAGAGGGCATCGCCGGCCAGACTCATGGCCATGTCGGTGGGGTTCAGATTGACGGCAATTTCGTTCATCACCGCCCCGTTGGTGGCGTTGAGCGCCAGAACGGTGCCGGGCCCGGTGCCATTGGCTTCATTCAGCGCATATACGAGCGGCCGGGCATAGTCCGGCAACAGTTTGACGACCGAGCGGCCGGGCAGGGCGTTGGTGATTTGGGCCAAACCGGCAAGGGGAAGCCAGACCGCCACCACCATAAACAAAATAAATGCAAAAGTTTTCATGAGTTAGCCCGTTTTAAAAACCGGCATTGATTATCAGCCGGATAGGGTGGTCAGCTCAACCAGAAAAAACACCGTCGCCGGATTGCTACACTGCCCGCCGGTGCGCCCAAACATAGGGGGCAGTCAAGAATGGCCCCTTTACTTTATCCTGATGGTCAGCACCCACTCCGCCGACTGGCCTGATTCCTTAGCTTTCATGATTTTTTAAACGCGCTCTAATGGTTAACCTTTGAACTTTCATTCGTGGCCACCATGCTCACGCAACCAAGTTTCCATTACTTTTGGTTGATTGCCATTTTGCTTTAAAAAATTCAATGGGGTCTTACCTTGTGCGTTCAAGCCATTGACATTGGCACCATGCGCCAACAGAACTTCGGCAATATCCCGCAAATCGAATGCAGCAGCAATATGCATAAGCGTCTGCCCACCATCATTACGCACTTTAATATCGGCTTTATGATTAAGCAGGAAATTTGCCATTTCCGGTTTATCTAAATTCACGGCAAAGATCAAAGGGGTCTGATTATCCTTATCTTTAGCCTCAATATCGGCACCATGAGCCAGTAATACCTCAGCCATATTTGTTTCGCCTTTGGCAACCGCCAGGTGCAAAGGCGTCAAGGCATTTACCCCACGAACGTTGACATCGGAAGAATTGGCAAGCAGCAGATTCATTATTTCAATCTGCCCCGCATCTATAGCCATATGCAGCGGCGCCATCCCATGGTCGTCTTTAGGCGCGGTCAGTTTTGGATTGGCTTTGATCAATTCCAATACTTTCGCTGAATTTCCGGAAACAATGGCACTGCGAAATACGGCCATTTCGTCGTTTTTTGGCGCAGTTGCCTGCCCGCCATGTAAGCGCAAATAAATCGCAACGATGCCACGATGATTATCTTCAGCAATTTCCAAGGGTGTTTTACCATCGTGATCGGGCGCGTTTATCTCAGCCCCATGGGACAAAAGCAGCTTAACCGTATCAATATTTCCTCTGCATGACGCACATGCCAAAGGAGTTCGACCATCGCGGTCCCTAGCTTCGATATCAGCTCCATGCGCTAGAAGAAAAACAGCCATCTCCGTATCATCTTCAGCAGCCATATGCAAGGGAGTCATTCCGTATACATTTGTAGAATTGATATTGGCCCCATGGGCCACTAATAATGTTGCTACCTTGAGGCGATCTTTAGTTGGCGTGAGAAATAAAATGCACAAAGGCGGCCCATCGATGGTGGAACAAGCATTCACATTTGCCTTGTTCTCTAATAATAGATTCACCACCTCCCAGTGTTCGTTTTTTACGGCACAATGCAATGGAGTTAGCAGTTCATCATTATTAGTCGAATTAACCAAGGCTGGATCTTTTAAGATCAGCGCTCGGACTTTTTCCAAGTTGCCAGCTGCAGCTTCATCTTGAATTTCACCATGTCCAATAAATACGTGGG
Source organism: uncultured Verrucomicrobia subdivision 3 bacterium (assembly GCA_903820285.1). Taxonomy (GTDB): domain Bacteria; phylum Verrucomicrobiota; class Verrucomicrobiia; order Limisphaerales; family UBA11358; genus UBA11358. The sequence goes on along the minus strand of CAIJGS010000117.1, from coordinate 511 downwards.
CGTACGCCAGTTTGTGATCTTCATCAAATAATTTTTTTTGTTTGCTCCAATCGTCAGCTCGTACCGCATCTAGAAATTCGTCAAATTTATGCCCGTTTTTTAATAATGCTCTGAGCTTTACAAAATCACCAGCACTTGCGGCATCTTCTATTTCGTCGCAAAAAGCATTATTGGTTGATTTAATTGCTAATAAAACTGTGATAATAAAACAAATCACCCTCACCATTTTTACATTTTTTATATTCATAAAAAGGTAACTTATGAAGGAGCCGGTGAATGGGTCAGTTCAAACTCTAGTGCTATTTTCAATATAGTATCTCTAATCTCTCACCAGCAGTATCACGCGTAATTGCCGGGCTTCTTCCAATAATTCTCGGGCAGCCAAAATGGCGTCGTTTTCCACCGTTGCGGCAGTTGTCATTGGCGTGGTCGCAACTGAAAGGTTTGCCGCGGGCAGGGAGTGCCGGACTTCGTCGGGATCGCCCAGCCCGGTTTCCCGGAAATGCCGGAG
>CAIJGS010000116.1 GCA_903820285.1 uncultured Verrucomicrobia subdivision 3 bacterium | reverse complement strand
TGAACTGGGAGGAAAGAAATTGGTGCTGAAATCAAAGCATCATTTGCCTCTTGTCGAGCGAGTAGCTGAAGCATTGAAGCAAGCGGGAATTGCTGAATTTAACAAAGGACGGGTAGCCAAACGCATCATGGATGATTTGGCAAAAAAGAAAATTTCCGATTTTCCACCGACAACAGTAAATAATTTTATAAAAGTGATTGCTGCTATTAACAGCATTGTGCAAGGCTGGCAAAAAAGATAATTCGACTCCTCACCCCGACCCTCTCCTCGTTTGGCGAGGAGAGGGGGACGGAATAAGTTAGTGGGACGATTCCCCGGTATCGGTGCTGGCGCACCGGCACCGGGGTCATTTTCGCCCCGCATTCAGGCATTAAGCCGCCTTCGCGTCTTTGCGTTAAATTCCCATAAGCATTGCGAACTTTAGCCTTCAGAATTTAGAGTTCGCATCAAACACCAGCACCTCAAACGGGGCCAACTCCACCGTCAACGGTTGCCCCGCCGTGAGCGTCAGTTCTTTTACCCGCTGGTCCGCATACGGTGAACTCAGCGCATACTTTGTCGCCGCTCCCGCAGGCAATTCGAATACAGTCTGCGCGTCCAGTGTGATGCTCTGTGCGCGGTCGTCCGGATTGCGGAGCATCAAGGTTCCTTTGCGCGGCGACCATGCGGCGTAGCCGTAAGGTTCCAGTTTCAATGGATTGCCGCCCACCCAATGGGCGTCCACCAGCACATCGGCATTTGCATGCGCCCACTTGGCGGCTTCGGCCACTTGATCCCAGGCCTCGGGCGTCATCATGGACGGCGTCAGATACAGCTCCTGCAACATCGCGCCGGTGGCGAAATACGAGCGCGCCTCGTTTTTCAGATGCGGACCGCTTTGACCCACCTTCTCGCCCTGAAAGTTGCGTCCGTGCACAATGCCATGGTGCATCACCGAGTTTAGCGGGTAGAGCGGCGACAGCTCGGCAAAATAATGACGGCAGTTGCCATCGCGGAAGGTCAGCCATTGCTCGCGCGTGTCGCCCTTGCCAGACCACCCGACATCCGCGCTGCCGTTGCGCCACGTGGTGTCCACGTGATTCAACCAGAAGGGCGAGGGCCAGGTGCCGACGGTGACGGTGACAAACAAATCCGGATTTGCCGACCGCAGATGTTGCGCCACTTCCAGCAGCGCCATGAAATGCGGGCTCACCCCGGCGCCGGCCTTGTCCCATTTGAAGGCGTTCACGCCATCCTCGCGCATGAGCTGGAGGCACCGGTTTTCAAACCATGACTCATACTTGGGATACGCCAGGTCCAGTGACGCGCCCGCCGGGATGATGCCCATTTTTTGCGCCTGCGCCGTGCGTTCCTCCGCCCCGCCATAACCGCCCAGCGGCGAAATCCAAATGCCCAGATGCGCGCCCAGCGGGTCCATCTTTGCTTTCAAGCCGGCCAAGCCCGACGGAAATTTGTCCGTATTCTCCACCCACAAGCCCTTGGCCGGACTGTCCCAGCCGTCATCCACGAGATACGACTGCACCGGCACGCCGCGCTTTTTCAACAGCTCCGTATCAAATGCTTTCACCACGTCCACCAGGCTCGGCTCATCCAGCGAATACCCGAGGTCGTACCAGCAATTGTATACTAGGAATGGCTTCGATGGCCGCGCGCGTTCGCGTTCAACGTAGCAGAGAAACGCGCGCCGGAGCTGGCCGGCCGGGGCCACGCCGGTCACCGCGCCAAACGAATAGGAGCGGGTAGGGGATAATTCCAATTTCGAGGCAAAGCCGATGCGCGCTTCCGTGCCGCTCAGGGCATTTTCCGCACCCGGCATTTCCACGCCAAAAAACATGCCCGCCGCCGCCACCGGACAGCCCGGCACCGTCCCGATGGTCTGGGGCGCGGGAATCCGCACATCCGCCAACTCCACGCCGTACAACGGAATGGTCTGTTCCGGCGAGGTGAGCTGAACGGTCTGGCGCAGGTAATTGGCCCCGTCGCGTAATTCCGCCCGCCAGTGGACGTGCAGACCGGTCGGGCTTACCAATTCCGCCACCAGCACCTTGCCGTTAAAATGTTCCATTTCGCGCTGGCCGTCTGCTTGCGCGGTGAGGGGCATCAGCTTGGGATCACCCGCCAATTTAAAGCCGGAGGCCGGCAGATCCAGCGTGGGATAATTCAACAGGCTCGCCGACTGCATCCGTTCCCCCGCTGCCGTGGTGAGGTTGAACACCGGACTCTTCTCGCGTAAGCCGACGAGCAGAAACTTTTTTCCATCCTCCCAGACCAGCGCCAGTGCGGGACTCCAGGACATGCCCTGATCCGTGCCCTTGTCAATGCGGCAGGAAACCTCGGTTGTTCCGGCCGGGAACGCATATTCCAAAACCGCCGCCTGATTGGCCCCCGCTTTGAAGGTAAACCGGTTCGTGGTGACCATTGGGGTAATTTCCGCAATCGCGCCTTCGCCCGGATTCCCCAGATCAACGTAGTCCTTCGCCGCCGCCTGCAGATTCATTTTTCCAAGCCGCACCAGCTTGGGTTCGCCGGGAAATTCACTGCGTGGATAGGACGACAGTTCCATCCAGGCCGCGCCATCCTTGGAAGCGAGCGCCACCACCTTGTCGGCCTGCAACCGGATGGCCACCCGCACGCCATTGGTTTGCGGAGCCGTCGCCTGCAACCCCAGCCGGAATAGTTCGGTGCCCGTCTGATCAAACGCCTCGCCGGTCAGCTTGTTCACCAACTGCGTCGGACGGAGAGTTCCGTCGACCATAGACCACGTCTCGGAGAGAACACTGTTTTCCAGGATGAAATCATTCTGATTCCGTACCAAGTGGCCATGACCCGGTGGCGGCCCGGGAAATTCAACCGTCGCCGCCCGGACGAAATCGCCGGCGACCAGTAGAAACAAAGCGGTGCCTACCAAGCCGGCGGACATAAAACGGTTCATATGGTGTTTGGATAAATGCATGTGCAAGCATCCCAGCCTAGCCATGAACCGGTGCCATGGGCATACGCAATAAAGGGGAGAAACCGGAGCCGCTGATCGGAATCGCTAAAAAAAGAAGCGCTGCAAAAATATTTGAGTCTCCTGACGTCGACTCCTACAAGGACAGAGATATTTTTCGCTCACCCAAGTCCGATTGTTTGTCCTTGGTAAACGCCGCATCGACTTGGTGCCTGCAGCCATGAAGCGAGTTAGCGCCCGCAGCTGCCAATGGTTTTGAACCGCACCGCAACCGGACAAACCGGTTCAGTCCGACGGATCGGATATTTTCAGCGCGAGCCGGGCGGGCTGTTTCCACTGGCCGGTGAAGACGAATTCGTTCAGCGGCTTGCGTTGACGGAAGGTCAGATCGCGCTCCTTCAGAATGTCCGGCAATTTGGCTGGATCCGCTTTATAACCAATGGCCAGGGCGGTCCAAGCCTCGTAGTGTTCCGGGATCTGGTACAGCTCGCGGGCTTTGTCGGGGAGAATCCCGATCATCTGGTGGACGGAAAGGCCGCGCGACGTGGCTTCCGTAACGAGATTTCCGCTGGCCAGCCCCAAATCATGCACCGCCGCCCGGTTTTCCTGGCTGTTTTTGGCAAACCGCAAACTGACCACGCCCAACGCCAGCACCGGCGCGGCCTCGGCCCAAGCCTGATTTGACTCCACCAGACAGGAGAGCAGCCGCTGAAATTCCGCCGGGTTGTCCAGCGTAGCCACCAGATAGCTCCACGGCTGCTCATTGTAGGAAGACGCCGCCCAGCGCGCCGCTTCAAACAACGATACCAGATCGGTTTCCGCCACCGGGCGGTCAGTGAAACCGTAGGGACTCCATCGTTCCGCGATCACCTTTAAAATGGGATGATCCGTGTTTGCCTGCTTGATATTCATAATTGCGTTGGTGATGCCGGGGATTGCCGGAGTTTGGGGTTGGAATTGGAACCGGGTTTTACTTGGCGGGCTTGGCCAGTTTGGCGAAGACCTCGTCGCATTGCCTGGCCATGGCAAAATCCTTTTCCGAAAGGCCGCCTTCATCGTGCGTGGTCAATGTCAGGGTTACTTGGTCAAAGCAAATGTCGATATCCGGGTGATGATTTGCTTTTTGCGCCAGTGGAGCAATGATGTCCAGAAAGGCAATGCTGCCCAGGAAGCCGTCAAACTTGTATGTGCGGCAAATGGTTTCCACCTGTTCGGACCAATGTGGCAGGGTCTTCAGGTGCAGGGTTACTTGTTTGGATGTCATGGTGTTTGCGGTTAGACGACGAGACATAATAAGCAAGAGGCGGTGATGTTTCCATGGGGTGAAACCCGAGCGCTCACGACTACGCGGAGGGTACTAACCAGGCCAGTGGCAACCAGGAAGCTTTGGGTGTATGCCATCGGTGAGGAATGGAACTGATAAACATTGCCAGGCCCGGCAAAAAATCGCTCAAAAGTGGCCGCATTGGCGGATGGCGCGCCGATGGGGTAATACCGAATAGCATCCGGCGAATATTCAGGTACTACTGTGAGGCATGCAGTTACCGATGCAAAGGAAAAAATGCCCGGGCGCGTTTTCATCCGGTCCAAAGCCGTTTGACATTGCCTGCCATGCCGGTTTTCCCAGCAGCGGTCCACTCGGCACCTAAATTATGACCAATAACAAATCAGCCCGCCTTTGGGCCCGCTTGGAAATGGGATTTCACGCCGACTCCATTCACCTGCAGAATCTGGCCCGGGATTTGGCGATCCCGCCACGCCTGGTTTTAAATTCCGATGAAGCATCCGATCCCGCCAGTGATTGGCCCGAGCGTTGGTGTCGGCACTGGGACGGAGCGGGGGAGGCTTTGCGCCAAATCAGAGAACAGGTGCAGGAGCTTGATACCTGCATGACCGGCGGCCGGGGTGATCGTTCACTGCTGGCGTTGGAAGCATGGAAAATCATTCTGATCGAAGATGCCAGACTGATGGGCACCTTGGACGCCATTCAGGCCCAGGCGGACGGGCTTTACAAAGAGGTCCCCAAGGATTGGAGCCGGTTGACCGGCCTGCTGGAGTTGCATTTGGAAATGATCCGCGCTTGCTTCCAGTCGATGCGAATCAAGTTGGAGTTGCTAAAAGAGCATTCCCCGGAAGACACGGAACAGTTGGTGCGGGAAATTCTCGCCCGTGCCGCTCAGGCAGAACCAGAAGCGACAGAGCCCGAACCGGCCCACCGCCAAACCACCGCCGAAATGAAAGTGGAACGCTATCATCTCTTCGATTTTCTGGATGTCGCCAAACGGCATGGACAATTGGTTCTTATGGAAAGTGTCACCCCGGCGGGCGCCTGACCGGGCTGGGTGGAATACCCCATACCGTTCCTCCGCGCCGCCCGTCATTCTGTCGATGAAAGTACAAGGCAAACAACACCATCAAGAAAATTAAAATTATGAATGCAAATATCCCTACGCGGCGCGCAGAATTTGGCCCGTTCCAATTTCTGAAAACGAATTCCCGACTGGTCATGGCCCTGCTGGCCGTGGGATTGCTGGCGTTGCGGGCCGACGCGCAAACCAATCTATCCACCGCTGACCAGACCTTTATCCTCAGTGCCGCCCAAGGGGGCATGACGGAGGTCAAACTGGGCGAACTCGCGGCACAAAAGGGGACGCGTGAGGATGTGAAGTCCTTTGGCAAAATGATGGTGAAGGATCATACCGCCATCAATGACGACTTGACGGCGCTGGCCGCGCAAAAGGCCGTAATGATACCAGCTGCCCTGGACGCGGAACATCAGGCAACGGTGGACAAACTGACCGCCCTTTCGGATGCGGATTTTGACGGTGCTTACATTGCCGACATGATCAAAGGGCACAAAAGCACGGCCAAGGCTTTCAAAGCCGAGGCCGCCGCCACCACCGACGCGGATATCAAAGCCTTTCTGGATAAATCCCTGCCGATTGTGCAAGCGCATTTGAAACACCTCAAAGCCATGAAGTGATGGCGGGAGCGGCCTGCTACCGTCCGGTAATTTTTTTGGCGAAGCAGTCAGAATGGTCGCATTAAAATGTGGCCGTGCTGACTGCTCACCACGGCATTCTTCCTTTCGGAGAAAGCAATCGCCTGCGCGCTATGTAAACTTTGCCAAGCAGGTCGCGTTGACCGCGGGAAAAATAGAGTATCGCCGGTTAAACCATGCACCCGGGAACACTCACATAAAATCCACACCATGAACCCCAATTCCATCACGGCACAGCCCATCACGCCGATTCCAGCGGACAACCTCAGTCGCAAACTTATCGTCGCGGCACCAGACCACGGTTCCAACCTATGCCACCTTGGCATCGTGGGCGATACCTATACCATTTTGCTCAGCGGCGATGATACCAACGGGCGTTATTGCCTTATTGACATGCACGTTCCACCGGGCGGTGGTCCGCCGCCGCATCGCCACGACTTCGAGGAATCGTTTACCGTCCTCGAAGGCGAGATCGAAGCCACTTTCCGTGGCAAAAAATCAATTGTGCGAGCCCGCGAGACCATCAATATTCCGGCTAACGCGCCCCATTCTTTCACCAACGCTTCCCAGCAACCGGCTCGGTTGCTTTGTATCTGCGCCCCCGCCGGACAGGAAGAACTTTTTCGCGCGGTCGGCGTTCCGGTGCCAACGCGAACCTCGCCCGCCCCCAAAACGGATGATGAAACTCAGGCCGCCTTGATGGCAAAAATCCTGGCACTCCTCCCAAAATATCGCACCGAGATGATCAGCGGTGGACCGGGCCACTAATCGGCGGGTCGGGGGGAGGCTACGGCTGGCTTCGCAGTAATATTAAATCAATAGTCAGCTCGGTGTTTCCTTCTCCGCGTTTGGCCACCTACGTCCGACTTCGGCGTTACAAGCCCGGAGAGGGAGAATTTTTAACGCGGTTGTTAGCGGGTTGATTTCCTTTTTATGATTTTACCCAAAAACCACGTTGAAATAATCGATAAACAAACAATCGCTAATTCAGCACCTCCCATGCTTTTGATGAGTTTTTTAAAACCCGTCCTAAC
>CAIJGS010000115.1 GCA_903820285.1 uncultured Verrucomicrobia subdivision 3 bacterium | reverse complement strand
CCCAAGACCTCCCCAGCCCTGGCCGGTTTTTATGAAAAGCCCTGAAAATCCGACTAAATCAAACCAAATCAAACCACTTTACCGGAGCGCACCTAGAGCATTATCAACCACACGGCCATATCCTTCCCCTTTGGCAAAGCCCCGGCCCGTAGCGCAGGTTTTCCAACCTTCGGGTTCGGGCGACTTTCCATCCGCCCTGCTTCGCGGGCCCGGATTCGTGCCCCTTGGTGTCTCTTCGTGATTCGTTTCTTAGCCGAGTCCAGCCCCATAACACACCCTTTCTTGTCAATCTGATGCCATTCATTGCGAATATGCCTTCATCCCCTTGGCCACCCGCAGAATCGTGCTAGGATCGCCTCAATGAATAACCAAGACTTTTCCAAAGCGAACAGTCCGGCAACTGTTCTAATCAAGCACGACCGCACGGCCTGGCTCAAAGGCGGTTCCTTCCGCTGCCAGATGCCGCCCAAAACCCCCTTCGGTAAACCCGTCCGGATCATCCTCCTCGGCGCCCCCGGCGTCGGCAAAGGCACCCAGGCCGAATTCATCTGCGAACGCCTCGGCCCCTGCCATCTTTCCACCGGCGATGTCTTTCGCGCCGCCAAAAAATGCAGCTGCGAATCCGAACTGACCCCCGCCATGGCCAATGCCTTGGAATACATGAAGCGCGGCGATCTCGTGCCCGATGAAACCGTTTTGAACATGGTCGGCGAACGCCTGCGCTGCCTCGAATGCACCGGCGGCTTTTTGCTGGATGGCTTCCCCCGCACCGTTGCCCAGGCCAAAGCCCTCGAGCAATTGCTGGAAAGTCACGGCATCGCGCTCACTGCCGTCATCAATTATGATCTGCCCATCGACCAGATCGTGGCCCGCATCTCCGGCCGCCGGACCTGCTCCAGTTGCAAGGCCGTCTATCACGTCAGTACCATGCCGCCCAAGGTGGAGAATGTGTGCGACCACTGCGGCGCCAGCCTGTTCCAGCGCGAGGATGACCGGCCCGAGGCGGTAAAGGTTCGCATGGAAGCCTACGAAACATCCACCCGCCCGCTCATCAAGTTCTATCAGGAACGCGGCCTGCTCGTGAACCTCAAAGCCAGCGGCACTCCCGAGGAGATTTTCAAGCGCACCTTGAAGGTGTTGACGCCCAAAAAACCGGGCACCCGCACCGCCACGTCCCCGGCCTGAGCAGAAAGTATTTTCAACTGGCGCGTCATCTCCCCGATGGCGCGCCATTTGATTTATCCGAATAGTGGCTTCAACTGATGCGTGCATATCGCGAATCAAGCCGCTGGATTGGTCAGATTGTTGGCCGAATGATTAGAAAATGTGCCAGGTGAAATCCTCTCCCGGAGAGAGAGGACCGAGGTGAGGGCGAGCGTTACCACTAATTTTCCCGGCAACTGGCTCGCCTCCAAATCCCAAGAGAACACTCGACACCCGCCCCGCCACGAAATAATGTCCTGTGTCTTTTAGAGCATTGATGGAATTGCTCTTATGGTCATTATGAAACTGAATTGGAAAAAATGGCTCCTCACCGGCGGCGGCACGGGCATCCTCGTCCTGCTCGCCCTCCAGACCACCAACCCCGCGCGCACCAATCCGGCCATCGCCCCGGGTGCCGACCTGATGGCCACCAACCCGCCCTCCGCGGAAGTCGCCGCCCTGCTCCATGCCGCCTGCTACGACTGCCATTCCTACGAAACCACCTGGCCCTGGTATTCCCACATCGCCCCCGCCTCCTGGCTCGTCGCCTCTGATGTCAATGAAGGCCGCGAACACCTGAACTTTTCCGCCTGGCCTCACGCCGACCCCGCCCGCGCCGCCAAGAAGCTCGACCGCATCAACGAAGTGCTCGACTACCGCGAAATGCCCCCGGCCAAATACACTTTGATCCATGTCAACGCCCGCCTCACCGACGCCCAGCGCCAGGCGTTACTCGATTGGTCCGATGCCGCCGCCAAAAAACTGCGCCCCGCCGAGACCAATCAATAGCCACCAATAATTACATTTTACCAACGCCCTCATGCTCAACGCCCAATTCATTCCCGCCGCCGATAAAAACTCCCGCCGCCTCTTCGTGGTCCTGCACGGCCTCGGCGACAGCGCCGCCGGCTGGCGCTGGTTCCCGCCCGCCCTCGACCTGCCCGAGATGAACTACCTCCTCGTCAACGCCCCGGATGAATACTACGGCGGCTTCTCCTGGTTCGAATATCCCGGCGACATCGTGCCCGGCGTCCATCGCAGCCGCAAACTCCTCTTTGAACTGCTCGACGACCTGGCCACCAAGAATTTCCCCGCCGACCAGATCACCCTCGGCGGCTTTTCCCAAGGCTGCCTCATGGCCCTCGAAACCGGCCTGCACTATCCCCACCGCCTCGCCGGCATCGTCGGCATCAGCGGCTGGGTCTTTGAAATTGATAACCTCCTGCGCGACCTCACGCCCGTCGCCCTTTCGCAACGCCTCCTCGTCACTCACGGCCCCTTCGACCCCATCCTGCCCTTTGAAGAAATGAAACAGCAGGTCCAGCGCCTCCAAAAAGCCGGCCTCAACGTGGACTGGCGCGAATTCCCCAAAGACCACACCGTCTATGGTCAGGAAGAAGTCACCGTCATCCGCGACTTTGTGAAAGCCGGCTATCCAACCCCAAAAACATGAATGCCACCCGGCACCATTTGCTTCTCTCAATCAGTCTGCTGGTTATGGCCGCCGGTTGTTCCCCAAAATCCGGCGTACCCGCCGCCGATTCGCGCAGCAGTATCCAGACAAATTCCGACTATCTCGCCGGCCGGAATGAAGCACAGCAGGACATCCAATCAGGCCAGTTAATCGTCAAAACCTACGGCCTGCCGCAGCCGTGGATAGGTCTGTATTCCAGCAATTTGTCGAGCCGGTATCAAATCATCCTCCGCTTTGTCTCCGGCTGTGACGTTAACCCAAAGCTCGCGCAAAACGTTGAGGGATACAACAACGTCTCCGAGGCCGAGATTGCCAAACGTTATGGGGCCGACCTGCTGGACCGGGTGGCCAAAGAATCCGCCCGGCAATACGAGGACAGCTTTACTAACCGGTGATGGTCTCCGCACTTCGGAAAAATAGATTGGCCGGACCAACGCCGTCACTCGTCCCGACGGGACAACCGGAAATTAGCCAGCTACGTAGTGGCTGGTCCCGGGCGAAATGAATTCGTCCTGTAAGGACGAAGGAAATTGCCGCACCGATTAGTAATTCATTATCCATCGCTACCTCCTTCATTAAAAGTTGGGCTTGCTTCTGATCGGCAAGACCAGTTTGATGCCTTGAGAATGCTCAAGAAACTCTTCCCCATCGTCCTTTGCACCGCCATGCTGGCCGTCGCCATTCTGTTCGCTGACAGTTTCATCGCTCCGTTGATGTTTCATTCCCGGATCGAACGTCTGGGCGAAACCAATCTTCCCTCCATCCGCGTTGAACGCGGGAGCACCGTTTATTGCCGCATGAAAGCCGACGATTTCAGCTTTCCCCTGCCCCCGTCATCCCACGCCACCAACCTGACCGTCACCGGCGGTTTTGATACTGTGGATGGCACCGTCGAAGCCCGTTTCGATGGCACCAATCAACAAACCGCGGATCAATATCAAGACAGCTTGGTTGGGCGATTGTCGCCCGGCGCACGCATCACCGCCGACCACATCCCCGGCGGCCTGCTCATTAAGTTTCACTATTTGGGTGACAAGTGAAGATAGGAACAATGATGCTTTATCCAAACAATGTACCCCACTTGCCACAATGAGCCAGTTGTGATACAATCCGATTATGGCACAGTCTACGATAACCGATAAATTCCAGACGACGATCCCTGTTGAAGTGCGTCTGGCCTTGAATTTGAAACCCCGTCAGCGGGTTTCTTATGAGGTTAAACCGGACGGTTCCGCCATTTTGCGGGCGGAGCCCGGGCTTGAAGCATTGTTCGGCAGCCTGAAGATCAAGAAGCCGGCGGCGTCCAGCCGTACGGAAAAGCAGTGGGCGCGTGACGCCATTGCCCGCGAGGCAGCCAAAGAAGGACTTTCGTGAGCACCCGTTATTTGGTAGATACCAACGTTTTGTTGCGTTTTCTTACCGGCGAGCCGGTTGCCCAGGCATTGGCGGTGAAAAAACTTTTTGCCCGCGCGGCTACCGGGGAGCTCGTACTCGAAGTGACGCCGGTGATCGTCGCCGAAACTCTCTATACCTTGGTGTCGTATTACGAGGTCGGGCGCAAAGATGCGGTGGAAAAAATCGAAGCGCTTCTGCGGCAACCTGGCTTCAAAATTCGCGAAAGCAGCGAAGTATTCTCGGCTTTGGTGCGTTTGAAAAATACCAACGTAGGATTTGCCGATGCCTACTTGGCGGCCAGTGGTGCCGGCCAAGGAATGACCATTGCCTCGTTTGATCGCGATTTCGACAAATTCAAAGACGTGAAGCGGTTCGACCAGGCGTCATCAACGCATTGATCCCAAGCAATCTCTAAACGGCATGCTTTCCATGTTGTCTTTGCAGGCGCTTATTCGATCATAGTCATAGCGATGTCACAGCCTCCAAGGCGACTTACTTCCCCTTCAAATTTTGCCTGAGTAATAAAGTTAACCTGCTTTCACTGTGAAAACCATGACATCAATTGTGACGCTTTTCCCGCCAGTATTGATGGCTTTGTGGATCAATTCGGCTTTTCTGACTTGGGTTGATCCGCCATCCATCACATGGGTTTTTCATTTGCTTTATCCCAGTAGCACGTCCTTATGTATTATTTGGGGAGGTGCGTTTATTCTTCGAAAGCAGCTCGCCTACGCTTGGATTTCCATAGGACTTGGACTATTTTACTGTCTCTTGCCTGCGTTTTTTTCACAATCATTGTATTAACCGCAACAATTCCACATTCACTCATGAAGCCGCACGTGCCAATCACATCAAGTTCCACTATTTGGGCGACAGAGGATTTCGATAAAATCACGGCGGTTAAAGTAGCGATCTTATGGCGCAAATCACACCGTTGATAAAAAATATCCCGAAGAAGACAATAAAGACTTTGGTTGGCATTCGTTGTCTAATGACAAAAGCGATGAGGGCTTCCTTTACTCTTTCAGCGCCATATTTGATGTTAGCCGCTACAATATAGGCAACTGGCAAGAAGGTCATTAACCCCATCGCGATTCCGATTCCTCGCCAATCGCTGCCGGTGCTCCAGTGGTTCTTGCGATAATAAAGCGAGCCAGTAAGAAGCCCTATCATAGCCAACACATTGGCGATTCGATGGGTTGACTGGTACTCCTCCAGTAGTTGAACTTTCCCCTTTTTACCAAACCCTGGTGGTATCCAACGAGACCAGCGTTTGACTTGCCAATTGTAAATCGAACACGCAATGATCCCCAAGATCAAGCCACCGATAGGACCACGAACGATTGATCGTATTTGTTCGACGGTAATCATGGGCATCAGGCAGCCTTCCGGCTCACTTCCCCTTCAAATTCTGCCCCAGCCAGTTGGTCAATTGCGCGGTCCAGGTTGGCTCAAATTTATCCCAGTCCAGAATGCGATGACCGCCGCCGGGAATGACGATGAAGTCGCAGACGTCGCCGGCGGCTTTGAGTTTGGACTGAAAGTTGCGGGAGTGTTCGTACATGACGGTTTTATCCGCATCGCCCTGGACGAGCAGGAACGGCGGCAGGCCGGGTTTCACCTGGTCAATGGGGGAATTCTTCGCCAGCACGGCGCGCACGGCAGGCGTGATGTTAGTGCTATCGCAATGGAACAGCATTTGCATGGACTTGGAGAGCCCGCCGCGACGTACGTTGTCGGCCACAAGATCATTTGGCGGTGCCAGACCGATGACCGCCTGCACATGGGTTCGCCAAGTGGGCAGCACGCCGGCCAGCGACACCATCTGGCCGCCGGCGGAGTAGCCGAACATGGCAATGCGGTCGGGGTCGCCCTTGTAGTCGGCGGCGTGTTTTTTCACCCAACGGATGGCGGTTTGGAGATCTTCCAATTGCGCGGGCCAGCGGTTGGTGGGCGCGAGGCGGTAATCAATGGAGAACCACGTGTAGCCGGCGCGGGCCAGCGGTTCGAACAGCACGCTGATGTCATGCGCCTTGTCGCCGCTGCTCCAGCCACCGCCGTGAACAATCAAGGCGACGGGATGTTTGGCCCCATCGGCGGGTTCCCAGGCATCGACCAGGAGTTTTTGGCCGCCCGCTTTGCCATAGACAACATTCTTGTGATTGGGCGCGAATTCCAGGTTGTAAGTCAGTGTAGGATCCCAGTCATCGTTGCCGCCGAGCACGCGCTGGACGGTGATGGCCTGCGCCTCGGCATCGGTGAGCTGTTTGGTCCACGCGGGGCGGTTGGTGGGATTGGACCCGGCGCCGGTGCTGTGGTATTCGGCGTAGCGGGTGTGGGTGTGGGCCTCAGGCTTGTTCCAGTCGTTCCAGCCCAGCGGGCGCACGACGTCGGAGAGATCGCAATTCAGATAGATCGTGCTGGCATTGATGCGCCAGGGGCGACCGAGCCAGGTTCGCACATCCGGATTGGCTCCGGCGATTTTGCAACGGTTGAAGACAAAGCCATAGGGCGCATCCGCCGGCGTGGACGCGGCGGTCACATAGCCATCTCGCAGGCAGACAATGCGGCATTGCTCAAACCAGGCGGTGGCGGCGCCAAAGATGAAATCCACATGGCCCTCGATATGGCAATTGTCGAAATACTGGCGGCCGCGATTGAGCAGAATGGTGTCCTGCCAGCCCAGGAACTGGCAGTGATGAAACGCAGCACGATCGCCATCCACGCGGATGGCGAGGGCCTGGCCGACGGGGCCGGCATCATTGGCAAAGGTTAGGTTCTCGGCGGTGAAATCATCGGCATCAATGGTGGTGGACGGCGTGTGAAAGGTGCCGATGGGCCTGCCCTCAGCGTTGGTAATGCCGGCGTAGAGATTGAAGGCAAGGATGGTATTGGTGGCGTTGTCGCCAACGAGTTTGAAGAACCGTTTCTCGCGCTGGATGTAGAGCAGTTCATGGTAGGTGCCGGGCGCGATGTGGATAATCACAGGCGTTTCCCGGGTACCGGCGGGCACGGACATGATGGCTTCCTGCACGGACTTGAATTTCGCACTGCCATCCGGGGCGACCTGCACATTGATCGCCGCGGCGAACAATCCACCAGGAAACAGGCAGGCAAACAGAATGGCCAGCGTCCGGCCGGGCAAAAAGTTAATGGTGAACATGGCGGGATTTTATTCGGGACTGGCGGAAACCAGAAGCAAATTGTAAGTTCAGAAGACATAACCGGCATGAGTCCACCGCCCGAACCCACCCTGGAAACGACGCTCGACACCTTCACTCTGAACCAGGTGCAATTGCTGCTCGCAGAAAAGCGCACGGCCTTGGCCACCTTGCGGACGGGCATTGCAATCTTTGCCTTTCCGCTATCCGTCCTAAGCGTGCTCATTACGACCTCCAAAATGTATCGGATCAATGAGGTGTTGCACTGGCTCATTCCCCTGCTCCTCCTGAATCTCGCCCTGATTGTGCTGGCAGTTTACCTGATCGTGCGG
This sequence comes from uncultured Verrucomicrobia subdivision 3 bacterium, assembly GCA_903820285.1. Lineage (GTDB taxonomy): Bacteria > Verrucomicrobiota > Verrucomicrobiia > Limisphaerales > UBA11358 > UBA11358. The sequence continues at coordinate 14,076 of CAIJGS010000115.1, read as the reverse complement.
GCCATCCGGCGTTTCCGGCACTATGACGAACGGATCGAGGCATTCAAAAAGCGAAGCAAACAACTGGCGGATTTGATCGGGTGAGCGGCCACCAAGAGAGATAATCCATCGGCAGAGTTCGGATGAAGCCGGCGAAGCGCGGCGCTGTGAGAGCTCAGCCGCAGCAGCGTGGCTGGCCAGCAGACTTGGCGAATTGCCTGAGCCCGTGGCATATCGAACCTGGCGGCGGCTGGCTTTAAACCCAGCCGCGCGCCGCCAACTCCTGATTTAAATTAAAAATATGCTTCCCGTTGGTGCCGCCGCCTGCGAAACTGTTGGTTTGTCGATTAATATGGAAACATTGCCCACAGTCATGCTCAAGCCAGGTGAAGCCGACCGCATCCTTGCCGGTCACCCCTGGATCTATAATGGTGAAATCCTCCGGCTCTCGCAGCCGCCCGCGGACGGTGAAATCGTCCAGGTGAAGGATCATCGCCAGCGCTTTCTGGGCACGGGCTTTTTCAACTCCCGGTCCAAGATCAATGTGCGGCTGCTCTCGGCGGATCGTATTCCGGTGGATGGCGATTTCTTTGAGAGCCGCATCCGCGCCGCGCTGGCCGTGCGCCAGCGGCACCTACCGCAGGCCACCTCCTTTCGCGTGGTGAATGCGGAGAGCGACGGCCTGAGCGGGCTGATCGTGGATAAATACGAGGACGTGCTGGTGGTGCAGATTTCCGCGCTGGGCATGGACCAGCGGAAACAATTGATTGTGGCCGCGCTGCAACGGATTCTATCACCCCGCGCCATTCTGGAGCGCAGCGATGTGGCCTCGCGTAAATTCGAAGGTCTGGAAGCCTCCAACGGCGTACTCGCGGGCAGCCATGAGGGGCCCATCATGGTGAACCTGAACGGCATCAAATTTGAAACCGATCTGGTGGAAGGCCACAAGACGGGCATGTACCTGGATCAGCAGGCCAATTATCAGGCGGTCTCGCAATTCGCCAAGGGCGGCCAGGTGCTGGATTGCTTCAGCTTTCTGGGCGGCTTTGGCCTGCATGCGGCCCGCGCCGGCGCGGTGCACGTGCATATGCTGGATCAAAGTGCGGCGGCGATTGCGGCCTCGCAGCGCAATGCGCAGACGAACGGCTTGGCGGCGAACTGTTCCTTTGACGAGGTCAATGTGTTCGACTGGCTCAAGCTCAACACGGCGGTAAAACCCCACGAACGCGTGGTGCCCCGCTTTGACATGATCATTCTCGACCCACCGTCCTTCACCCGCAACCGGGCCTCGGTGCCGGATGCGCTGCGCGGCTACAAGGAAATCCATCTCCGCGCGCTAAAACTGCTCAAGGTGGGCGGCACGCTGGCGACCTTCTGCTGCTCGCACCATGTGAACACGGAACTGTTCCAGGACACGCTGCTCGCTGCGGCCTTCGATACCCGCCGGGTGCTACGCCGTACGGCGATCTATTCACAATCACCGGATCATCCGGTGATTCCCATGATCCCGGAGACCGAATATCTCAAGGGCTTTGCCTTTGAAGTCGTGCGCTGATCGGGTAACGACGTTGGAAATGAAAAAACCGAATGGCGGCAACGCCATTCGGTTTTTGCTTTCAAGGTCGTGTTTACTTCGTCGCCGGGCGGGGCACGGCTTTGAGGCGGTCGCGCAACATGTCGGCGCGAGCCAGATCGCGTTCCTCGGCGGAGAGTTTGTCGGAGAGTTGCTTCTGCAAATGCGCGGGCTGGGTGATCAGAAATAGTTCATCCACCACGGCGCGTTCGGTGCCGGGGAACAAGCCAATATCCACCCCGAGGCGGAGCAGTGAAAGCTGGTTCATCGTTTCCTTGGAGGAAATGATATGGGCAAAGGCCAGATTTCCGTAAGCCCGGCCAATGCAGTTGAACAGCACCTTGGGCTTTTCTTCCATGAGCTTCTGGCGGGCGTTTTCCTCATGCTCAATGATCTGGGCGAGCACTTTTTCGAGGCGTTCCACAATGACGGACTCGGATTCACCGAGGGTCATCTGATTGGAAACCTGAAAGACGTTACCGAGGGCTTCAGTGCCTTCGCCATACAGGCCGCGCACAGCCAGGCCGAGCTTGTTGACGGACTGGATGATAGGGTTGATCTGCTCGGAAAGCACGAGTCCGGGCAGGTGCAGCATGGCACTCACCCGGATGCCGGTGCCGAGATTGGTCGGGCACGCGGTGAGGTAGCCAAGTTCGTTATCGAAGGCGTAGTTCAGCTTGCGCTCGAGTACAGAATCTAGGGCGTCAATCGCCAGCCATGCTTCGCGGATCTGAAAGCCGGGACGCAACGCCTGCATGCGGAGATGATCCTCTTCATTGATCATCACGCAGAAGGTTTCCGCACGGTTCAACACGAGCCCGCTGCCGATGTTTTTGGCGGCATGCTCGCGGCTGATGAGATGGCGCTCGACGAGGATCTGCTTGTCCAACTGAGTCAGATTATCCATGGCCTCGGCAAAGGAGTCGGCCATTTCGGGCAAGGCGCTGACGGCGGGCAGCACGGCATCCAGCACCTTTACTCGCTCGGGCTTTTTGGCCCAGGTGGGGAAGGCGGAACCGCGCAGATTGCGCGCCAACCGCACGCGGCTGGACATGACGATGCAATCATTGGGACCGTGCTGGCGAGCGGCCTGCGACGGCGGGATAAGAAATGAGTCCAGATTTTTCATGGCTCAATGGGCTTTGGCCGGAGCCGCGGACATGGCCTTGATCTCATCGCGCACGGAGGCGGCGGTTTCGAAGTCCTCGGTCTCAATGGCCTTGGCGAGCTTCTTCTGCAAGTTCTTCAGCCGGTCCACATTTTCGCGGGTCTGGCGAAGCGCTTCCGGGGTCTTGCCGACGTGGCGCGTGCCTTTGTGCATGGACTTGAGCAGCCCGGCGAGGCCTTCGGCAAAGGTGACGTAGCATTCCGGGCAGCCCAGCCGGCCGGACTTCTTGAAATCCGCCTGGGAGAAACCGCAGCGGGGGCACTTCACTTCGGCGCCGGCGGCGGAAGGATCGAGCTCCTGCGAGGCGCCGAGCCCGAGCAACAGATCGGCCACGGCAAAGCTGGCGGGATCATTAACCCCTTTGGCCTTGGCGCAGTCCTCGCACAAATCCAGTTTTTGCATCTTCTCGCCCACGATCTGGGCAAGGTGCACGGTGGCCGGCTTTTCTTTGCAGATACAACATTGCATAAAATTATTTCCGCGAACGGCAACCGGCGGAGCCTTCCGGCCCCGCCCCCGAACTTCCGAACTTTGTTCCGGCTGAGTCTGATTACCCACTCCGGACTTCAAATCCGGCACCTGCCGTCTCTAATTAGAAAATCGGCTCGCCGGACACTTTCGTCAAGGCATGATATTCCTCGACCAGTTTCACGGTCAACGGGCCGGGCTTGCCGGAACCGATCACGCGGCCGTCAATCTTGATGACAGGCATGATTTCCGCGCCGGTGCCGGTGAGAAAACATTCGTCCGCATTGAACAGGTCGTACCGGGTGAGATTCTGTTCGCTCACCTTCACGCCGGCCTGCTCGGCAATTTCCATGACCGTGCCGCGGGTGATGCCATACAGCGCCCCGGCGGACAGTGGCGGCGTAAATAACGCGCCGTTTTTGATCACAAACAGGTTGTCGGCCGTGCATTCGGCGACAAAACCTTCGGAGTTCAACATCACGGCCTCTTCCACGCCGGCATTGTTTGCCTCGATCTTGGCGAGGATGTTGTTCAAATAGTTAAGCGACTTGATGGCCGGATTGACGGCACTGTGCAGGTTGCGCACCGTCGGCACGGTCACGATGTCCATGCCGCGCGCGTACAATTCGGCGGGATAGACCTGGATTTTGCCGGCGATGATAATGACGGACGGCTTCTTGCAACTACGGGGATTGAGGCCCAGCGTGCCGATGCCGCGCGTGACAATCAGGCGCACATAGCAATCGCGCAGTTTATTGGCACGGATGGTGGCCACCGTGGCCTTCATCATCTCGGCGTGCGTCATGGGAATCTCCAGCAGGATTGCCTTGGCGGAATAGAACAGGCGGTCAATGTGCTCTTTGAGTTTGAACACGCGGCCGTTGTAGGCGCGGATGCCTTCAAACACGCCGTCGCCATAAAGCAAACCGTGATCGAACACCGACACTTTGGCGTCGCGTTCGCTGCAATACTTGCCATCAATAAAGATCTTCATGCAAAGGAAGTCAGCATACGCTAAAAAAAACTTCGAATCAAACGTGAATTTTTTAGTGACAAGATTGAAAGCGCTGCTATAGTAAACGGCCTTTCACGACCCTATGGTCTAGCGGTTAGGACACCTCCCTTTCACGGAGGTAGCCCGGGTTCGATTCCCGGTAGGGTCGCCATTCTTGAAAGCTTAGCACTTCCACTGCAAATTCCCGCCAAGACAACGCCTTGCGGATGTCACGCCGCAAAACATACCTGTAACGGTTTCAGAAACGAACGCAACGTTACAAATATTTACTGTTTTGCCCTGTGTTTACCCGCGAACACTGGCTGGGAGGCCCCACTATGGTCAAGAGTCGGCCGCCGATTATAGTAAGCTCCGTCGCATGCCAAGACACCACCATCGTCACCTACCGCTGCTATGTGTGCGGTTTTGGAGTCTGGGAGTCTTCAAGAGCGATTGGATCGTCGGGCGCGGGCGCCCCCTTTCTTCGAGCGACACAACGACGTGATCGTAGTTGCTTTACCCCGGCGGTATGACTTGGGTGGAGAAAATGACCATCCGAGAGTTGTTTCCTAGTTTTATTTGTTCCGGGAATGAGGACCGACGTAAGTATAGTGAAAAAAATCTACGTCCACATAACCCTTGTCTACTTGGTCATTATACGAATAAATTCCCACCCGGGTGCCACGGTAATTGCCCCAGCCAAAGGGGAAGCTCCCGCCTATCGACCGGAATATCTTGCCATCCAAACTCCAGGCAAAGGTGCTGCTGCCATGCTCATCAATGAGCACCTTCAACCAAACCTCCGTCTGATTAGACTTCAGCAACATGCCAAAGGTGTTTGTGCCCCGGTTATTTAACTCTACTTGCCGCACTCCAGTGTGCTGCTCAACCCCCAAAGTACACACCTCGCTCCAGTACAGGCATACTCCAGCCGTTTGTCCGTCCGCCATGCCGCTTAAGTCCAGCTTGGTCAACACCGTTCCACCACCACAGCCCATGATGCGCTGTGTTAGCGTGTCCCCGGCCTTGAAGAAATTCCCCGGTTTAAGCGGGGGAAATGCATGCAACCGCAACCAGCCGGGCCGTTCGGTCAGCGACCATTTGCCCGCACGCGGCTGGTAATTCCATTCCCATTGGGGCGCCAGGGTTGGCGCGGAAAATTCATCATCGCTCTGTGGCACTTCAGGAGGAAACCCGTTGATCGGTTTTTTCCCACTCCAGGCCATTGTGCCCGCGCCATGCCGGTCCATAATTCCGGGAATCGGCCAGCCATCCACCCATTTGACCGGCAACAAACTCGCCGGCCGGCCGTCATACGTGCCGGTTTCGCCGCGCCCTTGATGGGTGATAAACCACCAATCGCCGGCCTCGGTTTGCAAGAGTCCGCCCTGGTTGGGCTGGCGGTCATAGCGCCCGGGAAAATCTTCCAGAATGATTTTTTTCTCATACGGACCAAACAGGTTGGTGGAACGCATCATGACGCCGACCCGCGGACCATGCGGCACGACTTGATTGTGGAACACATAGTAGATGCCTTTGAATTTATAAAGCTTGTTACCCTCGCTGCTCTGATAGTCATCAATGATCCGCTCGCTGGCCAGATCAATGGTCTTCCCGTCGGGACTTAGCTTAAATATATGCGTCCACCAATTTTTCCCGGGCGTGCTGAGCAGCAGGTAAGCCTGACCGTCATCATCCCAGAACGGACATGGGTCATCAAAGCCATGCCGGTCTGAAACACACGTCACCGGCTCCCAAGGACCGGCGGCATTTGTCGCCGAGGTCATGAAAACCCCCTCATCCATCGTAGTAAAATATACCTGAAACCGACCTGCATGATAGCGGATTGCCCCCGCATAAATCCCCCGATTGTAACGGTTCATCCGGTCCCAGTTCAGCTCCGGTCCCAACTGCGTCAAATCAGCTACGCAATGGCTTAGATATTGCCAGTTTACCAGATCCTTGGAATGCAACACCGCCATGCCTGGCGAATATTGAAAGGTGGAGGTGATGAAATAGTAATCACTCCCGACCCGGATGACATCCGGATCCGAAAAGTCCCCGGGCAGCACCGGATTTTTAAACGATCCGTCTCCTTGGTCGCCCCAGGCACCCTGATTTCCAACGTCGGCATCCACCCAAAAGCTGACGGCAAACAAAAAGGACAGCACCAGCAGCCACCGAGACAGGGCGTGAAAGGGCTGTGATGAAATATATTTCATTGAGGTAGGCGGGCTATAAATGCGCCGATGGGTGCCGCATATCATTTCCTGATTACTCACGGCAGCAACATGCTCAAGGCAATTGCAACCGGTAAAATTTGGGGGCCGCGCCAGCGTTGAAGACATTGGTAAAAATAAAATTTCCATTGGCATCAAACTGATTGGTCAGAAGACGCGTCCAGCCACCCGGGGGTAACAAGAGATTGGTTGTGCCAAGCACATAATAACTCGTGTTTGGTGTCCCGCCGGTGCCACTGATCACCAGCCCGCTGGCGGTCGTCTGAATGTTCCCAAAACTCGGTTGGGTTACGATCAGATTCACCTGCCCTGCCACCGAGGTAGTATCAAGCACATAGGTATGACCGGCCGGGAGCGAACCCAGCGTGAGCGTGCCGACGCTCAACGTGCCACCATAGGTGAATAGCGTATAAGTGCCCGCGCCAAAGCCGGCCCCCGCGCTCAGGTTCAGGGTCCCGCCCAGGGTCAGGTCGCCGGCAACAGCGACCTGGCTGCTGTTCGTCCCGAGTTGGAACTGAAGCATACTGGCATTGTTCAAACCCAGATTATTCGTGATGGTCAGGGTGCCAAACCCGTTGCTGCCCGGCGCAAGCGTGGACCCGGCAGCAAACGATACCTGGCCGCCAATGATACCGTTGCCGCCTAAAGTGGCTCCCGGATTAATGCTAACGGGTCCGGTGCCAGTACCGGTGCCGATGGCGGTATTGACGATCAGTGAACCAGCATTCACCGTCGTGCCACCAGTAAATGTATCGGCCCCGGCCAAGGTCAGGGTGCCCGGACCGTTGAAAACCAAGGCGGTGGCGGCGGCCCCGCCATCGGAAATAGTGCCATTAAAAATGCTGTTGGTGTTCACCCCGCCGACGACATAGGTGGTGAGGGTGGCCGTGGCGGTCGTGGCCCCAGATAAACCCGCCCCGGGACCGCCAAACAGCGCGCCCAAATAGATGGTTGCGCCGCCGTTCTTATTGTAAAGGCCACCGTTGCTGCCAAAATTCCACACAGCGTTGGAGCTGCCGAAGCTTACGGTATTCAGTTCGCGGATCCAGTTGCCGGTCACAAAATAGAGCGTGCCGCCGAACCCGCTCCAGTCGCCCCCCGGAGAAAACACTCCGCCGCCACCGATATTGAGGTTCAGCCAGCCCGAACCCACCAGATTAAACCCCGCATAAGGCTGGCCATAGGTCTGAAAGGTGTTTGAGCCCGCACAGGAAACCGGCGTGCCCGTACCAATTCCATTCAGAAACAGCGTGCCACCGTTCAAGGTAATGGGACCCGTGCCGCCGGCAAAATAATTGTTCACAAACTGCAACGTTCCGCCATTCACCAGCGTTCCGCCGCTGTAGCTGTTGCTGGAATTGAGGGTCAGCATGCCGGACCCGTTTTTGGTCAGGCTGGCGAATCCCGCCAGGGCGCCTCCGCCGATGGTATAATTGAGGGCGGCATTGGTAACCACCACGGTTGCCGGTTGGACGGTGCCAATGATGTTGACACTGGCATTGGTTGAAGTGTCATCGAACTGGACGAGGTCCAAATTAAAAAACTTGTCGGCCGCGGAACCACTCAGCCAGTTGGTCGTGGCATTATCCCAATTATTGCCATTCGTGCCCTGCCACACCAGTGAACTGGAGTTGCCAGTGACGGCGAGCCGGACATACGACGGGTTGCTGCCGGCCGCCGAACTGTAGAGGTTGAAGGTCTGACGGGTGCTGGTGGGGAAATTTTGCGTGACACTGCTCCAGGCAGTCGAGGTGGTCGCGCCGTCAATCAGGTCATACGTGCCCGCGCCATAATAGCCGTTGATGGGATAGAAAATATAGTTGTTCACGCCGCTCATCGCCAGCGAGCCGCCTTGCATCACAATTTTGTCGTTCGCCCCGGCGGGAGAGCTGGAGAGATCAAAAAACAGATTGGGCGAAGCGAGCGTCAGGTTGTTGCTCACGTTGAGAGTGCCCGCCTGGCCATTCAACATGCCCGGCAAAATGCCGCCACCCGCCTGCACAGTAATGCCGCCGCCCAAATAGCCGGTGCCGCGCAGGGCTCCGCCGTTTGCCACCGTCACCAGGCTGTTGCTGATGGCACCGGTTACCAGCAATGCACCGGCGCTCACCGTCGTAGCGCCGGTATGCGTACTGGCACCGGTCAGGGTCAGCGTTCCAGTGCCCACTTTGACCAGATTGATGGAGTTTTGAAACTGGCCCGCAAACGAAGTGCTCAAATTGAGCGAGCCGATGTTCAACGTCGGGACGCCGGCATAACTCAGATACAGCGCCGTGGCCGGATTGGTGCCGGACAAAGCGCCAAAGTAAAAGGTGTTGCCGCCTGAGCCATCATAAAATCCCAGTGAGACGGGCGAATTCATTACGGTCGCGGCATTCGGAAATCCAACAAAAAACCCGCCGTTTGCACGGCCGCGCATCTGGCCGTTGCCGAGAAAATTTACCGTGCCGGTGAACCCGGTGGCGTTACCGTTCAGATCGTCACGCGCCACGGTGCTTTGCGCGGTAATGTTCAAGGTGCCGGTGCCGCTGATGTTGCCGGAGAGCGCGATGCGGCTGCCCAAATTGATGTTGGCCGTCCCGTTGTTGGTGACGATGATGGGATTGGAGAACCCCGGCTGCGTGCCGGCCGCCCAGTTGTTGACAAGCGAACCGTTCTGGAAAATGATGCTCCCGGTGCCAAGCGTGCCGCCGTTGTTTAGCTGAATCGTGCCGCTGTTCAGATTGATGTTACCACTGAAGCTGTTGGCGTTGTTGACGAACAAGCTATCCGTGCCGGATTTCGTCAGCGAGGCCGCGCCGCTGATCGCGCCGTTGCCGCCGAGGGTGTAATCCTGCTGGCTGGCATTGAACACGATGCTGCCGGGCGCGACGGGGCTGTTGATGTTGATGGCGGGATTGGCCGAGCCGGTGTCGTCAAAGGTCACGCTGTCGCTCGTACTGAAGGTGACGAGGTTGTTGCCGTTGAACCAATCGGCGGTGTTCGTGGTGTCCCAAATGTTGTTCGAACCATCACCGACCCACACGAGGTTTTTCGGAATGTAAATGACCGAGATCAGCAGTCCCATCGTGTTGGTCATGGTGCTCCCATCGGGGTTGCTCACGGCGAAATCGAAACTCGCCAGGCCGGTAAAATTTGTTTTGGGGACAAAGTGGGCGTAATGCGAGTTTGTCAGTGTCACCGTGCAGTTCGTCAGATTCGCAAACGAATAAGTGGCGCCGTTGGTAAAGCCGAGCGTGTACGGCCATAGATCAATATCCGTGGCATTTGTCTGCACGAACGCGTGCGGCCCGGCCAGCCAGTTCAAATAATGTTCGAGCAGCGTATAACCGTCAGCGGCGACAGTGTTGTTATCGGCAACGAGCGGATTTGAGCCGGTGACATTTTCCCAAATATCCGGCATCCCGTCCTGATCGGAGTCCACTAAAGCCGTACCGCCGTCAATGGTCCCATAACCGCCATTTGGCAAACCGGTCTGGCCAGGGTTGGTGATGATCGCCCCCGCCGTGCCCAGCGACATCACCTGGCTGATGACTTGCGAATCCAATGGGTCGCGTGGAAAGGGTCCGGCCTGGGAAACGTCAATCCGGTAGGCGTTTTGAGCGGACACCGTGGGAATAGTGGCCGTGAGCGGCGACCACGGCGTGGCCGCGACGATGCTGCTGCCGGGTTCGGAAGGAGCGCCATTCAACACGCCGTCCTTGGTGGTATCCATCAGGTTGCCGACGCCATAAATTGTCTGGTTCCCGTTTACTTGGAAAAAGTCACCGGTCAAACTGGTGCTGGAAGGTCCGATGATGAAATAATTATTAACGATGTCATGGCTATAGTGCCCAGCGGTGTTGCCGCACGTGTAGGCAGCCTGATAATCATAAACGACATTGTTGATATAAACCGTGTTGGCCTTGGCCAGCGGTTGGCGATTGTGGGCATTGACCCAGAGGTTGTTAAAATAGCAAGCATCCCCGCCTTCCACATGCGCGCCGAATTGCTGGTTGATGGGGTTGGCGATGATGCAGTTTTGGATCGAAAAGTCCGTGGTGTGTACCGCATCAATGCTGTCCCACTGTCCGAACTCCACCGAGGTGTGGTCGAAAATCATGTTGCTGGCATAGCCATTTCCGGAGCCGATGTTGATGCCGCTGGAACCGGTGCTGCTGCCGCCCTGCCGAACGCGCAAGTGTCGGCAAATGATATTGTTATCGCCGTAGAAGGACAATTCATTACCCATCAAGCCAATGCCGCCGCCCGGGGCGGTTTGGCCGGCAATGGTCAAGCCACTCTTGGCAGACACCGCCGAGGCAAGATTGATGTAGCCCCCTACATCGAAAACGATGGTGCGATTTCCCTGGCTCACCGCGTCGCGAAACGAACCCGGTCCGCTGTCCGCCAGCGTGGTCACATGGTAGACCGTGCCGCCCCGCCCGCCCGTGGCGTACTGGCCATATCCCAGCGCCCCGGGAAAGGCAAGCTGCTGTGCATGAACGGCCGCTAGCCCGACGATGCCGGTTAACGTCACACAGAGGGTGGTTTTACAAAAAGTGTCAAAAAATGGTGGGCGCATAAAAAAATCGTGGTGATGGTCGGCGTTAAATCTTTTGCATGGAGGGAATAAATTCAAGCAAAATGACCCCGTGGGCGGGTATGCTCAACTTGAGGGCGTTTTTGACCTTCGGCAAATCCGTTTGCCGCCAAAGATCCCGCACCCGCCAAGTGCCGGCCAATCCGATGTACACGAGTTTGTTGAAATTGATTTTGGCGAGATCATCACCCCGATTAAAAAAGCCCAAGGCTTTGGAACCGTCCGCGAGTTCCTTGGCAAAAACATCCACCGGACCAATCGCCGCCACCCGGACCGCCTGCCGGCCCAACTCATCCTGATCCAGCGCCAACACTTCATCGTTGCTCAACAGTCCGATGGTAAATGGATCCAACTGCTCCAAATCGCACCCAATCAGCAACGGGGCCGAAAGCAGGCACCACATGCTGACGTGCGCATATTGTTCGTCCGGCGTCAGCCGGGTAGCATGTAGTTGGGCGCCCCAGCCAACCTGCCCGACGACGAGCATATCCGGGTCATTCCAATGCCCGGGCCCGGAATAGGGTGCCCACCGATCCTGATTAAAGGCGATTTCTGAAACGCCGTAATTATAGCCTGTCTTGGCATTATCGTTCCAGCCGTCAAAAATATCGGAGGTAGTGCGCCAGCAATTGGCGAGCCTGGCCCAGTCGTCAGCATGGTCAAAGGGTGCGGTGTTGGAGAGGCTGAAGACGATGTCCCGCCGGGTCTTTCGCAAAGCGGCGGACATTTCCGCCGTGTGGCGCACATCAATGGGATTCCAGTCGTACTTCAAATAATCAAAGCCCCACTCCGCGAACTGCCGGGCGTCGTTGTCCGCAAAATAATGTTTTCCGCAATGCCAGAATTTTGTGCTGGCCCGTTTGTTTGACCATGCACCGTCCGTCGCATCGCTGGAACCACCGACATATTTTGCATACGACGTGATCCACGGGGTCGAATAGATGCCGGCCTTGAGCCCCAGGCCATGAAGCTGGTGGCATAGCGATTTCAGGTCGGGAAATTTTTTATTGGGCTGAATGCCGTTGAAGGCACCGCCACGCTCTCCCTGCCAAGAATCGTCAATGTTCACATAAGTCCAGCCGTGATTGATGAGACCGGAAGCAACCAGGGCGTGAGCCGAACGCAATACCTTTTCCTGATCCACCGACTCCGCCCAGCAATTCCAGCTGTTCCAGCCCATCGGCGGCGTCAGCGCGATCTGGTCGCCGACCACAATGCGGAATTTCTTCTCCGCCACGCCGAGTGCGTTGGTCGCTCGCAGTACCATCGGACATACTCCTTTGGTTTCCAACTCACCGGTAATGAAGCCGGTGCGGGCGTCAAGTTTAAGTCCGGCCGGCAAATGATCCGCACTGAATGCCATTGGCCGGTCGCCGGTGGCGGGAATGGTGTACAGAAACTTCGACCCGGGGCGAACCCCAAAAACACCAGGGCCGTTTATGCAGGGCGCCGGCGGCGACGCGGGCGTGAGCGGAGCGGGCAGTTCCCCCGCAGGAAGCCTGCCCGACGAGCCAAGCACCCACATCAATGCAATAAGACAGCAATTTAATTTTTTGCTATGCAAGAATCTCCCCCAATCACAACGGTGTGATTTTATAAACAATGGCGATGTTATTCGGTGATTTTGCCGGGGCCTTGATGGTAAGTGCCTCGACCGTTTGCGTCCACTCCACTTTCTCGTCGCTGCCGAGCAGCGTGATGTGGCCAATGGGTTTGGCGAGTAACTTCGCCGCCGTGCCGAGCGATTTGATCTGCAAATCTTGTTGGGGAGTTCCGAGGACGATGGCGTAAAGCAGGTTGTCCTTGGTCGTGTAGCGCACGTCGGCAGCGGTGAATGGTTTCCCTTTGCCTTCGTTGAAGCCTTGCGCGGAAAGAGCCGCACCGACCGACGCCGGGCCTTCGCCGAATATTTTCCATGGGCGCGTACCGAAGATACATTCTTTGTTCACGTCCATCCACGCGCCGATGCCGGCGAGCACGGCCTGTTCCTTGTCGTCAATTGAGCCGTCGCCGCGTACAGGAATGTTGAGCAGCAAATCGCCGTTTTTGCTGACGATATCGCACAACATCTGGATGACGGTCTGCGCACTTTTATAGTGGTTTTTATCGTAAAGGGCACGATCGTAATGCCAGTTGCCAATGCAGGTGTCCGTCTCCCATGGTTGCGCCTCGATGGTGTTCGCCGCGCCACGTTCGATGTCGCGAACAAGGCATTTCTGCTGGTCAGCGGAAAGCATTTTGCCAAAAAGGACTGCCTCCAGCTTGCCGTCGTGCTGTTTCAGGTTGTAGTTGTAAAAGTCGGCGGCGATTTTCAAACCGGCATCACTGACCGGCCACAGCGGCAAGGCATCGTCGTCAAAATAAATCAAATCAGGCTTATATTTGTGGATGAGGTCAATGGTGCGGTTGTAAAATTTATCGCAGTAGGCCTGATCGGGAATGCTGGCGCCATTGCCCCAATTCCATTGGCCGTGAATGGAGTTGGCATTACTAAAATGCAAACCAGGCATGTGATTTTGTGAATAGAGATCCTGCGGATCGAGGCCCTCCCACCATTTACCCGTTCCGTCGGCCTTCGTTAATTTGCCATCGTAAGGCACGCCGGCGAGCGGGCCGGTCTGGTCAGCGCTCTGGGCAATTTCGTAGAAACTCCAGGCGTGCGCGGCGTGAACACTGACACCGAAAGGCAGACCTTGTTCATGCGCCGCCTTGGCGAAAGCGCCGACGATGTCCCGGTGCGGTCCGATATTGACGCTGTTCCACGCCTGATACTTGCTGTCGTAAAGGTCGAAGTTGTCGTGATGATTGGCCATCGCAAAGAAATATTGTGCGCCGACCCGTTTATAAAGGGCGACGAGTTTTTCCGCGTCAAAGTTTTCCGCCTTCCAAAGGTGGATAATATCCTTGAAACCGAACTGCGACGGCGGCCCGTAATGGGCGACATGATATTTGTTTTGCCGGCTACCTTCCGCGTACAGGTTGCGCGCATACCAGTCGCCGTCTTCCGGTACATTTTGCGGCCCGAAACAGGCCCAAATACCAAACTTTGCGTTGTGAAACCAATCCGGGCAT